>NZ_CP045687.1:1048125-1397500 GCF_009601705.1 Sulfolobus sp. E5-1-F | reverse complement strand
AGTGAAGTCTCCCGAAGGAAAGGGACGCGAGTCCTGAGTACGAGGGAGATGGACCGGGGTCTTGCCTTTCGTCTTGAAACACGGGCCGGGGAGTTCACGCCAGTGGCGAGCCTAAGGGGGTTAACCCCGAAGGCGTAGGGAAACCGAGTGCCCGCAACCCGGGAAACCGGGTGAGGGGCAAGGTCTGTCAGGGCCTGAAGTCACTGGCGTGAGGCTAGAAACCGGGCGATCTAGGCCGGGGCAGGCCGAAGCCGGGGGAAACCCCGGTGGAGGGCCGAATAGGGGTTCTGACGTGCAATTCGTTCCCCTGACCCCGGTCTAGGGGCGAAAGACCAATCTAGCCCGGTGATAGCTAGTTCCCCCCGAAATGCGTCCTAGCGCAGCCTCCCTGGAGGTTGCCTACGGGGTAGAGTCACTGATTGGGGGTTCGGAGCGAAAGCTCCGGACTTCCAGTCAAACTCCAAACCCGTAGGCGCCGAAGAAGGGGGGAGTGGGCCACTCGGCGTAAGGTTGGGTGGCGAAAGGGAAACAGCCCAGACTTGGGTTAAGGCCCCAAAATGCCGGCTAAGTGCCAGTTGAAGGGCGTCTCTAGCCTTAGACAGCGGGAAGGTGGGCCCAGCAGCAGCCATCCTCTAAGGAGTGCGTAACAGCTCACCCGCCGAGGCTAGAGACCCCGAAGATTGGTCGGGGCTCAAGCCGGCTGCCGAGACCCAAGCGTGGGGGCTCATTGAGTCCCCACGAGTAGGGGGGCGCTGTGGTGGGGTAGAAGGTGGGTCGTGAGATCCACTGGACCCACCACAGGTGCAGATCCCGGCGGCAGTAACAGCGAGGAGGGGTGAGATTCCCCTCCGCCGGAAGGGCCAGGGTTTCCCGGCAATGGTCGTCAGCCGGGAGTGAGCCGGTCCTAAGGCGAGGCCTAATAGGTACTCGCCGAAAGGGAAGTGGGTTAATATTCCCACGCCCTAGGGGTAGGCGCGGTAACGCAAGCTGGACTCCTGACGGATCTGGGTAGGGTGAGTGGGGTCACCGCCCCATCCAAGCGCTTAAGTCCCTGGAGTACCGTAATGGTGAGAAGGGGACGAAGGCGTGATGGGGTCCCCTTTGGGGACTTCACCCGATCCCAGGTCCCCTTGAAAAGGGAGTCCAGAACGATCCCCTAGGACCGTACCGAGAACCGACACTGGTGCCCCTGGGTGAGAAGCCCAAGGCGTCTGGGGGTTAACTCAGGCTAGGGAACTCGGCAAAATAGCCCCGTACCTTCGGTAGAAGGGGTGCCTACTGGGGTCGTGAACCGGCCTCAGTAGGTCGCAGTGACAAGAGGGACCTGACTGTTTAATAAAAACATAGGTCCCCGCTAGCCCGAAAGGGTGTGAACGGGGGCTAAATCCTGGCCACTGGTGGTTGGTGAAAGCCGGGTACAACCGGCCGAAGCCCCACTGAAGGCCGGGGGTAACTCTGACCCTCTTAAGGTAGCCAAATGCCTTGCCGGGTAAGTTCCGGCGCGCATGAATGGATCAACGTGGTCCCTACTGTCCCAGCCTGGGGCCCCGTGAACGCCCAGAGTGGGTTCACAGTCCCGCAACTCCCCACACCGAGAGAAGACCCCGTGGAGCTTCACCGCAGCCTGGCGTTGCTCCTCGGGCACCTATGCGTAGAGTAGGTGGGAGGGGTCGAACCCATCCCTTCGGGGATGGGGGACCCGAAAGTGAAACACCACCCATGGGTGCTCGAGGAGCTTACCTGCCCATAAGGGTGGGGACAGCGTCAGGTGGGCGGTTCGGCTGGGGCGGCACTCCCGCGAAAAGATAACACGGGAGCCCAAAGGTCGGCTCAGGCGGTACAGAACGCCGCCGTGGAGTGCAAGGGCAAAAGCCGGCCTGACGAGACCCTTCAAAGTACGGGGTCTCGACGCGAAAGCGCGGCCTAGCGAACGCTCGTGCCCCCACACGTGGGGGCCGGGCATGACAGAAAAGTTACCCCGGGGATAACAGGGTCGTCGCGGGCGAGAGCTCCCATCGACCCCGCGGTTTGCTACATCGATGTCGGCTCTTCCCACCCTGGGGGTGCAGCTGCCCCCAAGGGTAGGGCTGCCCGCCCGTTAAAGGGGAACGTGAGCTGGGTTTAGACCGTCGCGAGACAGGTCGGACTCTAAGGGTGGGGGGTGCTGGCTGCCTGAGGGGAAGGTACCCCAAGTACGAGAGGAACAGGGTACCGGGGCCTCTAGTTTACCGGTTGTCCGGTAGGGCAGTGCCGGGCAGCCACGCCCTGTGGGGTAACCGCTGAAAGCATCTAAGTGGGAACCCCTCCCCGAAAAGAGGCAGCCATGCGGGGCAACCCGCGAGAGCCCACCCCTAGAAGAGGGGATTGATGGGGGCGGGGTGTAAGTCCCGAGGGCGAAAGTCCGAGGGATTTAGCCCGCGCCTCCCAATCGGGCAAGCCTCCTTGTCGTTAACGATTCTAAGCGGTCCGGTAAATCCTAAGCCAGCTAATGGGCCTAATTATACTTTCTATTTAGTCATAGTTCTGCGTAGAAGAGAGTGAGGATAGGAAATGTTTAATAGGCGTTAGTTTGGTTCTTCAACATCTGAAAATATCCATTCTTTAGCGTTATTGTGCTATTCACTTTGATCACATTTGCTATGTATTCTTCTATGTGATTATTTATAGTTGTGAGCGTTTGTGAGAAACTCTCTTAACTGTTCTTCAACATTTTTAGCTTGTTCGGTACAAGGTTATGTTTTTATATATTTTCTGCCAATATTAATTTCAGGTTGCAATTGTAGATGCTGTTAGTGGAGTTAGGCTTGTACTTGGTGTAAATTTATTTCAAGTCCTTTAAACCTTAAATACTAATATAGATTCTCTTCAAGGAGATTTAAGTGATTGTAAATAGTTTTTAAGCGAGTGTAGTATAAATCTTGTATTAAAGAAAAATAAACGTTATATTCTCTCTCTAAGTCATTTTCAGGAAGGAAATACTAGACCTAGTGCTCGGATTCTGTATTTTCGGTACTATGGGCAATATTTAAGCTTTTTTGAAAAATCTTATGTACTCCTAAGTTTAAGGGATAAGGTAGGGGGATTCTGATGGCTTTATGTAGGAAAGTATTTGAACAGCGTTGTGGACTAAGTTGTATTTTGTGTTTGAGAATGGTGATATTGGGTTTTGCTAATAATATTGGGGTTTCCCAGTTTTATATAGCCTATTATGAGGAGTGCTAAGAGCTTTTTTGACGTTTTTGTATGGTCTAAAGGATGACGATAATTACTTTTTCCTAAGTGTTATTTCTGTGTATTAGACTGGTAGTGGAGATTTTTACGTTTATCAAGGTATGATACACTGAGTATTATGCTAATTTTGGATGAGGATTTCGTTGATAGGAAGAAGAGGTTAATTATTTTAAGCTTGAGGAGGAAGACTTATAGTAGCATGTGAGTTGAAGATATTTTTGCTAAGTGTTCTGATGGCTTTTCTGCTCGCTTTATCTATGGTGTTTATGTGGGCATAAAATCGTTAAGATCTAGGATTTTGGCTTATAGGGCTGGATGTGTATTTAATGATGCTTTATTTATTTTAAGAATGGTAAGTGTAGTTTCTAATTAGGATCTGTTAGGAGATGATATGGTAATTGTGTTGCTGTAATAATGAAATGGTTGTGTGGTTTTCTATTTTCTCTCCTAGTGGAGTTGTTGGTTTGACGCTTAGGTGTTTTTTAGGTTTTCTGAGGGTTTATATAAGTTTTATACACGTCCTAGAGGAGAGTTTAAAGAGATGAACAGTATGGAGTTATAAGGGAAAAGATTCCTAACCTTTGTGGTTTTAAACTATTAGTTTTATTACTCTGTTTGCTAGTAATGAGGCTATTATTCCTATAATCGTTAATCCTACAGCATAAGTTTCGAATAGGAAGTAAACTCTAGTTGGATTTGGGATGAATCCAAACACTAATGGCGCTATGAAGCCAAACGTGAAGAATGGGTGTACAACTGACCATGAGAAGCCTAATATTCCTCCTTCTATTGCATTTAACCATTGTTTCTTTGATAGGAATAGGTTTCCCCTAGTCGCTAAGATAGCTATATCTGCCGTTAAGCCGTAAGTTATGATGTCCTCGAAGAACCATAATGGTTCCCCTGCAAAACTGTAGTGTATGATGTCACTTATTATATCGTAAACTCCCATGGTTACCATTCCCGCTCCGAATTTCCTCACTAGTCCTATTACTATAAATGCTGATAGTACTCTGAAGAATACTGGTGGGTTTATCCAAGGTTAGAAGGGTGATGGTATGAATATTGAATCCCCTACAATGTGGTCTAGTATTGCTACTATTGCTCCTCCAATTCCCATGTAAACGTAGTCTAATGTATTGAATTTCTTTAGGGCTTTTGTTTTATATATGAGTATTATAGCAAGGGGGAGTGTTCTCATGCAGTCATCTTATTCGAAAAGTATTAGTAAAATTATATCAGACTAGAAATTTTTATAATTACTCATCTTAACCTATAGGTTAAGGAATTAGAACGCTAAGGACGGTCTCTAGAATAAGGTTTATGTGCGAGGATTACGAGATTCTCTGTGAGGCTATTACAGATGGATCCCGTAATCCTCGCACAACTAATACTTTTGATTTTAAGAAATTTAAATCTTAAGCCAAGAAAGTACGAGCTAAAGGATCTTGCACTAGCGTTAGCAGCATACTCCTTGGGAGTTCAGATCACGAAAATAGGAATCCCACCATCAACACTATACTACTACTTGAGGAAAGTGGGAATAAGGAGGAGAAGGGAGAAGAGACCAACATGCCCATCATGCAACTCCAACAGAGTAGTCAAGAACGGCTCATCCAGAGGGAAAGAAAAATACAAGTGTAAAGTGTGTGGAAGAACGTTTTACAACACGTTGAAGCACAGAATGAATAAGGAACAAAGGGAGAGAATCTTAAAGGAGTACTTGAACAGGATGAGCATGAGGGCGATATCAAGAGTTGAGGGAAAGCCATTAACTACTATCTACAGCCTAATGAAGAGGATTGGAACAAAGGCCTTCACGAGCTTGGTAATATTGAAGAGTCAACTCAAGAGTTTCGTGGCCAAGTCTACAGTGTTTGACGAGTTCTGGACTTATCTTCGTGTTAGGCATGGGAAGGTTAGAGCGGATCTCTGCTCTTTCTGATGGGGTACCTTTTTACGAGTCTGGGGACAGAAGTTATGGGACTTTCCGTCTCCTCTTGAGCTGGTTACCTAGGAGTGGGATAAACTATACTGATCACTACTGTGTTTATCAAGTTCTTGATAAACGCGTAGCTAGTAAGAAGTACACTTACATTGTGGAGAGCCATAATTCTTGGTGTAGGTCTCATCTTGCTAGGTTAGCTAGGGATACTAGGGTTAATAGGAGTCAGAGGATGGTGGATTACAGTTTAGCCTTGTTGAACGTTATGTATCCTCACGTATTCTCTAGGGAGATAACGCCCTTAAACGAGACTTACTTGAGGGCAGTACAGTATATTAGAGATGATCTGATATAAATTTACTAACAGTTCTCGAATAAGATGACTGCATGAGAACACTCCCTAGCAAGGATTATTGCTACTATAGAGTAAATTATTACTACATATGTTGGAGTGTAGGGTATTCCAATATGATGCGCCATATATATCACTAGTAAGAAATATTTCTATGAATTAATAAATGTTATTTTCGTTATGAAGAAAATGTTATAATATTGAATGACTTTATATTGGAAGAAAAAAGTAAAACTATTTTAAAATTGTTCTACATAAAGTCAATTTTTCTTTCAATATAATTTATAGTTCTTGTATAAGTCGTGTGGTTTTGCTATTCTATTTTCTTGATCTTGTATAATATTGCGGATGCTATCCAAGTTACTATGAAGGTGAGTATTACATAATATCCTATTGTCTCCCAATAAACGTTGTTTAATGCTGCTATTTGATCCCAGAATAATCCAGTTAGGTTGAACTCAGCTTGTAATAGTCCTAACAACTCTATTGTGCCTATTCCAAATGCTATCAATATGGATATTAACGTCATTGTTAAGTTGTACCATAATTTTCTTAAAGGTGATAGGAAGGCCCAGCCATAGGTAAACGTCATGAATACTCCGTCTGTTGTGTCTATTAGTGACATTCCTAAGGAGAATATAATGGGGAATATCAGGATTGTATAGATTGGTATATGTATGTAAGTTGAGGCTAGTATTGCTGAAATGGATAGTATTGCCACTTCTGTTGCTGTGTCAAATCCTAGTCCAAAGAGTAATCCTATTATGTACATTTGCCACTGTTTTGATACAATTTTAAATAGTTTGTTAAAATACCTATTCATAAAACCTCTTTTCTGTAGTATCTGCTCTATTTTTTGTTTATCGTGTTTCCTTTCCTTGTATAGCGAATACAGTTCATAAAGTACTATTGTATTTAGTAGACCTAAAAGGTAAAGAAATCCTCCGCTTATTAGTGTACTGATTAAACTACCGAGGTTCTCAAGTGAGGGTATTGAGGATGATATAAATCTTGTGGCAAACATTAGGGCTAATGATAGTAAAATTACTACTGTTGAATGGCCAAAGGAGAAGAAGGTTCCAACGAAGACTGTATTTTTCTCTTCTTGTAACATTTTCCTAGTTACGTTATCTATTGCTGCTAAGTGGTCTGCGTCTACTGCGTGCCTTAAGCCAAATGTATATGATAGAATTCCGATTGTAATGAAGGTTCCTATTATCTCTCCGGTATCTGTTTTTATTGTTAGTTCTTTTTGTGGTAATGTGTATAGGAAGAGAAAAAATAATGCCGTTAGTGTTACGTTAGTTATGTAGAAAAGTGATAAGACGACTAAATTTTTGTGCCCGATTGTTTGCATGACCGTGTTGGAGTTTGGTTTCATTACATATATGGATAGCCTATCCAATATATAAACTTTTCATTATTTCAGGATGAGAAGGGTTATGGTTCTAGATGGCCTATCGAGTTTGTCTTCTCGTTAAGCGTAAATTTGGCGAATCAGTTAGAGTGAGGAGTTTGGCAAGTAGCTGAGGCTATGCTCAAGTTCTGGGTCTATGCTTGTATGACCAACATGGCAAACTTCGTTGTGGGTAGGGAGTTGAGGAAAAGGCTAACTAATAAAATGCTATATGATTATTTATTTTTCATGAAAAATGATTATTATACAATATAATTCTATTGAAACTTATTGAAGAGTATCACAAAGCAAGTATTCCATGATATCGGGTAGGCTATAGTGTTTTTTATTACTGATTTTAAGAACCTAGAACGCTGTAAATTGTAGAATATTTAATTAAAAGTTTATTAACCTAAGTTGTTCTTTCATATTATGCTAGTGAGTGTTGAATGGCTTTACAATAACTTAAAGGACGTCAAAGTTGTAGAGGTTGGTTATAATCCACAGATAAACTATTATGAGGGACATATTCCAGGGGCAGTGTTAATAAATTGGAAAGATTTTCTCAGTGATAGTTCCAGGGAATTCGCTAGTCCAGAGAAGTTGAGTAAGGTCTTAGGAAATGCTGGAATAAGCAATGATGATCTTATTGTTTTATATAGCGATATGAATAATAGGTATGCGTTTTACGCTTATTGGATCTTAAAGGCTTATGGACATAGGAATTTGGCTATTCTAAACGGTGGAATTTATAAGTGGATGAAGGAGAATTATCCTATTGAGAATGACGCTGTGATGGTTAAGAAAAGTGAATATAAGGCTAAGAAGCCTGATTGGTCCGCACGGATTTTAGTATGGGAGCTATTGTCTAAGCTTAAAGAGTTTGTTTTAATAGATTCTAGGAGTAAGGAGGAGTATGAGGGTTTGACTGCTGCACCTCCAGAGCATAAATGTGAGCAGACTCAGATGAGTGGTCATATTCCGGGGGCTAAGAATGTTCCGTGGACTGTTTTACTTAATGAAGATGAGACTATGAAATCTAGGGAAGAGTTGGAGAGGATTTTCTCTTGGTTAAATAAGGAGGATAAGATAGTAGTATATTGTAGGACTGGTGCTAGGGCTTCTGTTGTTTGGTATGCTTTAAAGGAGGTTTTGGGATTTAAGTTGGTCAGACTTTATGATGGTTCGTGGGTTGAGTACGGAAATATGGTTGGTGTTCCGGTAGAGAAATCAGCTAGTGATCATTCCTCTATTTGAATTTCATTTTTGTCTCTCGAGGTATTTATGAAATAGATCTTCTAATTCTTTATACAGTTCTTCTGCTAATTCTTTATTGTAATATTTACAATTTGCTATCATACCTGATAAGCGTAATGTTTCAACTTTTGCTTCTTCTAATAGTTGATATAGTTCAAAAGTCAATGCAGATTCTTTTGATGATAGTTTGAGTAATTGCTTTAAGAGTTCTGAGCATTCTTCTTCGTACATTTTATCGCTATCTGTTGTAATTTGTAAATCTTCTCTAGATCTCTTCTTGTTTCTTCTATTTTCCTTCTCAACTCTTCTATTCTCTTCTCCTCTATCTCTATTTTCTCCTTTAGTTCCTTTTCTTTTGAACATGTAATAGTTTCACCCCATTGAGGCAACTATTATCATGATAATTAGTGCCAGAGTGATGTATATGATGTACCATGAGATTGAGCTATTTATGAAAGTTTCACCAAAGGTCTTCCCGAATCTTCTTATTAAATTAGCTAGTTTATAGATGTATTCCCAGAACACGTCTAAACCATATGTTGGTAAGAATTTCTCCTCTTCTGATCTTAAGATTTTCTTTAACATTTGTCTTATGTTATTAGCCATGGCAAATGCGGTATATTCTTCTTGCCCATCTACACCGTTATTCCATATTTCTGCTTTTCTTATTTTAGGTTTACCAAACGCTATATAGGTTATGATGGAGAAGAATAGTGTTAATAAAAATATGTAGAGTGGTGATATTCCTCCAAATGTGCTACTGTAGTATTGCGTTAAAATTACGCTATTGGCTAGCATTCCATAAATTGTTGTAGTATTTCGGTAAGGATATATCAAATAAGGTAGTGTGAATCCTAATATGAGTACTATAAATGAAGATGATAGTATGGGATATTTCATTATTTTGCTTAATTGTTGTTTTGTATTTTTAAATAAGGATGTATACGTTATATATCTAATTAGTAAGGCTGTTGCTAGACCTTCTCCCATTGCTATGCTTGCTCCTATCCCTATGAATAGTATTGATATTGTATTGTGAAGGACGTAAGAGAACATGAATAGGTTTTCAAGCAATAACCAAGATGCTACTCCTCCTATATTTGGTAATAATCCTGACATAGAGGAGGCTAATAGGCTTAATCCTATTGCAATATTCCTTATCTTTTTTGCATAGGATATACTTTGTTTTTCTTGTAATCCAGCTGAGAGGAATAGCCCAGTCTTGGCTAATGAATGTGCAAATGAGTAGAGAACGACAGTAATCGTGGAAATGTATTCTATTGAAGAGAGGTTTAGTTGTTTTGAAATCATATAAAGGCCTAAGGCTACCAATATTGCTCCGTTATTTTCTATGGTACTAAAAGCTAATATTCCCTTTATGTTTTCATTTACATATCCGTAAAGTGCTCCGAAGAATACAGTAAACGCTCCTATACTCATTATTGTCAATGAGAATCCAGTTGGAATAGTTGTTGTTAGAAATGACATTTTTAGTATTCCGAAAACTCCCATTAGTGTCATTGTAGCACTTAATATCGCTGATAAGTTTGATGGCGCAGTGCCATGTGCTATGGGTAACCATTCTGAGACAAGGAAGGGCATTATACCCATTTTTATCATAAATCCAAAAGTTGCTACAATTAAGGGGATTGGAGTTGCCAAGTAGTTGAAGTTTGTAGTGTTTGATATTAAGAACCCAAACAAGATTAGGGCTGTGCTTAGTTCTCCAAATGCCATGAAAATGAAAGGCGGCCTGTGATTTTTTGCTGTCAATCCTATGGCAACATAGGATGGGATTGTCATAATCTCCCAACCTGCTAGGAATAGCAAATAGTTGTTAGTGTTCAAGATAAGAACCATGCCTAAGATTGTTAGTGTGTATAATGGAGAGAGCCATTTCCCGTAATTGTCGTATTCTATTGAGAAAATTGAGGCGATTATCCATACCGAGGCTGAAATTATAGAGAAGAAGGAGAGGACTCCGCTAAAGCTGTATATCGATACAATAAGTAGTATTATTGATGATATTGCGGTTGATATATATCCAATCTTCCTATCGAGAACGGAAAATATAATAGAAATTATGAAAGGTACTAAAGAGTAGAGTAATACGTTCATTTTTCCTTCACCCTTGTTAATGCTTCAAGTATCGTGAAGGGATTCGGTGGGCAACCAGCGATTTCAATAGCAGCCTCTAGTGGTATTCCTTCACCTATTATTCCTCCAGATATTGCACAAGCACCTAATAATATTATTACTTTGGGCTCTGGCATTGCATCGTAAGCTTTTCTCAGAACTTCTTTCATTTTTTCCGTTAACACTCCCATTATTATTAACGCGTCTGCATGCCTTGGAGTATTGGTGAAAAATATGCCGAATCTTGTCATATCGTACTCTGGTGATGATAATAATTTTAGTTCCATATTGCATCCTCCGCATGAACCAGAGTCTATTGGATAAAGATAAAACGATTTTTTGAAGAGTGGCTGGGTTTTCTTCACTGTATATATCCTTGGATTAAGATTAGGTTTATAGTTAGGATAGCATCTTCTGCAAAATATGCACTTTTCCTTTATCCATTTTTCATCCTTTATGGCATTTGTTGGACAGTTGGCATTTCCTTGACCTTGTATTTCAGTACTCCATTCCGGTAATTCCTTTGGATATTTTTCTGTCATAATTCCTTTTCTTAAACCTCTTATGAACCACCAGTTTTTCATTCTAACTTCACCCCGAGTTCACTAACCCAGATTCCATAACTTTCCCAGTTGAATTGAAAATCAGTGAATATTGTATTGGTCACACTCTTCAAAAATAAACTAAGATTAACTTGTGAAGGAGTGAGAAGTGATACTGACTTTACAATACCGTTATCTAAATTAACGTAATAGGCTAAATCACCCGAGGGACTCTCGACTCTTACCAGTCCCTCTCCTACTTTTTTATAACTTTCCTTTGTTTTCTCATAATTAGTATTATTGTTTTTTATCATATCATATAGTGCTACTAGCATTTTTGAGGACTCCAATATTTCTAGCCCTCTGACGAGGAATCTTCCGAATGAATCTGATTCATGTGTGGTAATAGTTTTAAATCCTAAATCGTCATACGGCAAGACTTTAAAGTCCTTTCTTGCATCATAATCGAATCCAGCAGCCCTTGCAGAAGGCCCCACACTATTCTCATCTTTAATCTTTCCATTCTCTTGTAGTCTATCTATGAAAATTCTACTTTCAACTAATCCATCGAAGATTTGCTTGAATTCCTTGGTAATATCAATTATCTTTAATAAATTTCCAAAGTCACATCTAACCTCGTTTAGCGAATTAACGCCAAAGAAGTATCTATGACCGCAACTTTTGCCTATAAGTCTATTTACCTCTTCAACGAGATGTAAGAGGTGAAATGTAGGCACATTTAGCGAGGCAGTTTCAGCTAATCTTGCTATTACGAATAAGTGGTTTCTTATCCTTTCTAGTTCTATTTCAGCTATTCTCTTCAGAAGGGTTTGATAGTCTAGCTCTAGCTCCAGAGCGTCTTCAATAGAAAGCAAAAAGGCTATGGTATGCGAAGCACTAAATGGCGCATTTATTCTCTCTACTTTAAGTATCGCATCGTCGATTGGCAATCCACTAATTTTTATTGTTCTGTTTTTGTAAACTTCAGCTTCTATTCCAAGGATCTTTTCACCATTAGTTGTAATTACGAACTTTATCGACTCAAGTAAGCCACCAGCTGAGGGTCCATATATGAACCTAAATGAGCCATATGTTTGTGGTGTAAAAGGTTTTTGTGTTTCCTCACATTTCCCTTCAGTTATCGTTTTTTCATAAAGACAATAATTTCCTAGCTTGCCTATTTTCCTCCCCTCACCTTGTTGAGACCATTTATAGTACCTCATGGTAAGATCACCAGTAAAAGTATACCGAGAATGAGAGGAATTATAGATGATATGAGTGAAATAAATGTAATTAAAGTAGGTTCTTTTAAATTTGTCTGGTTTATTCCTTTTTGTGTAAATATTATTTTAGTGATGTTATAGTTTATTGAGATGAACGCTGTTGCTAAGGACGCTAATATAAGCACAAATTCTATGGTATATCCTTTTTGAATTAATGTTTGTAATATAAGGAATTCTCCTATGAAGGTTGCAAAGGGTGGTGTCCCTGTTACTGCTAGGGATGACATCAGTAGTGAAGCTGAAGTTAATTTCAATTTGGAATATAAACCATCTATATTTTCAATCCTTTTTTCTTCGAGAATTTTTACTATTATTCCACTTGAATAAAAGGCCCCTGCTTTTCCGAACGCGTGTGAAAGGAGTAGAATTATCGCTCCAAGCGGTTGCCCTAATACTAGTCCAAGTAAGGCTAAGTTCATGTTTTCTATTGTAGAGTATGCAAACATTCTCTTTATATGCCATTGATTGAGTAAGATAATCGACGTAGTTATTATAGATAGAGTAGAGAATATCACAAAGATATTGATTAAGGGGTTTATTAGATATACCATGTATAAAACGTAAGCCGCAGCTGGAAGTAGCACCCCGGAGAATAGTGCACTTATTGGAGAGGGCGCTTCGCTATGAGCGTCGGGTAACCACGTATACATGGGGAAAACTCCGGCTTTTGTTCCAAATCCTATTAAAGCTAAGGCTACTGCGAGCCTAGTTATTATGTTGTTTTCTGGTGTTATTTCCGTTATCGTGAGTGTATGATAGTTATAGTAAATCAAAATGATTGAGAATAGGGCTAGGGTTACTCCAGCTGATACTATAATTATGTATCTCCATGTAGCTTCCAAGGATGTCTCAGATGCCTCTGCGACTATTAAAAGAGCGGAAGTTACGGTTGTGAGTTCTATCCCAACCCACATTAGCCCGTAATTGTTTACAATTACAGTGAAGATCATTGAGGTCACGAAGGAATTTAGTAGGATGTAATATAATCTTTCGCTAACTATTCTACTTGGTTTTATATAATTTATAGAGTAGAGGGTAGATAGGAGATAAATGGATGTGATCATTAATAGGAAAAATGTGGTAAATTTGGTGATTAAGAAAAAAGTGGTTATAATTGGCGTTAAGAAGTAGAGGGAGAGGCTAATGAGTATAGTTAATAATGCTGATAGTATAGAGAGTACTTTGATTAGTTTAAGTTTGAAGAAACCTATATTGATTAAAATGGGGATTAATAGTAAGAGGAGTGGTTCTACATCCATTTAGATCACCCTTTTAATTCGTCTAATCTTGAGTGTTCTATTTTTTCTAGTGTTAGAATTGAGGAAACAATGACTAATCCCAAAACGTCAAGAAATATACTCACTTCTATTAGAAATGGAATAGGTAATAGTAAAATGCCAAGGAGAATGGTAGAGTTTTCTTCTTCTATGAAACCTAGAAATTGAAAGATTGTACTTCTTCTAGAAATAATTAGAAATAGTCCTTGAAAGAGCAAGATGAAGGCGAATAACAAAATCAACGTATTGTTAATTTCTGTAATTATATTTATTTTTTTCAGAACTGAATAATATATTAGTAGGGAAGCTATAATAGAAAATATCAGATCTAATATTAGCTCGGAAGCTACTCCTCTAGAGCTTTCCCTAATACCTGGTTTTTCTTTTAATCCCCTGAATAAAAATATTGTAATTAGTATAGATCTAAGTATTAGTATTGTTATTCCTAAAACTATATAATCGATAGAAGAAAGTGTTATTCCTAAATAGAAGCCTAGGATTGCGATAAGAGTGGATTGAATAGCTTGGACGTATATTGCTGGTTTAAAGTAAGCTTGTCCTTGAATGTAAAGTGCAGAAATTACTATAAAGGTTGAAAATAACTCCAAAATTTCTGAACTATTCATCATCTCTTTCACCCCAACAAGATGGTAAGCGTTAGTGAGAATAGGGAAAGGAGGAATGCTATTGCTAGATAATCTTGAACCTTGAATAACCTTAGTTTAGCTAGTGTAGTGTTAATTATTATGCTTATTAGGATTAGTAGTAGCCATTTAATGAACATCACACCAATGTCTATTAATGCACCTATAGTGCCAACTTGCAAAAACCAAGGGAATATGAAAACGTTTAAGAGTACAGATCCTAACAAATATTGTTTGATGTAAGAACCCCATTTTAATATTCCAAGTAATTTTCCACTATATTCATAGAGAACTCCATCGTCAATCATGCCCATCTCACTTAGCCCAGGGCTTTCCACGGGTAATTTACCGGTTTCAAAAAGCCATAACATGAAGAATGAGACTGAGACAAAGATGTGATCCAATTGAAAGTAATGAGAAATGCTCTGAGAAATATAGTCTAATGTTACGTAAGGGTTATTTGTACCAGTTATGAGAGCTACACCAAAGAAAACAGTTATTAATGTAGCTTCAGATAAGAAAGTGAAAGATAGTATTCTACTTACTCCCAATGCTACGAAGTTACTTCCGCTTTCAAGAGAGGCAATCATTTTTATGAATGCAGCTAAGGAAAAGAGTAACGCTCCGCCTAGAAAGTCCACCGTGGGGGTAAATAGTATTGGTGCAGGATAAACTACTGGGATGACAAAAGAAATCAGGAGATAAATCCCAAAAACTATGTAAGGAGCATAAATAAATATTGTTGACGAATTGCTTGAAATAACAGTTTCTTTTCTTAAGAGTTTAATTATATCGTAGTAAGGTTGGAAGATACTAGGCCCATTTCGTCCTTCAATTATAGCTTTTCCTTTATCATAAATTCCTTGATATAAAGGAGATAGCAGAACCACTGCAATAACTTGACTTATTGTTGAAGCTATCATTTGAGCATCATTTGGCGCCATACTTCCCACCGTTTTTGTGGCGAAGTAGGCGTCATCAACCCCTATCATCAATTAAGGGGCGGTTTAGGGATGTACCCTAGGGGGACGCCATCCCCCGTCTCATTGCTTAAGCTCAACATGATAGTTATCCCAGTAACTCATTTTTAAAGTTGTTGCTAGAGCATGCTTTGTGAACTTATTGAATTTCCATAAGTATCTAAGCGTTTTTATAGATATAAATTATGAGTCATGAATTTCTTAAAATCTAGATGATAGTTACCTGGGTGATTTATGTTTTCTTTGAAAATTGCAATATCTTATCTGAATTAAGTACAACTCTGCTAAGAAATTATTGTATATGCCTAATGTTTAATGTTGGGTCTTTAGTATATTAGAGGAGAGCATGTTTGCTTATTTAATAAAGGTCTCATAAGACTACCTTACGCTCTTACCTTATTAGCCCTATAAAATGTAGAATCAATAATTTTAAACACTTCCACAGAAATGAATTGAAATTGAGAGGGTACTTGAATCATCCAGTTATATTGAGTGTTGATAATTATTCATTCATTTGAAGGGTAGTTTAAATTCTTCTAAATCATTTTAGCCAAATACTTTAATATCGTAGCGAAGTTTTTGCAAGAAGATTTAAAAATGTGGCAGCTACTCTTTCTCTTTTTAACAATGGAATCATATGTTGAATTAAAAACAAACCAATACTTTATATGATTTATACTTAATTAACAAAATTGCTGTCTGTACTCGTTATTTTGCTAGAAATATCCATTCACTAACAAAGGAGTTAAAACATAATAACAACGAGGTGAAGTGTAAATTTTTATTTATGAACTTTTACCCGTAGAGGCATTATTTCGAATAGTTATTTACGATACTGATAATAATCTTTATCTAAGATCGAATAGCTAAGAAATATAATTTATTATTAAAACATCGAGTCTAAATCCTCTTTGGTTTTCCGTAAATGGAGTAGATAAACGAGGGTAAATATTTGAAATTCTTAAGATGATTCGTATGTGTAGTTCTGAGTTTTTAAAAAAGATTGATCTCTTATAAGCGGAGAAATCAGAGAACAAGTAATATCCTTATTTTTTCTATCTAGAGAAAATACTTAGTAAATATCTACATGAGCTATCTATTTCCTTGTTTAAATACTTTAAATATACTAAAGAAATCAATAGCTGATCTTGTAAAAAGTATGGAATTATCATCCTTTTCTCCTTTTAAACTTTATCCGTCGAAGTATTGATTATCATGATAGGTAAGGTAATTGTTGTATTAGCAATTATTCTGGTAGGAGTGTTTCTCTTAACTCACACTAACTTGTTCTATCATCCACAGACACCAGTTTCTAAAGGACAAGAGTACTATACGACTACGAACATTCAAAACGTAACTTATCAATTTGCTATAATGTCGAATGCTTCAACAACAAATTACACTGTTCCCTTGAAGTTGAGCTATGGGAACGTTACGATTAAAGTCATGGGACATAGTGTGTTTAATTTAACTGTTGAAGATAATTCCACTGTGATTTACTCTGGTATAGTTAATGGATACTTTAGTAAGTCATTTATGATGGGCGGTGATGTTAAGTTAGTGTTTTCATCCAAGCAAGGTTTAGAAGTTAATGTAACGATTTCTGATGTGTTAAGTTAATTTTTTCTTTTTCTCCTTTATTTCTTTTAATATGTACAAGTACTTTGATGCTCATTGTCATTATTCCTATTTGAAGAAAAACTATGAGGGTTATCTCATCGCGGCTGTCTCAATGGATTACCAATCCGCTATAGATACTCTCTCCTTAAAGAGAGAGAACGTATTAGTAGGAGTTGGTATTCATCCTTGGCGTGTCCACGAGGAGGATCTAACTAGAGTTTTACCTTTGATTAGCAAAGCGGATTTCGTTGGAGAAGTTGGTTTGGATTATAGGTTTTCCAAGGCTCCTAAAGAGTTACAGATTAAGTATTTTGAGGAGCAGATTAAGGCGGGGGAGGGTAAGTTGATAAACGTTCACGCTTTAGATGCTTGGGAAGACGCATTAAACATTTTAGTTAAATACGATGTGAAAAGGGCTATTTTTCACTGGTATACTGGGCCTAGTAGTTTGTTAAAGGATATTGAGGGTGCGGGGTATTTTATTTCAATAAATCCTTCCGTTACTTTTCAGAAGAAACATCAGGATGTGTTAAGGAACGCTGATTTGAGATTTATTTTAACTGAAAGTGATGGTGGTTATGAGTATAGGGGTAAGCTACTAGAGCCGAGTGACATACCCAACGCTATTTCATTTATGAGTAGTTTTCTAGGTATAGAGGAGCAGAAATTGATAAAAAGTGTAAGTGATAATTTTTATAAAGCCTATGGACTAAATGTGGTTAACAGTTAATATAGATATTATAAGAGTGTTTTGAATCTTCTATACTAATCTATACAAGTTAGGGAAACTACATGAACTTTCTGTGGTGTGGATTTTGGACTAGATTTTTTATATAGAGAATAACTTTTATTCAAGATATCTCTATAACAAGGACATGCTGTTAGCAGAGATCATGTTTGTGGTAAAGGGGGGTATTACTTCAAAAGTCATTTGTACATTGATTGTTTAACTCATGGGGGTTAAGGAGACTAAAGTCCCTTTCTTGAGATAGTCCTATTGTAGATAAAGTTCTTATCTGGAGGAAAAAGTTAAGGAGCATGAGCTTTTACTGGAAAAGCTAGGCCATATCCTTGGATAAGGAGAGAGCAAACTCTTAGTAATTTCTCTTCTACAAGGGAAAATTCTAGAATGTTTTAGGATATAGATGTAGGTTAGTCTGAGAAGCAAGAAATCCTCATAGTGGATGCTTCGTCGATGAGGTGTAGTTCAGTCAGAGTTAATGATACTTTCATTAGAACCATCAAGGTGAATCAATTAACGAGATTGCCAGCGAATTAAAGAAGTAAATGAGGTCTAACGTGTATTATGATTTATTGTAATTATGAGACTAGGGTTGAAGGAAGTAATTTATTTGGGTTGATTAGTCTAAGGCATAAGATAACCTTTGTTAGGTCAGGAAAAATTCGGGATAAATTATTTTTAAAAAGAATGTTATTTTTTACATATGCCCGAAATTGCTATTGTAACCGGAGCATCTAAAGGTATAGGGAGAGCTACAGCTAGGTTACTTAAGGAGAATAATTACACTGTTATTTCAATTTCTAGGAGTAAATCGGATGTTGGTGATGTAATTTATGAGGCTGATGTCAGTGATAGGAGTAGTGTATTTAAGATTGTAAATGAGGTTTTAGAGAAGTTTGATAAGATTGACGTCTTGGTTAATAATGCAGGTTTTGGAGTTTATGGCTCTTTTTTAGAGACTGATTTAAATGAAGAAGAGTATATGATTAGGACTAATCTTCTAGCTCCACTATACTTCATGAAAGCTGTGGTTCCCCATATGGTTTCTAGGAGGAAGGGAAATATCGTTAACATTGTTTCGGAAGCCGCTTATATATCTACGCCTAAGCTTTTAGTTTATTCAGCAACTAAAGCTGGTTTGGCTAGTATAACTAATGGCTTGTGGGCTGAGATGAGAAAGTATAATGTTAAGGTAAGTGGTGTTTATCCTGGCCCTGTTAGGACTAACTTCACTTCTCATCCTTCATTTAAGAAGAGTAATGGTGATCCTTTTGCTAAGTACAGTGTTGAGCCAGAAGCAGTTGCTAAAGCCGTTCTAAAAGCAATAAGGACTGGTAAGAGGGAGATTTATGTGCCTTCCAGACTGAAATTGGACCCCTATTTCCTTAAGTTTGCTAACCTCTTCCAGAGTTTCACTTATAGTATAATAAGTAGGTATTTTAGTTAATATATATTGGAGAAAATTTATAAAATATTAAGATCATTTTACAAGGAAAAAATTTATTACTGGAAATATTACTGACTATACATATGACGTTAAATAAAGGGTTAACTAGAGTTCAAGCTGTCGTAATAATAGTTGTTGTTATAATCGCTGTGATAGCGGGGATGGTGGGATATTATTTAAGTAATCATCCATCTAAATCCATAACTACTTCGTCAACTACTACATCTTCATCTATTACAACTAGTTCTTCTCTATCTAGTACTACCACATCTCCGTCAACTACTAGCACTTCATCTCAAGGTGTTACAGTCTTCGTAGCGGGAGCCTATCTTGCTATTCTTAACTACTTAGCTGGCCAATTTCAGAACGCTACTGGAATTCCAGTTCATGTAGTAGGTAGCGGATCATTCGCGTTAGCTTCGCAAATAGCTTCTCAGACTCCAGTACCCGCGAATGTTCTCATTCCAGTTGCCTATATTCAAGCTGTTGAGTTAACTGGCAGTAGGAATCCTGGTTGGGCTATAGCTTTTCTATCAGATCAGATGGCAATAGTTTACTCTAACTATACTACGAAATCTCCTTATTGGTCTCAGTTATATTCTAATTACACTATGGCTATGGAGACTAATGATACTAAATATTGGTATAATTTCTTCTACTTACTAACTACCAAGTTCAGTCTGGGAATTGCCAATCCTAACACTGACCCTGAAGGATTATATGCTTATTTGATACTTCAAATGGCTGGTTATTTATATTCTAATCATAATATAAGCTACTTTGTGAATCTCGTTAAAGCGAATCCAAATGTCAAAGTAGCACCTAGTACGGCTAACTATGTGGCGCCCTTAAAAGCCGGTACTTTAGACTTTACCTTCTCTTATGTGTCTTATGCAGTATCTCAAGGATTAGAGTATCTAAAGTTACCTCCCTGGCTAAGTTTTGGATATTATCCTAACGAGACAAATTGGTATAGCCAATTTGCGTATAATATAAGTGTGAATGGTCAAACGCTTACAATTCACGGAAATCCAGTTTACCTATATATTACTGTTCCATTAAACGCTTCGAATACACAAGTAGCATATCAGTTTATTAGCTTTATATTAAGTCACGAATCAGAACTTACTAAGTTTAATGTTATTCCTATACAACCAGCTTTATTGTTTAACGAAACCAGTAATATTCCACAGTCTATAATGAACTTATTAAACTCTGGTGAGTTAAAATATGCGGGCAACTTCTCTGAAGTTTAATAGCTTACAAGCTATATCCTTTTTTCTTTCTCTCCTTTTAGCATTACCTACTCTCTATCTATTATTTTACGGCTATGGTCCGTTCTTAGTTAAATCAGTTGCGTTCGGTAGCTCTTTACTTTCCTCAATAAGTTTGACGTTTTTTGCTTCAGCCATTTCGATTGTGATAATTATTTTAGTCTTTACTCCCTTGGCATATTATTTATCAAGACATACGAATCCAATCATTGAAACTCTAGTTGATGTACCAGCATCTATTCCACATCCGTTAGTTGGTATTGCTTTAATTTTCATCGATAGTCCTACCAATCCTCTCGGTGCTTTCCTTTACTCGCATGGTATTATTTTTTACTACACTTATACTGGCTTATTGTTGGCTTTGATTATCGTTTCTAGTCCTATCTATATTCGTTCGATGCAGAATTTCTTCGAGTCTCTTCCAAGGTCTTATGAAATATATGCGATGAGCTTAGGTGCTTCTGAATTTAGGGTATTTACTTCCGTAGTTTTCCCTCTTTCAGTTAGGGGGATAATATCCGCTGGGCTAACTTCTATTGCTAGGGCTATAAGTGAATTTGGTTCTGTGGTGATAGTTGCACCTTACGTTACTGGGTGGTTGTTTAATAACGCATACGTGGCTTCAGTGTATATTTATAATGAGTACGAAACTTATTTTAACGCCTCAATAAGCGCCTCAGCTACTCTTCTACTTTTCTCTCTTATACTAATTGTTGCAAGCAGAATAGTTAACCATTTCTTATATAAGACATGAAAATCCTTTTAAATTATTAAGGAATGAAGTATGGTAATATGAAAAAATGGACGCCATTAATATTATTTCTATTTTCTCTATTATTATTACAAGGAATATCTCTACATGCCTCTTCACCATCATTTTCCGTGAGTGCAAGTTATTTAGCATCGTTACCTTATGCCAATTCTCATGCAGCAGTAGTATTCTATCAAGGTAGTTTATACGTTATTGGTGGGGATTCGCATTCAAATCAAGTTTGGATATATTCTAATGGTACATGGAATATTGGACCTAGTTTGCCTTTTAATGTTATTTCGCCTTCAGCAGTCGTCTATAATAATACAATTTATGTTATAGGTGGTTATAATAACTCTGGGATAATCCCTTATGTTCTTAAACTTAATGGTAATTCTTGGGTTATCGTAAGCGAAATGCCACTTCCAGCATATTCTCCTTACGTATTTGTCTATAATAATGCAATTTATGTTATTGGCGGAGAGAATACTACTAGCCCGTCTGGTCTTTATTTTCCACCTTCTAATGTAGTTAGAGTGTTCTATCCCAATAATGATAGTTGGAGGGTAATAGGTTACATGCCAGTTCCTACATATGGAGGTGGTTATATATTTAATGGAACTTCTTTAATAATAGTTAGTGGCTATATTGGGTATAGTGCCTATACTAATGATATTTTGATTTACAATCCTCAAAATAATAATTGGACTATTCTGAATGGTGTTCTTCCCTACTGGATTCACGATACTGCCTTAGCCTATTATAGGGGTATTTTGTTTATTGTAGGTGGTTATATTTATACTGCAAGTTCTGGTGGGATTAATAACGCGATCCTAGCCTATTATAATGGTAATTTGCAAAGAGTTGGATATCTTCCCGTCCCAGTATATTCTGCTGGATACGTACAAGTAGGAAATATGTTATATCTTGCCGGAGGCATTGGTAGTTCATTAAGTGATGTTTCTGCTTTACAGCTAGTTACGTTCAACTTTCCGCCTCTTCCTCCTAAGATAACATCTTATTCTGCTGGAAATGAGACAGTTACCTTAGCCTGGAGTCCAGTTAGGCTGGCTACCGGTTATGAGATAATATATTGGAATAACATGGGGTTCAATAATTCAATTAACGTTGGCAACGTTACTAGTTACACTATAAATGGATTGAAAGACGGTGTAACGTACTACTTTGAGGTTTTAGCCTATAATTCTATTGGCTATTCATCTCCATCAAGTATAGTCACGTTAACTCCTGCTTCAGTTCCTAATCCTCCCCAACTCGTTTCTGTGAAGTACGGTAACGATAATGTTACATTAAGTTGGTTAGCTCCAACTTTTTCTGGGGGCTATCCTATACTAGGTTATTATGTTATCGTTAAGAACGGGAATTCAATGGTTAGCTCACATTTTGTTAATGGTACTAGTGTTACAATAGGGAATTTGATTCCAAATGTGACTTATAACGTTTTTATTTATGCAGTTAATAAGCTTGGTAATAGCTCTCCCTTGGTGCTTACCGTTATTCCAATTACTAAGGCTAGTGTTTTCGCATTTATAACTAAGTTGGGAAGTGGTATTCTAGTCAATTGGACTACCTCATTTCCAGCTAATATAAGTTTGGAATTGTATAGTACTAATGGTAGTCTAATTTCTCAGATTGTGGACGTAAAGGGTAATAATACCTATTTGTTTAGGGTGCCTCAAGGTAATTATACGCTAGTGATAATAGCTGTAAACTCAGCTGGGGTTTCCAAATATGTTTACCATGTAGTTTATTATTTACCACCTACTGCTCCGCAAGTCTCGCTTGTGGGATTTGGAAATAATCTATATATTAGCTGGAATGATGAACCTAACGTAATTACGTATCTCGTTTATGTTAATAATAGCTTAGTTTATGAAGGACCAAGTAATAGCGTTGTAACTAATATTAGTAATGGGACTTACTTGGTAAAGGTGATCGGTGTAAATCCAGCTGGTTCCTCGTCCCCTGGTATTGCTGTAATTCATTATACTGGAGATTACGTTACTGTAGTTAAGATGAAAGTTGTTAATGTAACTATCGTCAATAAGATAGTTTCTGCAGTATCTGGTAATGGTAATAGTTTAAGTTTAGGTCAAAGTATTGTTATCATATTATTGGCTGTGATGATTTTGTTGAGTATTGCTATCATTACGAGAAATAGGAGTAATGGATTTGATTGGTAAAATAGTGGGGCCGCCGGGATTTGAACCCGGGACCACCAGCGTTCTGGTGGTTAGGGAGGTATCCCCAGGCTGGCATCCTAGTCCAAGCTAGACTACGGCCCCTCTAATAAAGATAGATGATGGGTTTAAAAATTAACCTATTGTTAATACTCACATAATACTTTCACTTTCGGTCTACTCTCTCTCCCTGCTTGACACGTTTGTATAACGGGTATCACAGTAGTTTGGGCTATATTAAATGGTGTAAATACTTGTTAATAGGTGGTCATCAATTCCGATAAAATATGTTTGCAAGAATTGTGGAACAATATTACATAAGTTTGAAAAGGTTGGACAAGACTTCTATGGCGTGAGGACTCCATCAGAGATAAAATCAATATTTGGTGGTAAATGTCCTAGGTGTGGACATGAGCTAAGCACTCCAACTTTGGATGATATAAAAATATTTTTTAGAAAGAAGCCACAGAAAGTTATGGTTTTAGAACAACTGAGATAAGAGCTGCTCAAAAGTTATTTCGGATTTAGAATACTTTACTGCTAAGTCACGCCTATTTAGATAGTTTGAAAGTAGTTTTGTAACATTTCTGGGCTTCTCTTTTATTGTAGCTGAATCGTAATCTATAATATACGTTCTGCTGTTTGTGACCATTACGTTCTCCCACGGTCTTCTCAATTCTTTATGCTCTATGAACTTCTCTTCCAAGATTCTAGCCCTTTTTAGTAAATCAATTATTGTTTCTCTTGTCTCATTTTTAGTTAAATTTCTCCCACGTATATACTCCATTAAAATGAAATTCTTACCGTAATCATAAACTCTTGGTGCTACTTCTTCTCCAGCTTTAATTTGCATTTTCGCTTCAATTTCTAAGGTTTCTTTGGGAGCGTCTGTTCTCCTTATTTTTAGGGCTTTATATGGTTCAACTAATACTACTATTCCAGTTTTTCCTTTTCCTAATACTTTTAGCCTCCCCAAGCTCTTTTGACCAAATGAGAACGCGTAATCAAATCCAGCCTTTCTTAGCTCTTCTTCGACTTCTTTAGAATAATAAGGGTAAATGAAATAGCTTATTTTAACCAAGTTGGGGTTTTCCTCAAGAATTTCATTATTTGTGGATCTTCCGTATTTTGCAGCCAATAGCTCTCGATATTATACTTCACCTTTAGAACTATATTCCTTTTGGCTATGGCCTCTGCATCGTATTCTTTTCTCTCTTTTATAGAGTATAATCTCCCATCTTCTCCAACCCATATGTTATCATTTTTCTGAATAAAATCATCTATAGTTTCTGAGTAGTACTGTGGTCCAATATTTAGATAGTATTGTCCAATGTTCTTGCTTTCCAATTGTATTGCAATAACGATATTGCTGGTATCTCCCCACGCTTGTATATCGATTACTCTAAAACCATACTGCTTTAAAGCTCTCTCTATTTTGTTTATACTTCTCTTTATCTGACCCCATATGATATCCTCTGAACTCTTCTCGTTCAAATTTAGCCTCAAAATAAGCACGTCTCCCTTAATTTTCTCCTCTACTTTTTTTGATGGGAAGAAGAACTCTATAGAGGGGTTTTTTAGATAATATTTTGCCGCAATTGAGAACGTTGCTATATTTTTTAATGATACTGCAGCTGTTACGTTTCTTCTAGGGTCTACTGGGTCTGGGATAATTAATGGCTCAGAAAACGTTTTCATTGGTTTTGCTAATTCTATTTTTACTGGATGTTTCCATTTAGAGGCCCCTTCTAGAACTTTTCTAAAAGTTCCATAATATATAATTAAGAGTTCTGCAGCATATCCAGAGAACCCTTGTACTTTTAATTCAGCTCCATAAACGCCTATTCCTTTCATGAATCTTTTTAATAATCTAACCTCATCCTTTCCTCTTTCATCCAGGTGGGAAGTAACGTATTTCGTGTGGAATGGTGTTCTATCTACAGCTGTTATTGCCTTATCTCCACTCTCTACCCTCAAGGCTGGGACTATATCTACTTCTATGTTATTTATATTAACTATTACATAAGGATGCTCAGCATATGCCAAGGTATAATTGAGATCTTTTATTCTACTAATAATATCGTTTAGTGCATTTCTTTCTAGATATTCTTTTCCGACGTCTTTGGGATAAAATACAAAGATATCTACATCTGTGTCTTGCCTTAGCCAGGTTCCTTTCCTAAATGATCCCTCGACCTCAAAATCTAATTTACTTAATCTTTCTCCAATGATTTCCAATACTTTTTCTATTCCTTTTTTGTCTTCTTCAGTAGGTTTTATTATCTTTAGCACTTCCTCCTCTATCAATTGAACTCACTTCAAACAGTCTATCATATATTGGGCCTTTTGGAGTTAACGTGCTTTTGAAGAGAACGACATTACTAACTTCAAAGGTTCCAATATCCACGTTCATATTCTCATTAATTGCATTTATGAGGTTGCTAATAGAGTTGTAGCTTTTTACTCTTCCTATTGTTAGATGAGGTGAGAAATCCTTATCGTCTTCTGGTTTAATTTTTCGCTTTAATATCTCGTTAAGTATATAAGATCTAATCTGTTTAAGCTGTTGTTGACCCTCAGTGATTCCAACCCAAACAACTCTTGGCCTTGTTAAATTTGGAAATGCTCCTAAACCTTTTAGTGTGACTCTAAATTTATTGAATTTTACTTCTCTCATTGAATCTTTCACTTCTTCTAATCTGTCATCCCTAACTTCGCCTAAGAATAATAATGTAATGTGAATGTTATATGGTTCGACCAATTTTATGTCAGCTCCCGTATTTTTTACTATCTCGAATATTTCAAGTAGTTTTTGGGACTGTGGTACTTCTATGCCTATAAAGAGCCTCATAATTTTTAAACCTCTATAATAAGTTATTTGGTGGTCACAATTAAAGTCATTCTAATTACTGGAATGCCAGGCTCTGGGAAAAGTGAATTTGCAAAGCTATTAAAGGAAAGGGGAGCAAAGGTTATAGTGATGAGTGACGTTGTAAAGAAAAGATATTTTATTGACGCTAAACCTGGAGAAAGGTTAATGGATTTTGCAAAGAGGTTAAGGGAAATTTATGGAGACGGTGTAGTTGCTAGACTCTGTGTTGAGGAATTGGGTACTGGTAACTATGATCTAGTAGTTTTTGATGGTGTGAGAAGTTTGGCTGAAGTTGATGAATTTAAAAGACTTTTAGGTGATGATGTTTACGTTATAGCAGTTCACTCTCCACCCAAGTTAAGATATAAGAGGATGATTGAGAGGATGAGAAGTGATGATTCTAAGGAAATTTCTGACTTAATAAGAAGGGATAGGGAGGAACTAAAACTAGGTATCGGAGAAGTGATAGCTATGGCAGATTATATTATAGCTAATGATTCAAACTACGAGGAATTTAAGAGACGCTGTGAAGAAGTAACGGATAGAGTGTTAAAAAATGGTTAAAGTTATGGTAGTTGCAGAGGTCAGACCTTCAGAGGACGTAAATAAGGTTCTTTCAGCAATTTCAAACTTCTTTGATTTCGAAAAAATTAACACGAGGAAGGAGGGAATTATTGATATTTTGGTTCTAGAAGCTAAAACACTTAGAAGCTTGATAAAACTTCATAGGGTGTTAAGGAATGAGCGAATTTTGGATTCCGCTAGAAAATACTTGATGAGGGGTATAGAGGGCAATACGATAGCTTTTATGATACATAAACAAGCTGCAGCAGTTGGTGTCCTAAGTTTTGTCGACAGTGATAAGGAATCTCCGTTAGGTGCAATCAAATTTTATATAGAATATCAAAATCCTAAAGAAGTGGTCGATTGGTTAGCTCCAAGGACGGCCCATGGTGTACCTCTCTGGGATAATCCTATTCCCCCGGATGTTTAACTACTTAAGAGTTATGTAAGATAAGTCATCTGGTAAAATTGATTTAGAGAAAATTCTTCTAGCCACTTTTAAGTGCTCAGTTATATCCTCATATCTGGGGCTTATGTGTGTTAGGGCTAATAGCTTCACTGAGGCTTCCAATGCGACCTTAGCAGCGTCTGCTACATTTGAATGGCCGTATGTGTAGGCTGAAGGTTCATTTAAAAATGTCGCATCGTGAATTAGGAGATCAACCCCTTTAACGGAGTCTATTACTGATTGACAAGGCAAAGTGTCTCCAGTATAGGCTACTTTTAATCCCCTTTTTGTAACTAAATAATCTTCTGGCTTTAACAACCTTCCATTATATTCTACTGTTTTTCCTTCTTTTAATTTTCTAATTACCCTCCAGTCCTTTATTTTTTCCTTTTCTAGTTTTTCTTCATCTATTTTTACTCTATCCCTTTCTGAAATTAAGTATCCTTGTGACTCTATGGTATGACATGTTTTAAATGTAGATATTGTAATATTCTGATCACTGTAATTATCTATAAACTCTATTTTGAATGAAGGTCTAAATTTAGAGTATTCAAAAGACGTGTAGAGGAAATTCTTAAGTTCTCTTGGCCCGAGAATGTATAGTGTCTCCTTTCTTTCTAGGAGACCCATGCTTGCAATTACTCCTAATAATCCAAATACATGATCTCCATGCATGTGAGTTATTCCTATAATTTTTATTGAATTTATTCCAAGTTTATTATTCATTAGTGTATATTGTGTTCCCTCCCCACAATCTAATAAAATATTTAGGCCTTCTCTTCTTATCAAGAATGCTGGTAATTTCCTTTTTCTAGAAGGGGAACCTGCCCCTGTCCCTAAAAAGAATACTTGAATCACTTTTTTTGCACCACGTAAACTGCTCTTGTTAAACTCTTATGTGAATACAAGTAATGTAAGCCTTTTATAATAAAACTATTTTCCTTTAGTTTGTCTATAAAATTGAATCTTGAATCAGTAGCGAAGGCTAGAAATCCACCCTTTGTTAATGTCTCTGACGCTGAGGAGAAGAATTCCTCATAAAGCTGAATTAACTCTGCACCTTTATTTTTTGTTGACCTTCCATATGGGGGATCTGTTGCTATTGAAGTTATATGGTGAAATGGTAGATTGGTTGCTGAGGAAAATAGCAAATTACAATCATAATTGAAATAATTTAGATTAGCCTTAGTTTTTTGTAACATTTTTTTATCTAAATCGCTCCCTATACACTCATAGTTTAACCATCTTGCTTCAATCAATATTGACCCAGTACCAACGAAAGGATCGAGTACCTCTTTTTTAGGTCTAGAAAGGTTTACAAGTAATCTTGAAGTTTCGGGATTCATTGTGCCCGACTGAGAAAACGGTTTCTTCTCGTGTGCAAGGAGACTCTTAGAGTCAATTTGCCCCTTTATTTTTCCCAATATAATTACTCCGTCAGTTAATATTATGTCAATTTTCTCACATTCTTTGGACACTTTTACCCCTCGTTTTATCTCGTGATTTATCGCGTATAAATTATCCTTTTGAGAGCCCATTATTACATCTTCCTTTATCCAGAAACATCCTCCTCTTAATATTTCATTAATTTCTTTCGGATCATCTGAGATGTATATAAGTTCACCACTTCTTTTTATCCTGGCTGACCTATTAGCTATATTTCCCTTATTTCCTTCGAATACTGCTACTCCAGTGAAGTAGCTAATCTCTACACTATCGTCGTTAAGTAGTGCTTTCAATTCAGCTAATGATAAAAAATAATTGTTTCCTTTTAATACAGCATAGGTTTTAGTTTTCATAAGCTTAGTGCTATTGATGGTGAGATGTCTATGGTTATTATATCTTTGTCATTCACGTTAATGGTATTAGTTCCTATCAACATTTTTACCCCCGCTTCCCTTAACCTCTCTTTTGCATCTCCCACTAACAATAAGTGGACTGCTACTGCTGTAACGCTTCTAGCACCTAAGGAATAGGCTAAACGAGTAGCTTGCACAATTGTACCTCCAGTGCTAATTATATCATCTATTAGAACTACATCCTTACCTTTTAGGTTTATGTTTGGTGCCTCTTTTATTCTTACTTCACCTGTTGTTCTATCCCTTTCCTTTTCTATATAAGAATATGGAGCGTTAATTTCTTCGGCGATTTTTCTGGCTCTCTCTAACGCTCCTCTATCTGGTGCTAATATGAATGGATCTTCAACGATTTCTTTTATTTTTCTCGAGATTTGATGATAAGGATGGACTATTTTGAGTTCTCCTTTAAAGTATGAGAGTTCTTCTGGTTTATGTGGTTCTACTACTACTAAACTGTTAACTCCTACTTCACTGAGTATGTGTAATATCGTCTTTATACTAACTGCTTCTCCATCTTTGAATCTTCTATCTTGTCTACTATATGCTAAGTATGGGACTATTACAGTTAGCTTTCTAGCTCCTAAGTCTCTGATAGTTTCTGCAATTAGGAATAATTCTATTAGATGTTTATCCTGGGGGTAGTCCGTTGTTTGCACTAATAATACTTCTTCATTTCTAATTGAAGAGGGTACTCTTATATAAGATTCCCCATCTGGGAATATCTTACTTTCCACTTTTACTAAAGGTATGGATAATATTTTTGATAAACTTTCATCTATTCCATTTGTGGCTGTTCCACCTATTATTATCATTATTATTATCTTTAAGGGGAAGTTTTTAAGATTAAAAGCTGAGTGAAAAGAGATATGTACTACGTTTTTATACTTGGAACAGCAGGATCTGGGAAGACCACGCTAACAAAAAATTTGCAAGATTACTTACTTGATCAAGAGATGGATACTGCTATAATAAACCTGGATCCAGCAGTTGAACAGTTACCATATACTCCCGACTTCGATGTAAGGGATTACGTTGATGCATATCAGGTGATGCAAACCTATCATTTAGGGCCTAATTCGAGTTTAGTGGCCTCTATTGATTTAATTTTGACTAGAGCAGCCGAGATTAAGTCAGAAATTGACCAAATTGAGGCTAATTACGTGCTAGTTGATACTCCAGGACAAATAGAGTTGTTCGCGTATAGGGAGACTGGTAAGTTAATTTCTCAATTAATTAGGGGAAGTAATAAGGCAGTAGGGTTATTTCTTCTAGACTCTTTTCTTGCTAAAGAAGCTAGAAGCTTTGTATCCTTACTCCTACTTTCAAGTTCCATAAAATTTAGGCTAGACTTACCTATTATAAACGTTCTTAATAAGGTAGATCTCCTCACAGAAAAGGAGTTAGAACAGATATTGGCGTGGGGGGAGAATGCTGAGAATTTGGTTGATGAGTTGGGTAAGGTGGACGAGTATTCCCTTGAGTTAGTTAATTTATTAATAGAGAGCCTATCTTCTAACTTAATTCCCGTATCATCAGAAGAGGGTAAGGGATTTGACGAACTATATGCTGAAATTCAGAGAGTGATGGCCGGTGGAGAGGATTATCTGACAGAAGAACCCAATCCAAAGTTATAAGCTTTATTAGTCCTATAGAGTAATTAGATAACTAATGAAAGCTAAGGTAATTGATGCTGTTTCATTCTCTTATATTTTAAGGACTGTAGGAGATTTTCTGAGTGAAGCTAACTTTATTGTGACTAAAGAAGGTATAAGAGTTAGCGGGATTGACCCTTCAAGGGTAGTTTTTCTGGACATATTTTTACCATCAAGTTACTTTGAGGGGTTTGAAGTTAATCAAGATAAGGAAATAATAGGTTTTAAGCTAGAGGATGTAAATGACGTCTTGAAACGCGTTTTAAAGGACGATACGCTAACGCTTTCTTCGAACGAATCTAGGTTAACACTTACATTTGATGGAGAATTTACTAGATCCTTTGAACTTCCATTAATTCAAGTTGAAAGCACCCAGCCACCTTCAGTTAATTTAGAGTTTCCATTTAAGGCACAGCTACTTACTGTGACTTTTGCTGACATAATTGACGAATTATCTGATTTAGGTGAAGTTTTGAATATATACTCGAAGGAGAATAAACTTTATTTTGAAGTTATTGGAGATCTCGCCACCACAAGGGTAGAGTTATCAACGGATAGTGGAACGCTATTAGAAGCTTCAGGTGCAGATGTTAATAGTAGCTATGGAATGGAATATGTAGCGAATACCACTAAAATGAGAAGAGCTTCTGATTCAATGGAATTATATTTCGGTTCTCAAATACCTTTGAAGCTTAGATTCAAATTACCGCAAGAAGGCTATGGGGACTTTTACATTGCACCAAGGGCAGAGTAACTTAATTAAGAGTTTTTTTAGGAACTATTATTTAAACGCGGAATTAGGATTGCCAAAGGATATGGAATTAAGGGAATTCGCCCTTCAACCTTTTGGTTCGGACACGTACGTAAGACATCTCTCCTTCTCTTCTAGTGAGGAATTAAGGGACTATTTAGTTAACAAAAATTTGCCACTCCATCTATTTTACTCTTCTGCAAGATATCAATTGCCAAGTGCTAGAGACATGGAAGAGAAGGTTTGGATGGGGTCAGATTTGCTATTTGATATAGATGCCGATCACATATGTAAACTAAGATCAATTAGGTTTTGTCCAGTTTGTGGTAATACCGTCGCCTCTGAGAAATGTGAGAAAGACGGCGTAGAGGCTATAGAGTATGTCGAGATGACAAGCGAATGTATAAAAAGAGGTTTAGAAGAGGCTAGAAATTTGGTTGAGATTCTTGAAAACGATTTCGGATTAAAACCTAAGGTTTACTTTTCCGGAAATAGGGGTTTTCATGTTCAAGTTGATTGCTATGGTGATTGCGCACTTTTAGATTCTGACGATAGAAAGGAAATCGCAGAATACGTTATGGGTATTGACGTTCCAAGCTATCCTAATGGTAGTGAAAATGCTCCTGGGTGGGTTGGTAGAAAAAATCGCGGTATAAACGGGGTTACTATTGATGAGCAAGTTACCATTGACGTTAAGAGGTTAATTAGGATCCCAAATTCTCTGCATGGAAAATCTGGATTGATTGTAAAGGAGGTAACTAATTTAGATGATTTTGAGTTTAACGAGACCTTGTCCCCTTTTACTGGTTATACAATATTTTTGCCCTATATCAGTATAGAAACTGAAGTTCTAGGCAAGAGGATTAACTTAAATAGGGGTATACCGATTAAGATTGAATCTAGTGTTGGGATTTATCTTCATTTGAAGAATTTGGGGGAGGTGAAAGCTTATGTTAGATGAATTGGTTAGAAAGGAGTTATCAGAGGAAGAAATTACTGAACTTAAGCTAGAGGAGATTATCAAATATTTGACTCTTATTAAAAAGTCTAAAACATTTGTTGATGCCGAAATCAGAAAGGAGGAATTGAAATTTCTTTCAGAACTGGCTGAATCGTTATTTGAGCTTAGATTGGCTAAGATCCTAGAGGGAAAAGTTAGTAAAGGATTTGACGAATTCATTTTCAATATTTTTAATTTATTAAAACAATTTTACATTGAGTTATTAATTGGGAGATATATAATTTATAATGATAAGATCTATTGTATAGTGCAGAAGCCATTAATTTATAATAATCATAAGGTTGATGAAGGAGATATTTTGGCTTTACCTATGAGAGAAGCCTTACCATTGATAATAGCAAGTTATTTAACTCCCTATAAAATAGATATTGAAGAACAGTTATGAAAGTCCCTAAGGTCATTAGTACATATTGTCCAAAGTGTAAGACTCATACGGATCACTCTGTGTCGCTATATAAGAGCGGTAAGAGAAGAAATCTTGCTGAAGGGCAGAGAAGATATGAGAGAAAGAATCTTGGATATGGAAGTAAAAGAAAACCAGAACAGAAGAGATTTGCAAAAGTTACAAAGAAACAAACGCTAGTACTGAAGTGTTCTAAGTGTGGTTATACTGTAGTAAAAGAGGGAATTAGAGTAAAGAAGTTAGAATTAGTGGAGGTGGCTAAGTGATGAAGAAATTGAAGGTCCTAATACCAGAACCAAAAAGTAGATTCCTTAGAGTAAAGTGTCCAAATTGCGGTAATGAGCAAACAATATTTAGTCACTCTACATTTCCAGTTAGATGCTTGAGTTGTGGGACAGAATTGGTCTACTCTGCTGGTGGTAAAGCAAAAATAGTTGGAGAAGTAGTTAGAATAATGGGTTAAAGATGATTTACAGTAGAAGCAAAATCCCCTCAGAAGGGGAAATTTTAATCGCAACTGTAAAACAAGTTTTTGATTATGGTAGCTATGTTACCTTAGACGAATATGGGGGTTTACAAGCATTCTTACCTTGGAGTGAAGTAAGTAGTAAATGGGTTAAGAACATTAGAGATGTTTTAAAGGAAAATAGGAAAGTTGTGGTAAAGGTAATTAGAATTGATAGGAAAAAAGGTACTGTAGATGTATCATTAAAAAAGGTTACTGATGATGAGAGAAGAAAGAAGAATTTACAATGGAAGAAAATTCAGAGATTAGATAAAATTTTGGAATTGGTATCACAACAACTAAAATTAAGTGAGAAAGAGGCCTGGGAGCAAGTAGCATGGAAATTGGAGGCTAAGTACGGAGATGCTATTTCGGCAATTGAGAAGGCCGTTAAAGAAGGAGAAAAAATACTAATTGATGCAGGAGTTCCGGATATCTGGATTAAACCATTATTAGAAGAAGCTTCAAAGCATTCAGAAGAAAGGAAAGTGAAAATGTCCGGGCTTATAACAATTAGGACAAACGATCCCTTAGGAGTAGAGAAAATTAAAGAAGTAATATCAAAAGCACTAGAAAATATAGAACAAGACCATGAGAGTATACTGAATGTAAAGATATATACTATCGGAGCACCTCGATATAGGGTAGATGTAATAGGAACTAATCCAAAAGAGACCTCAGAGGTTCTAAACCAACTTATCTCTAATTTAATTAAGATAGGAAAAGAGGAAAACGTAGATATAAGTGTGGTTAAGAAATGAAGTGGAAAATGAAGAAATGCCCTAAAGATAACACTTACACTTTTAAAGATATTTGCCCTGTATGTGGCTCTAAGACTATAATTCCTCATCCATCTAGATTTTCACCAGAAGATAAATATGTAAAATATAGAATTGAATTAAAAAAAGGAGCAAAGCTTAACTGTTAATCACTACTGTAGGTTTTAGTATTACACCGGGTTGGGTAAACTGATATACCATTACCATTATGTAAGTAGTGTAGTACACTCCTCCAGCACCTCCATTTCCTACCGGGAATAGTGCTATATATGCAGGTTGGAAGTACATTAGTTGAACACGTGGTAATGGAGATCCAGTTATAGTATATCCAGTACTGGTAGGAACTATCTGCGTTGTAAATGGAGCTATTGGTTGTCCATATCCAATTTGATATAGACTCTCAATGAACATTTGTACTATAAGTGAGTTATAAGCCGTTGGAGTCCACGCAAATGGTTCAGCTTGTGAAACTTGTGAAGCTAAGTTCTCGGCAATAGTTGGATTTGTAGATGCATAAGTATCAATAATTTGTGTTATTGTATTGTTTATTTCGGTTAAGTTTATATATTCTTCTAGAGGATATTCAGCTATTGTTGTCATTGCTCCCATAGCTTTTCCAATATCCCCTAAACTGGTTGTATATCCAAAGAACGCGCCAGGGAAACTAGGTGGGTATCCTATATACCATTGGGCTTGGCTCCCGGAATATACTAACGTAACAGCGTCATACGCTACTATATAAACTGGAATAGTATAGTTTGGGCTACCATAAGGATGCAAATGGAAATATTTCTCTAGGACATTTGCTGCAAAAGTTTCATTGTTCAAGAACATTTCTGCCATAAGTTTAATTTGTGTGCCATTGAGCGTGTTATTTTCATCTATCACACTCCTATTTGTCAAAACTTCCAGCCAATACCCATAATCCCACCAGGATAATACAAACGCGTGCTGTGGTGAATGGGTTCTTATCCAATTCGCTGCAGATACCCAAGAGTAGTTAGTTGTTAGGAAGCTTGTAGCAGCATTGGTTATTGCTGGAGGTTCATTACTCGCTAAAGTTGCTAACCCAGCATCTGCAACTAGGGATATTCCTACCATTGCTAAGACAAAGCCTACTAAAATTTTGTTACCGTTTCCATTTTTCACTCCCTTTAGTAGGTTATCTGTAATGTAATAAACTCCTAAACCTCCCAACGCTGCTACCATGTATGCTGTATAGTTAAATAGATAGGGCTGTTCTGATGTACCAAATATACTTGCAACTCCTAATACTAATAACCATAAACCTACTAGGTTTCCTTTTCTTATCAAGTAATACATCCCTATTACTGATAAGAATAGTGCTATTCCGAAATCTTGTATCATTGCAGTTATTGGTTGTGGAATATATTCTGCTACTGTCTTATCTATCGGTATTGTAACCTGATAAAACGGGTTTATTATAGCGTAATATCTAGAGGGTATTGGTGCTGATGTTGGTCTTAGAATCGATAATCCAGATAAGCCTATAGTGAATATGAAAATTAATACTGCAATTACTATTAGATTTCTTGAATCTACTATTTCTTTAGGAAGTGCTCTTGATAGATATAAATCTAAATAAAGAACAGCTGAGATTAAGAGCAGTGACAAGCCATGTGCTAAACCGGACATGAAACCTATATTATTTGGGGCTAATGAAGTTAGAAATGAAGTTACAACTACCATTATTGTGTACAAGTTTGCAGTAGTTTCATCATTTCTATTTAGCAGAATTAGTAAGAATGCTGCTACGAGCAAACTTAAGTCAATATAAGTATAGCCTCCCCAAGAGATCTCAGCTAAGAATAATAATATACCTGCTGGTATTCCATACCAGACGTTCTTCTTCTTTAAACCCTGATTGAAGAGGAATATTGTAAATAGTATAAACACTGCACCCCAAGATGTCTTGGGAAGCCCACCTAACAAGTTCTTATATGTTAACGCAGGGGAAACTGCGATTATAGCAGCTGCCATATAACCAGCCAATCTGCTATTAGTTATTGATTCTATTGAAAGATATGATGCTACAACGCCTAGTCCAGCTAATAAAATATCAGAAAATATTGCGACTGTATATACTGCGTTGGCGCCATAAGTTGCATAAAAGGGCAATGAAACTAATGCAACTAAGAAAGGCAAACCTATAGTATTTCCCAATTCTATGAAGTATCCCCATGGGAACCAGCCCAGTACATCCGGAGCTACTGCATACCAGTTTCCATGAGCTTGAGCTATTAACAATGCGTTATAGAAAAGATACCAAGGATCGAATTCATTAACAGCCAAAGGCCAATTAGCACTTAGACTTCTAATTAATATCGAAACTAATGAAAGACCTACTATCAGAGGTAAGTCTATAAGTGATAACTTCTGTAAATCTCTCCTTAGTCCCTTAACTGATTGCATGGCTGTAGTGTATTAAGTATTATACATTTATTAAACTTATTCCAAGCATACAGTTTTAGTTTACTGAGGATATTTTTTAATTAAAGCTTTAACTTCATATGGTAAGGAACAGCGCGTTTATAGTTTTAGGGATTATAGTCATTAACGTTCTTGTTATCTACTCTTTTCTCTATACGCCTTTTATGTTCTCGACATTTTATCCCACCTTCTTACCTGGGCCTATTTACGATTTTAATCCTATAAAATATGCTGAAAGTTTTCCAGTAATCACTAATTACTCTTCATTAACGTCATGTAATCCAAAACCTCTTTTCATTTATAATGCATCCGGAAGACCGATCTTAGGGCAAATTATTGATATTTTAAAGCTCAATGCTAGTCAAGTAACCCCGGAAGCTTATTGGAGAGTTGCAGATTTAGCAGGTTTTTTCTCTAATTACACTATAGCGAGAAATTACTCCATATATTATCTAAACCCATATTATTATGACAATATATCTGAACAACCTAATGTCACAGCGATCTATCTAAACATTTCAGATGTATATGCTTCTCCCTTTTATACTTCTTATCCTCCAAGTGATAATATTAGCACTAGCTTCTCCTTTATTACTACAAGTTCATATTCAATTCAGAGCTATGCTAGTTGGAACTTTACTAATATCGAATGGCATTTTGGGGGAAATATCTCTCAAAACGAATCTTACTATTACTATACTGCTATATTAAATTTAAATAAGTATATAATTGTTAATAACTTCCACTACTACTATAATGGATCTCTTACTTTTCGAATAACTGTAAAACCGTGGGGAGTTTCTCCAGACATCATCTCAATCTATGTGACGTATAATCAGAGTTTAAGTATTCCCTTAGTTCTTCATTTGTCCACAAATTCAGTAAAGCATCAGATAGGTAATTATTCCTATGTACTTACTCCCTCTTACCCCCCTAAAGTTAATCCAGAGTTTTATGAATACATTTTTTATAATTATTCAGTTTATCTTTTTCTAAAAGTGGACGTTTATAATGGTTCATCCCCTATAACTTTCATTTTACTTAACAGCAGTAAGGTATATGCAACAGATGAGAGAGATTTCAATTTCACTTTAGAGTTCAAGGAAACTAGTCTTTCGCCTAAAACTTTCAATATTAGCCTATATACTTACGATACTATAAAAGTGGGAAGCTATTATATTGATAGATATTGGTCCCCTGGATATATAGTAATTTATCCACAGACGTATATTATCTATAAAGGAAATTTAAAGCTTTTTGAATTGATTTTTATTATTCAAAATCACATGATGGGAACCCCACCAGACTGGGTTTTTAATCACATGCCATTTAATGAAGTATATGAGAGCAATTATGCTAATACGTATTTGCAACAAGTAGGCTACTATTACGGTCTTAATAAGTTATTGGGTGAAATAGTGAAGAACTTTACTACCGACAAAAAATATGATAAGTATTCAAATTGGGAGTTACTGTTGCTCTCTTCAGAAATTTCTATGCAGATAAATTACTCTAAACCAGCCCAAAATTTCACTATGGCATTATTAAGCAAAGAGGGTAGTGAGTATCAAGCTTTCATGCAAATGGTTTTTATAGTATCTTGGGACTTATGGTACACTACGTTTAATGGTTCATACTATTTTTTAGGTAAATGGATTCCTTGGACTTATGGAATTTTCACTGGTTTTTCCATTCCAAATTTCTATAATAAAACTAAAATTTTACCTTATATAATATTGAATAGTTCTAATGTATCATATTTGTTTTTTAACATTGAATCATTTAGGATAACCTCTTGGTGGTATGAAAATATAAGTTCAGATAATGGCTCAATTCATCTAAGTTATTTTAATGTTTATTCGTATGTTCCTAAGAAGGGAGATATTTTAATTTTAAATAAATACTATAATTTTAGCAATATTATATATATACCTACATCGTCTACTGAATTTATTGTCAATATAAGTAGTGGGCCCGACGGGATTTGAACCCGTGACCTCCCGGTTTCTGAGCACCCTATCAGCCGGGCGCTCCACCAAGCTAAGCTACGGGCCCTCTTAATTTATATCTTAAATTTCATAATATAAAGCTTACTTAGCATTAGTTGTCTTCTTTTTAATTTCATAAGAAGACACTTGCTATTCTTGAATATAAAGAAGATTGAATGATTTTCTAATTTTGAAAAATCTAAATAATATGTAACATTTCTATTCAAGTAATATGAAAATAATTTAGAAAGAAGCATCAGTGGCTTGCCATACATATAAATATATTTTAAAAATATAGCCATATCCATGAAAAGTTATTATGCAGATCCATAGAAATTCTTAATAATTATTTTTTACCTCTTTACCTAGATTGAGATGAAAACGTGGAAATACAAGATGTTATTGATCGTCCAAATGATATTAATAATGTTTTTGTTTTCAACTATTTTAACGCACTCTCAAACTGCCACAAATTCGTCTGTAATCCAGCAACTTAATCAGTCAATACAATCAATCCTTAACAGAACATCTAGTTATCCTGCTGCAGCAGTACCATCTTGGCTTGATACTGGAAGCAACGCGTGGATGTTAACTGCAGCTACTTTTGTAGGATTGCAAAGTGTTCCTGGTGTGGCATTATATTATGCTGGATTATCTAAAAAGAAATATGCAGTTAATTCAGCATTAATGATATTTTATGCATTTGCTGTAGTGTTAGTTATATGGATAATAGCTGGCTATAATTTTGGTTTCGGATACCCCGCATTGCTTTCTCTTCATGGTTATGGAATATTAGGGTATCCTGTTCCATCCTGGGGAGGACTTTTTGAAGCTTCGCAAACTACCTATGGTCCTAGTGGTGCTCACGCTAATATACCAACTGCTACCTTTATATTCTTCCAGTTCGTTTTTGCTGCGATAACTCCGGTATTGTTAGCTGGAGGAATATTAGAGAGAATGAACTTTAAAGCTTGGATGGTTTTTGTACCCTTCTGGTCTCTCCTAGTATATAGTCCAGTTGCATATTGGTTATTTGCAGGTGGGTGGTTAAATCAACTAGGGGTTGTGGACTTCTCTGGAGGTTATGTTATACATGTTGATGCTGGAGTAGGGGCTCTAGCTGCAGCATTAGCAATAGGTCCTAGGTTGGCTACTGAACGGAAGTTAGAGGCGCATAGTTTGCCTTTAATTTTAGTTGGTGCTGGCTTAATTTGGCTAGGCTGGGATGGCTTCAATGGCGGTGATCCATTAGGAGCTACAGTAGATGCTGCAATAGCGGTGCTAAATACGAATATCGCTACTGCAGTAAGTGCCGTAGTATGGATGTTAATGGATATGAAATTCTTTGGAAAGCCAACGCTAGTTGGGGCCACTAGTGGTGCTATAACTGGCTTAGTTGCAATTACACCAGCTGCAGGTTACGTGAACGGATGGGAAGCTGCGTTAATTGGAATAGCCTCCGGAAGTATACCATGGATGGCCCTATATTGGTTAGAACCAAAGCTAAGAGTTGATGATACGCTTGGAGTGTTTTCAACTCACGGGATAGCTGGAATACTAGGTGGCTTATTAACTGGAGTTTTTGCGAATCCGGCAGTTACACAGTTTGTGGCTCCAGGATTAAGAGGAGCTCTCTATGGTAATTGGTATCAACTAGAAATTCAAGCACTGGCAGTAGTAGTAGTATTTATATATGACTTCGCAATGACTTTTGGCCTTCTAAAGTTCATAGGATTATTTATACCATTACAAGCAGCACCTCAAGAACTAGCAATAGGAGATTACGCTATGCATGGTGAGGTAGCATATTCGGAATTATTGGCTACAATTCCAGAGAGTGCTAAATCTAAGGAAAAACCAGTCGTTTTATCTAAGAAAGAAGAGAAAAATAATGATGAAGAATAATGGGTATAATTGTAACTTTTTCTTTAAACTAGCAAGATTTATTTTTTGTCTGTGGATATATTGTATAAACGCTTAATAACTTGTTATATCTTAGTTTTAAATCAGTGGGCCGGTAGCTCAGCCTGGAAGAGTGCTCGGTTCGCACCCGAGAGGTCCCGGGTTCAAATCCCGGCCGGTCCATTATTATGATGACCGATGGGCGGCTTGAATTATGATGATCCATTGTAGCACTGATAAAAAGTTGAGATAAATATAATAGCTAGTTTGAGACTTTTCTTAGCGTAGGATTTTTCTGAATAAATGAATTGAGATTCCAATTAATATCCCTTAAATTAGTATCGTAATATACGACAAATTGATGAAGTACATAATAACTCTATGAACTACTTATTGCATAGACATGCTTCAATAAGTTTCATATATATATATATTTCATAATCAATTATAAACTGATGTTAAGGAAATATCTAAGTTCGTTCTCTATAAATAATGAACTAAAAGATATGGCATTATCTCAAAATATAATAAAACTATAGGACACATTCATCCCGAAATTTTTTAGATGAGTTCTGGAAAATCCAAAGGCGACAAAATATAGTTATATTTTACTACTTTTTAATTTATCTAAGAAAATTGACCTAAGGTTTAATTACATTAAGTGTTTTGCATCTTGCGATACATTCTGAGATATCCACAAATTTCCATTGACTAGTTGGTGAGAAGCACTCACGTATGCAAGGATCTTCAGCTTTTGACATGTAATCACCAATGTTAATTTGATAAATGAGATAGAAAAAAATTTTTCTATTAGGATGAAAGGAAAACTAAATATGAAAGAAAAGGTAGGAAATTTAGAGCTGGAAGTTGAGGCAGTGATGGACATTAACGGTGAGGAATATAAGGTTGTGAATGTACCTAATGCTGATGAGTATAAGGGATTCCCTCCCTCATGGGAGTTTGTAAAATCACATATGCTAACATGGAGGCCTTATTTTAAGGCCAAGATGATTGAGATTAATAATCAACTTATTCCTGCAGTAGGAAATTTTTTACTTAACTTAGATGAAGATATGTATGAGTTGTTATTGGACATTTATTATACGTTTAAGGTAAATAAGTCCTCTATTATAGAGACTAATATTAGCACAGTAATTACTAGGCAAATAGAGAAGGTTGAGGAGAAATTTGGCAAGAGATTTAATGAAGAAGAGAGGACGAGATTATATATTAAGTATGGAATAGAAACTGCAATATTAAGAGACATAGGTGCAATAAATTGACAATAATAACGTTTACTGCAGAAGGCAAGCTAGAGAGGGATAAGGTTATTGTAGACTTAAACGGAACTGAGATAAAAGTAGGTTTGTTAGGATCTGATAATCCTACTCCAGAGGAATTCTGTCTTGCTTCTGCGATATCTTGTCTTATTTTGACTGTGTACTATATAGCAAGAGAAAAAGATGTTGCTATCAATTCAATTGAAGGATATATTGAGGGGAAAATGGATACTAAAGGATTTCAAGGATCAAAAGATATTCCTCCAGGTTTATTGGAGGTTAATTATGAATTAATAATTGATTCTAAAGATACTAGGATAAGTGAAATATTAAAAGAAGCTGAAGAGCGATGTCCAATGAGGGATACGTTAACTAGGGGCGTTAAAGTAAATATTAACTGGAAAATCAAAAGTTAACTTTTTTAATTTTTAATTATATTTTATAAGGGGATACAGATGGCGACAGAAAAAAGTATATTAGGGATCGGAGAGAGGGAGAGAAGAGAAATAGTAGGCTATATTCAGATGCTTTTAGATTCAATTAACGATTTAATGGTAAAGTATAAGCTGGAATTAAAGAACATGGGTGTAATTAATAGGTTACAGATTATAACTGAGATAATTACTATGCATAAGTATAATCCAGAAGTATATATGGGAGTTTACTGGGAGGAATTAGTAGGTATAATTGATACAATTAAGCGAGATCAGAAGATTGCAAATGAGTTAAAGGATATAGAGGAATTAGTAGAGAAGATAAATAGTCTGAGACAGCTAGCTAAATTTTAATTAGAAATTCTGGCAGTAGTTCCTTTGCTTTCTTTAAGTGTTTTTCTATTTCGCCTTTAGCTAACTGTTTAAAAGGTCCCTTATACCACTCTTTCATCTTTATCCTACTTCCAGTACCTTCTGACGTTGTGTAAAAATCAAATCCAAATGATACGTTAAATAGTGGAGTTTTCTGTGAAGCGTAATACCTAGTTATGTACCTAGCATCATCTAACTTTACATTATACACAGTTAAAGGAGTATCCCAACTTATGACCCATTTAATTCTCAATAAATACACGCCCTCTCTTATGTTAGAAACTGCTTTGATTTGCGGTATAAACAATGTTAAAATTGCTGGATTTATAATTTTTTCATTAATATTCTTAGGCGGTAAAGGTGCAAGAAAATCAATAGTGTCACTCACGGATCCTTTAACTTCAGTACTTTTCTTTATTTTTACAGAAAATACTCCATTCTTCTCATACTCTTCACACTCATATTCTAATTCATTGCATATATCTTCCAATGTAGTTTTTCCATCTTTATCTACTTTAAATATAATCTCATTTTCGTCAGATTGTATATTCTGCATTACTATAAACTTCCTAATGTTGGGATCTTTTTCTACTGTCAAATCTATCTCTTTCATATATGTATCATATTTTTTTATGAGTAAAAAATCTTTCTTTACTTTTACGCTACTATATATCTATTAAATATTACTATTCAATTTTAAGTGATTTTATATGATAAGAAAATAAGTTGGAAAATTTAAATAACCTCTTGTATTTCTGGTTTTCTCATAATTTCTGTTAGTGCGTTTATTAAATCATTTTCATTAAAGCCAAATATCACTGGTTTCTTCTCGTTAAATGTGTCAAGAATTATTTTCCTTATCTCTTCGAAATTAGCAGATACTCCCTTTAGTTTATCTTCCAAATATTCTATAAATCCATTTGGCGACATGACGAAAAAGTCGCCAGAAATTGATATTTCATCAATTTTCCTATTCACTATTTTAATCGTAATTCTTAACAGTTTTCTAGCTTTATAGTCGAGGTGGCAAAGAGCTACTGCTGACGAGATTTTAACGCATCTTTCTGTGTGAATATCAGGGTGTCTATTGTCCTTGTAAAATATCCATTCTTCTTTAGCCTTTTCACTTGCTAATTTCTCCCATAACTCTATTTCCTCTGGTGTTAAGGTTGCATCCTCGAATTTAATGCCTAATTCCTTTTCAAAGGATTCCTTAAGCTTTCTGTTAATTTCCTCTCTAGGCGGAATATATCCTAATTCCTTTTCTAATGATGTTAACCATTCTGACATATCCTTAGCCATTTTGTCCCTAAACTTTTCTGTAGGAACCTTTATGCACTTACTAATTAGATCAACATCTAGGCTTAACAAAATATTGCCAGCTATTACGATTGAATTACCATGTGTCATTGCTCCATTTCCACTTATTTTCTTTCCATTGACTACTATATCTTGATCTCTTAAATCAGCGTTTAATCCATATGAACGTAGCACGTTTACTACGGGTGTAAGGAATTTCTTATATAATTCAGTGGGATTTCTAGGCGAATCTTCTTGCCTAACAACAATAAAATAGTCATGCTCACCTTGCGTTATTACTACTGTCCCTCCTCCTAAATCACGTCTAACGACTGGAATTTTCATCTTTTTGGTAAATTCTAAATCAACTTCTAACCATACTTCTTGATGTACTCCTACATTTACAAAGGGCTCCTTAACTGAAAAAACCAATAATGTATTTTTCCCTCCTCTATTCACATATTCTGCTACGGATACAAATGAAGTTACCATGTGATATCCATCTTGAGGAGGGAGAGATACAAATCTCCAGCTCATTTTACAGCCTCTTGCATGTTAACTTTTCCGAAGCTATTAACTCCTTTAATTTTTGTATAGCAGCTTGTCCACTAATTAGTTGTTTCAACTCCTCTGGATTGGCCATCTTCATCTTTACTAACCATCCTTTTCCATAAGGGTCTTGATTTATAATTATTGGACTTTTCTCTGCTTCCGCATTAACCTCAACTACTTCTCCAGATACTGGTGCTGGAACTGGTCCAGCCCACTTTCCACTTTCCATAGTGGCTACTGGCCTCCCTTTCTCCACCTTAGTGCCTTTTTTCTTTATTCTTACCTTAACTATTTTTCCTGCCATTGTTTGTGCGAGATCAGTTATCCCTACAACGATTGTATCTGAACCCTCCAATCTAGCCCAAACTGTGTTCTTACCTTCTATAAAGTAGTAAAGATTTTCTGGTATTTCGCAATTCGATTCAACTACCATATTAGATCAGTAATATAATATGTCTAATTAACTAAAAAAGTTTGCTTTAGAAAGCAGTTATCAGAAAAATGAGAATAACGAAATCTTATTTTTTAGATAGTTAAATCTATGATATGAATACTAAGGAAAGATCATTGCTAGGAAGCTGGATAATATGGAGTGCGGCGTATTATATGTACTATCCGTTTATATCTATTTACCTTTCTCGTTTCGTGGAAGAATCCAAATTAAGCCTATTGTTTGTAGTATTCCAAGCAGTATCTTTGCCCCTTCCATTAATAGGTGCTAAAATAAGCAAGGTTAATAGAATTCTTCCAATAATTATTGGAATGCTAGTAGGAGGGATAGGTATGATAATGCTTCCTTTTTCCAGAAATATTTTAGAGGTTATAATATTTATGTGCCTTAATTACTTCATATTTTTGTCACTTCCCTCCTACTATTCTCTAATGTCAGAAATTGGTGAAGGTACTATAACTAGAATATGGTCATTATCGATTTTACCTTCAATAGTAATGCCTTCAGTAGGCGGGCTTATAGCTCAATATCTAGGTTTAAGATGGCTTTTTATGATAGGTGGGATAGTTCTTGCTACGTCTTTCCTACCTATGGTAAATCTTTCATATAATCCGTTGAACCGAATTTCATTGAACTTTAAAATTGGTATTAGGTCTTTCCTTCCAGCAATCTTGATCTTACCCATAGCAATGGAATTTCCATATATTTATTTGGTAGTCTATGACTATTTTCATCTAACTAAGGAGATTGTTGGGATCATAGCGACTTCAGCAGAGATTCTTGGTATGGTATTAAGTTATCTAGCATCAAAACTCATATCTAAAAAGAAATATTTTCTCTCACTATCTCTCTTTCTATTCTCTTTAACATCCTTGTATTTTATATCCCCAACTATTGCAATCTTTTTTGGTTGTTGGGAGTCAATTGTACCGTTGACCTTAGAATACTTCTCATCTAGGAAAACCGTATATGACTTTGCACTGATCAATATAATGCAAGGTCTAGGGTGGATTTTTGGATATCTAATAGATTATCTCATGCCAAATATAAGCATTTTATTATTAAGTAGTTGCCTTATAGCTTTTTTATTAGGCCTGATAATATTATTTATCAAGGATTGATTGCAATGAATGTTAGAGAGTTAGCAATTCTCACTTTGTTGTCAGAAGGTGAATTAAGCGTTAAAGAAATACAAGAATACGTAAGCATACCAAGAAGGAATCTGGTCAAAACTATAAGAAAATTGGAGAAGAAAGGTTATATTCAAGAGAAGGCATATGTTGGAGATGATGTTATAGTTGAAATTACTGAATATGGACTTGAAATGTTATATAAAAACTTCGTGTATTTAAGAGATCTAATAAACGAAATGGAGAATGTGTTATGTAGTAAATTCGACTGTTAATCATGCGAAAATGTTATAGAAATCTAATATTCGTTTAAGCTTATAAAAGACCGGATTAGGTTTATTTCTAGGATAATATTTGAAATCTTTTAGTAATGAATCATCAGTAACGTAAACTTTGAGTAAATTAACCCCATATATTCCATACATATAATAAGGTGAGACTCTTTCCGCAACAGATATGAAGTCCTCCACAAAATCGCCTATCTCAACTATATAACTATTTTTATCAGATACCTCTGATATCATAGGAATTCCCTCATCTTTAGAGTAACCCTCTAAGTCATGTTGACTTATATATGATGCATGTACTTCAAAGGTCTTGCTATCTCCTTCATATTCTACTAGGAGTGAAATTGGCTTCAGTTCTATTAACTTTCTTAATTCATGTTTAAATTCCCTCTTATCAGTTATCCCTTTTTCGTATATAAACACCCTATTTGGTTTCTCATATAGTCTTAGACTAGCCTTTGTTATTACTCCAAATAAACCTTGTGAACCAATTACAATTCTCCATCTAATTTTGCCAAAGGTAGTTATGAAATCTACCCATTCCGTGAAATTCCAAGGTGTACCATATGCTGTGGATAAACTTGATATTTCATTAAGCGCCAATAGGCCACCTATACTTCCATCATAAATTGCTGGGAGTAGTAAGTTTTTTTGCGATGCCTCTTCTCTTATTTTTTTAACATCAGCACCACTATCAGCTATTACCTTGTTTTCGCTTACTTCAAAATTATTGAGTCTTTGAGTTGTAACTATCATTATATCTGGTTTGATTTCCCTTTTAGTGTGACTCCCAAATCCCCTTATTCCAACTTTCTTATTATCCTTTTTAGATTCACTGATTATCTGAAATACCTCATTCTCATCAGCTGGGTTTACTTCTAACACAAGTATTATCTTTATCAAAAAGATATTTAACCATAAAACCCACTTACCAAGTGTGCCAAAAGTAGCTGTAATTATGGGAAGTAAAAATGATTGGGAGTATATGAAAGAAGCTGTAGAGATTTTGAAACAATTTGGTGTAGAATATGAAGCTAGGGTAGTTTCAGCTCATAGAACCCCAGAATTTATGATGCAATATGCTAAAGAAGCAGAAAAGAGGGGAATAGAAGTTATTATTGCTGGGGCAGGTGGGGCTGCTCATTTACCCGGCATGGTTGCTTCACTTACAAGTCTTCCAGTTATAGGTGTTCCTATTCCCTCAAAGAATCTAAATGGTCTTGACTCACTTCTTTCAATAGTACAAATGCCCTATGGAGTACCAGTAGCTACAGTCGCAATAGGTGGTGCTAAAAACGCTGCACTATTGGCAATAAGAATTTTAGGAATAAAATACAAGAGTTTAGCAGATAAAATTAAAAAATTCTCAGAAGATATGACCAATGATGTTCTCAATACTAGATTGGAAGCCTAAAATTGGAATATTGGGAGGAGGACAATTAGGTTGGATGATGATACTAGAGGGAAGGAAATTCCCATTCACCTTTTACGTATTAGAAAACGATAAGAATGCTCCAGCTTGCAGGATTGCAGATAGGTGCTTCTCTCCTCAGGAGTACAAAGAATTTGTTGATTCCTCAGACGTAGTTACATTTGAATTCGAACATGTATATGAAGAAGCACTGAAATATGCTCAAGAGAGTGGAAAGTTGTTACCTAGACTCAATTCTGTTGAGTTAAAGAGAGAACGTTATAAAGAGAAACTATTTTACAGAGAGCACAACTTGCCTACTCCTAGATTTTTTATAGCAGAGGATGGTGAAGACGCATTAAGAATACTTAGGGAAGAGTTTAACAACATAGGAGTTATTAAGGAGTCTAGAGGTGGATATGATGGGAAAGGCCAATATTTTATATTTAATGACGCTGAAAAATATCAATTCTTAAGAGAAAAGAAGGAAAAGATGATCGTTGAGGAATACGTTAATTTTGACTTTGAGGCTTCAGTTATTATAGCTAGAGATAAAAAAGGGAATTTTGTCAGCTATCCTCCCACATACAATTACAACGAAAAGGGTATCCTAGTTTACAATTATGGGCCTTATTTTAATCAAGAGATTATTAATGTAGCTAAGAGGTTGAGTGAGGAATTGGATTATGTAGGAACTATGGGTGTTGAGGTTTTTGTAACCAACGGTAAGGTTTTTATTAACGAGTTTGCTCCTAGAGTTCATAACTCGGGTCATTACACTCTAGATGGTGCTCTTATCTCTCAATTTGAACAGCACCTAAGGGCTATAGTTGACATGGAATTAGGCCCAACCACTATTTTATCTCCTAGCGGAATGGTTAATATTTTAGGTACAGATAAAATACCAATCGAAGTATTAAAATATGGCAAGATTTACTGGTACTCTAAAAGCGAAGTGAGAAAGAGGAGAAAATTGGGTCATATAAACGTCGTAGGGAATAATCTTGAGGAAGTTAAGCAAAAAATTGATAAAATTATGCAACTAATTTATCCTAATGGGTTAGATTTATGAGGTTCAAATTTAAAATCTGGATTGAGACAGAAGAGGGAAAACCCCTTATAGGGAAAGGTGGAGTGAAATTATTAAGAGCAATTGAAAGTACTGGTTCTCTTTCCAGTGCTTCCAAATTAGTTGGTGTCTCATATAAGTTTGCTTGGGAGTACGTCAAAAAAATTAATGAAATATTGAGTGACTCCGTAGAAATGAGAAAAGGAGGAAAAAATGCGGGAGGTTCTAGAGTTAATGAAAAGTTAGATAAGCTGTTAAGTATCTATGAAGAGGCACAAAAGGAGATATCAGAAATCCTTGAAAAATACAATAAAAAGATAAATGAGCTATTAAATGAGGAAGAGAAAAAAAGTCAATAGTAATTTATTTTAGGCTCTTTAGTGCCTTGATTAGAGTAGAAGCAAAGGCTGGTAAATCACTAGGTACTCTGGAGGATATCAAATTTTCATCAACTACGACGTCACTGTCAATATAGACTCCACCTGCAGCGATTACATCATCTTTTATTGACGTAACTGAGGTTAGTTTTCTTCCTTTTACCAGATTAGCTGAAATTAAGACTTGAGGCCCGTGGCATATTGCCGCAACTGGTTTTTTTAACTCAAAGAATTTTCTAGTAAGATTTTTGACTTCCTCTAAAGTTCTTATGTGTTCTGGTCCTCTACCGCCTGGTATAACTAATGCTGCATAATCCTCTGGTCTAACGTCCTTGAACGAGAGGTCAGAAATTACAGTATATCCGTGCTTTCCGGTAACTTTCGAATTAGCCTCTTTCCACGCTATTACTGGTTTAAAACCCTCCTCAATTACCCTATAATAGGGATATAATAGCTCAATATCTTCAAACTCTTCCCCAACTATGAATAAGACCTTTTTCGATTCCATAATTTAGATATCTAGCCTATAGATAAAAAGTTTTTCTACGTATAGACAATTTAATAAAAAAATAAAAGTCCTTTTTAAAATCAAATAGTCATTTCTCTCTTAACTGATCTCTGCTTATCTCTTCTATCTCATCAGCTCTAAATCCACTATATATTACAGTGTAATAGAATATTAGACCAGTAATTGCAAGTACTATTTATGGTTTCCCATGGGAATTATATTAGGGGTTTGGGCTTCATTGAATTTTCATGTATCCAATTCTCAGCCCTTGGGCTTCATTAAAGTCACGGGAACTCTCTATAGAACGCCTAAACCCTTAAAAATGACATGTCTAAGAGGGTTAGTTCTTTTCTTAGCAGTTTATTATTTTATTATGCAATAACTTTTGTTCTTTTATCAGACATAATTGAGCTTAAAATATAAACTATATAAATCTTCACCATTAGTAACTTATGATTGGTCATGTCTTACCGAGATATCGGTTATAACTTTTTATATATAAGCTTACTCATTTTGGAAAACTTAATTCTATTTTGTTATTATTTATTTATTTTAGAAAAATATTAAATACAAATAATATTATAGCTAAATATTAGCAAGTGAATCATTCAAAAGTTTTAATAACTTTCTTTGAGTAAGCTAGTTCTGGAAAAGGGTGTAACATAATGGTTGTAAAAATAACGTTTTTCCATGACGTGTTGTGTCCCTTTTGTTTTGTAACATCTCGGAGGTTAAGAAGTGTCGTAAGGAAATTCAATGACGAAATAGTAGTAAAGCACAAGGCCTTTATGATAATCTCATCACTCGATGATCTAAAAGCTGCTGCTCCAACGGAAGAGGAGGCTAGAGAATTGTTTAAACAAGAATTTTCTATCATAAAAAGGTATTTTCCGGACTATGATCCGGAAAAAGTAATAGGTAAAGGTAAAATAACGTGGGTTTGGTCTCTTCCTCCTTTAATGGCATGTAAGGCTGCCGAATACCAAAAGGGTGATAATGGATATTGGGATTACTTTGATAAGGCTCAAGAGAAGTTCTTCTTGGAAGGTGAGAACGTTAATGATGATAATGTCTTGATTGAGATTGCTGAGAAGATAGGCTTGGATATTGAGAGATTTAAGGAAGATTTTAAGTCTAAAAAGGCTAGGATGTCAGTCTATGAGGATGAAGCTGAAGCTCACGCCATGGGAATTAGGGGAGTTCCAGCACTATTGGTTAATGACTATTGGCTTATTAGGGGAGTTCAAGAGGAGACTTATCTTGAATCGGTAATAGAGGATCTGTTATCTAATGGAGGAGAACCAAAAAAAGTGAAACTAAAAGCTTATTGGGAAGCTACTTAAAATTTTTATACATGCTTAAACGAATTAAAGATTTCATGTCATCACCAGTTTTCCAAGTTGAAGCAAATACTTCTCTTCAAGAAGTATGTAAGTTAATGCTAGAAAGGGGGGTAGGGTCAGTAGTAGTGACAGAACAAGGAGTCCCCAAGGGAATATTTACTGATAGAGACGCAATTAAGGCAATCGCTATAGGTTTAAGCTCCAGCGATGAGGTTAGATTAGCAGCTACTATGGGGAACCTAATAATTGTTGATGAAGATATCGATGTCTTTGAGGCGTTAAAAATAATGGCATCAAATAAGATTAGGCATCTGCCAGTTAAGAACAAGAATGGAAATATTATAGGAATGTTCTCGATAACTGATATTCACAAGGTTTATAGCTAGCTAAAAATATTAATTAGTATTCATATATGCTTATAATGTGAAAGTAGGCTATCTGATAGGTAGTAATGGTGATATTACTAACCTCAGTAATGCAATTAAGTTAGAGGTCGTTGATGGATCTAAGGAGATTATAAGTTTAGCTTACGGAAAGCTGTCAGATATACCTAAACTTAACGTTTTAATTGGGAAGGATTTTTTACAAGGTGAAATTTTATTTCTGAAAAACTATGTGGATTTTCTTGTAGATAAAAGTAGGCTGGCCAGTGAAATTCCATTTCAGTTACCTCTAAATAGACAAGAGGGGATCTGTGTTGGTACTGTCAATTGTTCTGGCATATCTTTTAAGGATGTAATTTTCACATACCCATTCCCTTTTAGAGACTCATCGTTCAGTTCTGCTATAATTTTTGAGGTTCTAGATCTAGATATAATTAGAGAAGTAAATAGAGTAGTTAAAAGTGGCTCAAAGGTATACATGATTTTACGTGATAAATTATTTGGTGGAATTGATCCGTTAGAAGGTTTAAGAAAGTTTTCTAGTAAATTTAGAGTAGTTATGGTTAAAGAGAAGGAAGGATTTTGGATAATTGAAGGAGTTAAAAAAAGATAACTTAATCTTTCATGTTCTAGGTGTTTAATTCTCTATTTTCCAGGTCATTTTACTGTGAATCCAGGCCTAACTAGTTTGCTTAAATCTAATATTTTATTTATTTCATTCTCACTATATCCTAATTCCCTTAAGGCTTCACGTATAGACATTCCCTTATTTAATTTCTTTCCTATTTCAGCAGCTTTATCATAACCTATTACTGGGGATACTATAGTTATAAGTGAGGGAGAGGATTCAGCATATCTCTTCATTTTCTCCACATTTGCTACCATTCCATCAATTACTAACTTTGACATCTTCTCTAAGGCCTCTGAGACTAAATTAACTTGAGTTACAATATTATAACCAACTAGGGGAATGCCCATTGATAACTCAAACTCTCCTAACATCGAAGCGAATTGGTTTGCGTGATCTAATCCAACAACTTGGGCTGAAACTAGCAAAGCAGCCTCAACTGTGACTGGATTAGTTTTACCAGGCATTATTGAGCTACCAGCTATCTCTTCTTGTGTAGGTAAGTCGATTTCATTAAGACCGGTTAAAGGACCGGAAAACATTAATCTTATATCTTGTCCTAATCTGTACAAGTTTACTGCAATATTCCTTAGCGCTCCACTTAGTAGTAAGAGGTCTGTAAGTAACCTCATTGCCCTAAACCTATTGGCAGGTTTAAACCCTAAACCAGTAATTCTATTTATTTCATTTATAACTCTTTCCTGAAATTCTGGGTGAGTATTTAATCCAGTACCCGTCGCAGTACCTCCAATTGGCAATTCCTTCACATATTCTAAAATATTCATAACTTGCTCACTTTCGTGTTGGAAAGCGTCAGCATAAGCTGAAAGTTCTTGACCTAAAGTTACCGGCAAGGCATCTCTTAAATGAGTTCTACCTGCTTTTACAACATCCTTATACTCTTCTGCCTTCTTATTCAAAGAAGATATTATTTGTTGTAATGCAGGAAGTAATCTATTCGTGACCTCAGCTACTGCGGCGATTCTAATTGCTGTAGGTACAGTATCATTTGACGATTGGCCAAAATTCACATGATCATTTGGATGCACTTTAAGGTTAGAGTAACTAGAAGCAACTTCTGCTATAACCTCATTTACGTTCATATTAAGTCCAGTCCCAGATCCTGTTTGAAAGACATCAAGTACTATTTTATCATCTAATTTTCCATCAATTAAATCTTCAGATGCCTTTATTATTGCATCTGCAATTTTTTTATCTAATAATCCAAGGTCTGCATTTACTTTAGCGCAAGCTTTCTTTAAAATTCCCATAGACCAAATTATTCTTCTAGGAAATTTGGTTCCAGTATTCATAAAAAGCCTTGGCGCGGTATCGGTATACTTCATAAATATAGGAACATAATCCATTGTATTAAATCTTTATAGGCAATTGCCTTTGAAAAAATCTTTAACCCAGTTTACGTAATACCCAATGTATATGTCCGTAATAAGACTTGAAAACGTTACCAAGATTTATGAGGGGAATGTCAAGACTGTTGTGCTTAGAGATATAAATCTGAGTATTGATGAAGGAGAGTTTATTTCAATATTGGGCCCTTCTGGCAGTGGAAAATCAACTCTCTTATCGATCTTGGGAATTTTAGATAGACCATCACAAGGAAAGGTATATGTCTATGAGAAGGATGTAACTAAGCTAAGTGATAACGAGATCTCCAAAATCAGAAATGAGTATATAGGTTTTGTGTTTCAAAACTTTAATCTAATTCAAAGACTTAGTGTATTACAAAACGTTGAATTACCACTAGTAGCCAGAGGAATACCAAAAAAGAAAAGGGAGGAAATAGCAATAAATTCTCTAAAACTAGTGGGATTAGATGGATTAATTAGTAAAAAACCATCAGAACTTTCTGGAGGACAACAGCAAAGAGTAGCCATAGCTCGTGCACTAGCCCAAAATCCAAAGATAATATTAGCTGACGAACCTACTGGAAATTTAGATAGTAATAATGCGAAAATTGTAATGAATATATTCAAAAAGATTAATGAGGAGTTTAAAAGTACAATAGTAGTAGCAACACATGATAGAGAAGTTGCAAGTTATACAAGAAGAAAGATCTACATCAGAGATGGAAAGATAGTTGGTGAAGAAAGATGATAGAGAAGTTGATAGTTATCTTTTTATTGCTTTCATTGATTCTCCCTATAATTCCTGTAAACTCACAAAGTACTGTCGTCATATCTAGCTGGGGATGGGGAACGCCACAAAATCCAATAAGAGCACATCCGGGTTATAACGATACGCCATTTTATGTTTTAGTCTCACAGCCTATAGGGTATCAGATTGTTTACGCATATTTAATTTTATCTGGAACGCCAATAACATCTGAAGGGGGAAGTAGCATAGCTTACGGTTCTGTGACCTCAACGTCTTTAACAACTTCGCAAATAACGTTCTTCCTCAATGTAAATGATAACGCTGAGCCGGGTACTTATGATGTACCATTAGTAGTCGTATATCAAAACGCAGTTAATGGTGCTGAAAGTCAAATAATTCAAGAAATAACTATACCCATTTATAACGTAACCTTTCCGGTTTTAGCTCAAGTATTTTGGGGAACTACGCAACAATTGATATTCGCTCAAGTAGGAGAGGGCTTATTACCTCTTACATTTAGCGTTTTTAATCCCACAACTGAACCTATGTTAAACGTCACCTTAAACGTATTCCTGCCCAAGGGAATATTTTCCCAAACTGGTAGTAGAGAGTTAACAGTTACAATTCCAGCCTTACCTGCTGGAGAACCAATATTTGTATCTTCGATAGTAAACGTGAGTAACCTTGTTAAACCTGGAGTGTATACTCTTAATTATTCTTTTTCATTTACGAATTTTCTAGAATATTTCTATAAACAATATTTAAACAGAAGTGTAAATATAACAATATATCCCCAAGCTAAGATCAATATTTATTCTGATCCCATCCAGTCAACTCCAGATAATATAACTACACTCATAGTAACAATTTCAACTAACGTTAGTAGCTTTATAATTAGTGTAAGACCAGAATTGCCCTCAAACTTCCTACCAATATCCTCAAACTTTACGCCTAGCTTTCTTTCACCGGGACAAAGGATAATATACGCTTTCAAGATTTACATACCTCAAGGAGTGATTCCTTCAATATACCCTATTCCAATAGAGGTTAATTACACTGCACTCGATCAAAAATTAACAATAGCTTACCTAACATATGCAAATATCTACTATAACGAAACCCCTAGGATAGTTGAGGCAATTTGGAATACTACAATAACACCATTCCCCGGAATTGGAACAATTCCCTTAACACTGGTCATTTATAATCCATTACCAATACCTATAACTGCTGTCAACATTACATACACATTTCCTAATGGCATATTTCCTTTACAACCGTTCATTTTCTTACCTGGAATACCTCAGTACTCTTCTATACCAATATCCATCCCGGTGGAAATAACTCCAAATACCTCAGTAGGTCTACTTAATTTCACTTACAAGATTTCTTACAATCAAGATAAAAGTGTGGATGGAATAAATAGTATCTATGTTTTACCTCCTGCTCCAGTGATAATTGAGGCTAATCAAACAGTAATAGGTGATGGAGAATATGCATTAGTACCAATCAGAGTTGTAAATCTTGGAGTAGAATATGTTTATAACGTAAATCTAATACCCATCACACAAGGCTTAGAGATAATCACATCTGTTAACAATACAATTCCTTTCATAAAGCCTAACTCATCAGTAACATTCTACTATACACTCTACGCTCCGCAAGGATTGCCACCAGCTGTGTACCCACTGGTAATTAAATTGACTTATACCTATTTTACCAATGAAATAGTGAGGACGTTTACAATTCCAGTTCTAGTAAGTTCGTCTCAGTCACCAATACTTATATCCTTTCTAAAAACCACAGTTTATTATAATACGAACAATACTGAGATCTTAACGATTCAAAACTTGGCCAACTTTACGATATATAACATAAGGCTTGACTTAAATTATCCCTCACAAGAAATTTACCTCTCACAAAATCAGCTTTACATTCCATATCTTCCTTCTCACTTTATTTACACTGTTCCATTGTATGTTATACCACAAATCCCGCAAACTATGTCGATACCTATTGTAGTTACTCTCAACTATGTGTTGGGTCAAGGATCTCCACAGACCTATCAATATCAATTAAACTTGCTCAGTACAGGGTTTGTTAAAATGGAGATAACTCAAGTTTCAGCACAGATCGTAAACAATACAGTGGTAATTAACGGACTATTAATAAATACCGGCTCTCAGAACGCACAATATGTAACAATATCTGTTAATAACTATTCCTCAATTTACATTGGAAACGTACCTCCAAATAGTCCAACACCGTTCTCTTTTACCTTAACCTTGCCCCCGGGTTTATATAAGTTCAACATTACTGCAAATTACGAAAATGAACTATATCAACCTAATATGACATATTATGTATTATCTTATGTCGTATCTTATCCAACGTCAACTAATTCTCAAGATAAAATACCAGTGACTACAGTATTATTGATAGCGGTGATAATAACTCTGCTGGTTATTATAATCTATTTGAGTCTTAGGGGGTTAAGAAAATGAAAATTCTGGATTTTATATCTTATGCTTTGAATTCACTAAAAGAAAGAAAGGTTAGGGCAATACTTACTATTCTTGGGATAGTTGTTGGACCAGCTACAATAATCTCAATAAATTCTATGGTATTAGGTTATTCGCATACAATAATTTCACAAATATCGAATTTTCTCTCACCATATGATATTATAGTAACCCCTACCGGAAGGGGATTGCCATTATCACAATATCTCATACTCCAATTAGAGGCCATTTCTGGAGTCAAGATGGTTATCCCGTTCTACTCATTTCCAGCGTTAATTAGAACACCTAATGGGTATGAAGGGGCAACAGTATTTGCAGTTAACATAAACCAACTTAAGGTAGCAGCTCCGGCAATAAGCTTATCGTCTGGTTATTTTCCAGCTGCAGAGGTTGATTATGAAGCGTCGATAGGCTATCAATTGGGAAATCCGCAAGGTGGATATAGTCCAATAAGGCCAAATCAAGTGATACAAACAATTATATTCTATAACGGGAATAATTTCAGTAAGACATTCCTAGTAACCGGAATTTTAAATGAATATGGAAGCTTTCTCGGAGTCGATATAGATAAGTCAATAATAGTACCTTTGTCTTTTGGTCAATCAATTTCAAGTTCTTATAGTGGAGCTATAATAATAGTGAACTCTTTGGGCGAAGTTAATGAAGTTGCAAATGAAATAAAACAAAAGTTTGGAAATTCCTTAGATATTGTAGTGGCTGAGGAATTTATACAGCTAATAGATAATACTTTACAATCTCTTAATGGGTTGCTAGTATCTGCAGGTGCTACATCTTTCATTGTCTCGTTCATGGGAGTAACCACAACAATGTTTACAACAGTCGTAGAAAGAACTAAGGAGATAGGGATATTAAGAGCATTAGGATTTACAAAGTTTGATATACTCACAATGTTCTTAGTTGAGGCTAGTGTAATGGGATTCATAGGTAGTATAATAGGACTTGCTTTAGGTTCAGTAGTGGCATTAATATTAACACAAGAGCATTTCGGACTAGGCTTTAGTTTTCTAAAAGGTCTTTCAGTATCACCCATCTACTCTCCTACCTTTATGTTATTAGTGTTGATATTTTCTACAATTTTAAGCGTCATTGCAGCACTAGGACCAGCTTATAATGCATCTAAGCTAGATCCAAATAAGGCTTTGAGATACGAGTAGTTAGGAAAAAAGCTTACTAAAGAGTCTCTCTATTTCCCTTATTTCATCGTCTGACAATTTGCCTAGAAAAGAAGATAACACGCTTAAGAATATCTTCCTACTTTCCATTAGCTTTTCACTTCCCTTTTCGGTTAGCTCAACGTAAATTACTCTTCTATCACTTTCACTTCTTACCCTTCTAACAAGTTCTTTTTCTTCAAGCCTATCAATGATGCTGGTTAGCCCTGCCTTTGTAAGCATGTATTTCTCAGCTATTCTGCTCATTGGAACTTTTCCTTCTTCTTCTAACGCGCACATTACTTTGAACTCAAAGTATGATAGTCCAATTTGCTCAAGAGCCTTATCAGTCTCCTTATTTATCTTTCTTGTTAGTCCAGTTATTAGATCCCAAACTTCGGAATATTTTGTAGCTAATATCATAGTTAGATATCTAACTTTATAAACAATAAAGTTTTTCCTCATTACAAAAACTCGCAAAATCCTATCTGGAAAGAATATTTATAGTATATTTTTACTTTACTCATCACTAAAAAGAGAGTCTTATCCTAGTTTTGAGTGGAGAAGACATTTATATATATCTTTTTTATAGAATTATAAATATGGAAAATAAACTTTTGAGTTTAGAAGATGCAGTAGAACTAGTGAATAATGGAGATTCTGTGACAATAAGTGGTATAAGTATACATAGAAATCCTATGGCGTTTATATACGCTTTAGTGAAGAGGGGAGTTAAGAATCTTTATTTCATCGATAGAGAGCCTGGCTTTGGTCTTGAGGTCCTATTAAAATATGGATTGGTAAGAAAATTGAGAATAGCCATGTCTACTTTGGAGTGGTTCTCAAGTATTCCAAAGCATTTTAGGAAAATGATCGAAGAAAGAGAGGTTGAAATATTGGAAGATACTTGTGGTGCTTTTATTGCTGGGATAAGAGCTGGAAGCTTCGGTGTACCGTTTATGCCGGTCAGGGGAATAATAGGGTCTGATCTGATTAAAATTCATGAGAGAGAGGGCACATGGAAAGTTGTTGAGGACCCATTCAATGGAGAGAAAATCGTACTTGTAAAAGCCATTAACCCAGATGTTGCTATTATACATGTAAATAAGGCTGATGAAGAGGGGAATGCGGAAATCCTAGGTCCACTGTATGAAGATGAGTACAAAGCTAAAGCATCCAAAAAAGTGATAATAACCGCTGAAGAGATAGTCCCTAGATCTTACTTTTATGGTAGGAGACCAACTATTAATGGAGAACATGTTACCGCTGTAGTTCATGCACCAAAAGGGGCAGAGCCTACTAGTATGTTCCCACTTTATGATGCAGATTATGAAAAAATCATAGAGTTTCTAGAGCACTTCTAAGATTATATGGATCCATATTATTGATAAATCTTAGATCCTCATCAGTCAAGTCTATTAATCTTTCATTATCTCTTCTCTTTATCTCGAACTCAGTATTTTCTACTACTTTCTCATATGAGCTAAATGGATAGATTGAATCTAAGTACCATTTTCTGTCTTCTCTATTATATCTTAAAACCCCCAAATTAGTAACTACAAATACTTTATTATTTGAAAACTTTGCTGTTCCAGTTACGAAGTCCACTTTTTTGACAAGAGATCTCTTAGAGTGTTTAAGGTTCCATAATATTGCCTTTTTAGTTAGAGGCAGTATGAATGCTGTAGCTGCTCCCCCGGGTAGTTTAACTTTGGGATTATAGTAATCATTTCCAATTATAGTTAAATTTACATTGGTTTCCTCGTCAATTTGGGCTGGGCCTAGGAACATAACATCTAGTTTACCTTTCTGTGCTAAGTCAAACGCGTCAGCTGTAATCATAACTGGGGCAGCCTCCACAAAGAATGGATTTCCAGTAGATGGAGATAATGTAACTTTTGATGGATTTGAGGCTTCTGCTACTCCTATTATTCTTATCTTTTTTCCGTAAAGATCTCTGGCCATGAAAGATGCAATTAGCGATGGGATCGAATTTAACCCAATATACACTAATTCACCATCATCTAATAATGTCGAAATAGCCTTTATGACATAATCTACATTGTAACTTTTCATAAATAATTTTAAGTTTTTACGTGCTATTAAAGATATTGATGGTAAAGGTTTACAAAATAGGGGATTATTACATAGCTGGTGTAGAGCATGTTATTCAAGGGTATTTACAAGATGTTGTTTTCGTTTATAAAAATAATAATAATTGGGTTAGCGTTAGTGCGGAAAGATTTAGGACCAACGATCCTTCCATTAACAAAGTGAAGGAAGCGGTAAAGTACGCTACTCATGAGGAAGATCTAAAAAAAGCAGTAGAGGAACTACGAAGTAGTGGTATTAAGATAGAAGAGGTTAAGGAAATTCCATTCCCTAGAAAGTTTGTTGAAGGGAGGAAGAAGATTCAAGAAGAGTTTGATTGATATAAAAAATCCGGTGAAGCTTTTACACATGGGAGAGACAAGCCTTAAATTTACTTTTCTTCAATGCTAATTTCAATAATTTGTCGTTAATTTTTAGCCAATTTTTCAAGTTGATTATTGTGTTATAATCAAATTTTTCTAACATATTTAATTCCCTAATTAATCTACTTACTTTGTCAGCATTTGATTGCGTTGATATAATAGCTTCTTCCAAGTTATATCCTGTTATGACTTTTAATAGTATCTCTATTATTGAATTTATTCTGTCTGGGACTCCTACTGTTGAACCCCTTAAAGAGATTTTGACTTGCGGTAACTCATCATATCCATATTTTCTTGACAATTCATAAGTTGCGTTCTTAAGTCTTCTTCCCCTATCTACTATCCCGCCAATTATGAAAAACTTTGTATTCCTTATCATCTCCTCAGTTGCAGTAATCTCACCATAAGGATTTAGCACAATGGTATTATCTTTGGGAATATAATTGAGAATCTCTATTTTATTTCTCCCTTCCAATTTGAAAGAAGCAGGAGTATGAGCTAACTTCAGATTATAATCAAACAAATATTCTCTGATGGTTTTTATCGAAACCCGTATTTGCTGTTCTAGACTTGTTTTCTCCTCGTCTAGTAAGAAATCCATATTCCCTAAATCTATTATGAATTGGGGACTTTCCGGTACTATATTACTGGGTACCTTTATCTCCCCATTTTTCAAAAAAACGTAATCTGTAATTTCCATTCCTTTCCCTTTTAGAATCTTTATTTTCTCTTCAATAGATATAATCTTGCCATAATCACGTTTTTTAGATATTCCATAATCGTCATAAAGAAACATATTTATCGCAATTGATTGTAGATATCCTGTTTTGAAAAATTTTTTTAGAGTAGTGATTTTTAATGTCTCAATGCCAAGAGTGTTTGTGAGATATTTTGCTAAAGCTTTACCTAAGATCATTGTCGCATCTTTCTAGTTATTTCTGATAAATCACTCTTACTATCATTACTCAACTTTTTAGTCTCCTCAATTAATTCTGGTCTCCTTGTTTCTTCAGCAACTCTCTTTAACTCGTTGAGCACTTTAGTTGTATCTTTTCCAGTCTCTAAAGCTTCTAAGTACTCTCTCAGTAATCTATAGTATTTTATCTCCAGTATAACGTCTCTATCTATATGACTTTCTACAGCTTGCGGATTACCTCTTTGTAAAATAACGCTTTTTGTTACCGTCTTTTTTTGATTATCTATAGGGTCAACATATTCTGCAGCGAACGTAATGGTGTATGGTTCCTTCCCAGCGGGTATGATAAAACTTCCGTAAATTGCAATTAGCTTCTCTACTATCGGTATTCTTATGGGAAGATCATAGTTAAATGGCATAAAGCCTTGAGGAACCCTCAAATCCAAATTATGTGCATATATTGATGTGGTTCTTTGGCTCTCAAAAACAGTCGGTAATTCAGATATATCTTTTATATGATAAAATTTTCCTGATGATTTATCTGCCAATTTCTTTAGAATTCGCTCATTATAATCCCTGCCTATTCCAATAGTAATTATTTGAGTGTTCGGTGAGATATCAAGTTTTTCATAGTCCTTAACGTTCTTCTTATCAGTTGGTTTTCCGTCAGTTAACATGATGATTTTAGTAGGTACCTGTGATTGTTTAGCTAGATTAAGGGCGAAATTCACGGCTTCATAAAGCCTAGTGGTATATCCTTTGCCTATATCGAAAGTTATTATTCCTTTAGCTGGTCCTTGATATTTAATTTCCGGGTGGTTAGAGAAGAGAATTAGTGTTACGTAATTACCATAGTCTAAATTATATAAAAGCTTTTGGGCTGATTGTACTGCAGTATTGAGTTTTTCACCACGCATTGACGGGCTATTATCTATCATTATGATATAGTGTATGCTACTCATTACTGTACTTTGCTGAGGAGTTATATAGAGTACAAAGCCTACTTCAGTTGGCCTATCACTATAAGCGTAAGTATGTGATTGTTTTAAGTTAAGAGCAATAGTCATATCTATGATATTATAGTAGAAATTTTTAAGTACTATGACGCCTTTTATACAAACATGACATGGAAATGTCCAGTTTGTGGTTATGAAAATGCGGACGACTCTTTATTTTGCATCAAGTGTGGCACTAAAAAACCAGAGCAACAAGTAGAACAAACTCCAGCACCTCCCGTTGAACAACAAACAAGTGATCAACAGCCTGTGGAACAACAGCCAGTAGTTGAGCAACAACTAGTCCAACAATCTGCAACATCAGAGCAACAGCCAGTAGTTGAGCAAAAAGTATCTCAGCAAGGGGTAGTTGAACAACCAGCTGAGGCTGTAAAAGCTGAACAGCCTCAGTCAGCTACAACTACTGTTAGTAAGTATTATATTCTTTTCATTAATACTCCTAATCCTGCATTTAATAAAACTAAATTACCTTTAGATTTTGACATATTTCCTTCTATATCGGTAGGCAGAAGTCCAGAAAATGTAATAGTGATTCCAGATCCGGAAGTATCTAGAAAGCACGCAATTATTAGTTTTGAGAACAATGAGTTATATTTAGAGGATTTGAATAGTACTAATGGTACTTATATTTACGACGGTAAGATATTTCAACCAGTTAAGGGGAAGATTAAGATTCAGCCTAATTCGATTATAAAACTAGGTAATAATACTGTAGTAAGAATTGTGGGAGAATGATTAGTTTAGAGGAAATTAGGAGCATTGTGAGTAGTGCTATTGAAATGTATAAATCCAGGTATGGGTCTCCATTTGTTGGAAATATTGAGATTAACGGTAATGTAGTTTTCGTTGGAGATACTCATGGGGCTATTGATGTTACTACTAAGGTTTTTTCCGATTTCGCTAATAATGCAGATTTAGTAGTGTTTTTAGGGGATTATGTTGATAGGGGAGAAGAGCAGTTAGGTAACTTACTTCTGATTTTACGACAAATGATAGAAAATCCGAACAAATATATTGTTTTGCGAGGAAATCATGAAAGTCCTATAACTAATGAGTATTATGGATTTAAAAAGGAGGTAAAGGAAAAGTTGGGTGAAGATAGTTACAGCATGTTTGTAGAGCTTTTCTCCTATATGCCTTATGCTGTAGTAGTTAATGGTTATTTTTGTGTTCATGGGGGTTTACCAATAGGGATGGAAAAGGTCGAAGAGATTGAGAAATTACCCAGACCAGATGTAAACCCAGATAATCCGATAGCATTTCAATTATTGTGGAATGATCCAAGAGAAGGAATTGATGATTTAGATTTCTTACCTAGTATTCGGGGAGAAGGGATATATTTCTTCGGAAAACGCGTTGTTGATAACTTTTTGGAAAATAATTTGTTGAAAGGTATAATAAGAGGACATGAGGTTGCTGATGGTTTTAGGATTGATATGGGTGGCAAGATCATTACAGTTTTTTCTAGTAGGTATCATCATATGAGAGCTGGAATTTTAATTTTAAAAAAAGATGGTGAATTTGAATACGTCTATGTTTAGGTGATGAGATGTGACCCTTTCATTAAGAGTAGATACAAGTCATAAGTATTCATTTAGTGGGGATGTTAGGTATATTTTTAAGGTATTATTAGTTCCAGAAAAATTGGGCTCTGCAACAGGTTTCCATTATATAATAGCTCTTGACACTAGTGGATCTATGTCAGGTTATAAAATAGAGCTAGCTAAACAAGGTGCTATAGAGTTATTCAAAAAGATACCTAAGGGTAATAAGGTCTCCTTCATAACTTTTTCATCAAATGTGAATATAATTAAGGAGTTTGTCGATCCTTTGGACTTGACGAATGAGATATTACAGATAACTGCAGGAGGCCAAACAGCACTATATACAGCGATCTTAACTGTAAATAGCTTAGCTAAGAAATATCAAATGCCAACTTATCTATTGCTACTAACTGATGGAAATCCTACAGATGAAACTAATATTGGGAATTATTTGAAGTTACCCTATTACGAAAAAATTCAAGTTTATTCATTTGGAATAGGTGATGACTATAATGAGCAACTATTACAAAATATTAGCGATAAGACAGGTGGAGTAATGTATCATATTTCTGATGCTACTGAAATACCGCAAAAACTACCTCAAAAGGCTGTGACGCAAATAGCGGCAAAGAATGTTACAGTTGATATAACTGCTGAAGGTAGCGTAAAACTTTTGAATTATGCTACATTGCCCGTAAAAGTAAATGGGATAGAGAACGTTATTAAAATCTTTGGAGAAACCATTTTACCAGCCAATTATGAGGGTAGCTTCTTAACTGTAAAAGTTAATTATGAAGATCCAGTAACTAATAAGTCAGAATCACTTTTGCAAGTTGTTCAAGTTAAGAAAGCACAAGACCAAAACATGTTTGTATCAGGCATAAACAATGATCTGATAAATGAATATAGGTACTATGAATTGTTGGAGAAATATGCAAAACAAGTTCAGGCTGAACAATTAATTGAAGCTACCAAAACTCTTAATCAGCTAAATGAAATAGCTCAGCAGACTAGGAGGATAGACTTCATGGAGACTACTAGAAGGTTGTCAGAGGGACTAGAGACCACTAAAAGGATAGGTACTATTGAACAGACTAGGAGGCTATCGAAAGAAGTTACTAGTGAGGTCACTAGAAAGCTTAGGGAATGATAGCAGAGTAATCCACGTCCAAAACCTTTATATCATTTCTTTCTCTGTATTTTATCCCATCCACTATTGTAGGTATATCAGAGACTGTAATATTATAATTTTCTCTTAAATAATCTATTAATTTGTTCATTAATTCCTTTTTATTTGACGCTATGATTGGCACGTCATTTAAAATTAGCATTCGGTAGAGTCTCTCATTCCTTGACCCAAGAAAATACAGCTTTGCCATTAATCCACTAATCTCTCCTATTCCCTTTTTGTACGCTTTTATTGCTATCAGCACTTTATCACTACCTTTAAGTGAGTACAAGGTATCAGCACTTTTAACTACCTTTACAGTATATTTGTAATTAGGGTAGAAGTTAAAACCAATTTTTGGAGGATCAAATATTATAAGCTTTCGCAGAACGTTATTATTTAAATCATATGATACGTAAGCTGGATATTCCTCTGCCAGGAAATCCACGAACTCGTACCTAGTTATTATGTAACTAGTTTCAGCTACAATTATAGATGAAATGTCAATTCCATTTAATTTCATATGTATATCTTACCCTCAGTAATATTTAATTATTTCTTATTTAACGTTGATAGAAATAAACAAAAACCTAGTTTATCATTATATATTTTCCTAGGAAATTGAATAGTTTTTAACAAAGTATGGGATTTAATTTATAGAACATTTTTGCTATTATTTTATCAAATCAGCCCATTTTGTCTAATTTGATTTAGTAGATAATTAGCGACTTCCTTAGTTCTATTTACCAATGAAGATGGCATGTAAATGCTTTTTTTAGTTAGTTCATCCTCATCTAATACTAATGTTTCGGAATCCTTAATTGCGATATCAATTTCCAGATCTAAATACCTTATTTTCCCTCTAAGTAATTCTGGTGGTGTCGATATATTAATATAGACTCCCTTTAATGAGTTATCTATTCCGCTATAATATTTATGAATTTGATACCATTTATTAGAATTATACTCCACAATATCATAATCACCATCCTCTATACGTTTGCCTATACCGTCCAGAATTCCATTACTGGTAAACTCTCGCCTAAGAACGATCCTATATCCGTTATCATTAACTTCCTTTTCAATTACCTTCCCACCTCTCAAATAGATTACTTTTCCATCAGCCTTAATGTGTTCAATTTTCATGAAATCAGAAATTAGTGCTTCCAATAGTTTTCCCGGACTACCTTCCTTATTCTTTTCTAGAGAGTCAATTTCCCTATTATAGCTTAGCTTTAACATATGGTGATACTTAACCGTATCAACTACACTCTTTCTGACTTCGTCCAACTGTAGTTTATCTGGTAATGAAAGAGTTATTAAATGGAAATCCTCTCCTTGATCCTTAAATTCTCTATTTTCATATTTCATTACTAATCTTTCCAAGTCTTCTTTTAATTCATTTAACGTTGCATATTTTGCATTACTTCTCCACTTTACGTTATATCCCTTTCTATTAAGAGGTGAACTCAATGATAATAGCCTCAGTCTTTCTTCCTCATCTCTAATATGTTCAGAAAAAGTAGTTATTCCCTTCCCTCTCCACACCATTGCATACTTACTCACAGCCTTAGTCTCACTTAATATTATTTTTCCATCATAAGGAGGTTTTGTAACGATTCCTTCTTTTAAACAAGGTTCTACTTTAAAGTTCAAGTAAGTGCAACTTTCTTCCGTTTCTATGATAGAGTATAGTTTGATAGGACTTCTCCAGTGAAATGAGTATTTGAAGATACTATGTAGATCCTCCTCAATAATTCCATTCCCCATTACAGTGATCTTGCCTCTATCGTCCTCAAAATCCTTTATGGTAATGTCGGCAGGTGAGTTGTTTATTTCCTGCATAAATCGCTCAGCTATCTCAATAGATTGTTGTACAATTTCGTACGAAAGAGAAGAAAAAATTGACGTTAAGGCTGTAGCGTAAATTCCCCTTATTCTAACTCTTCCTTTCATTTTCTAAGAATTTCTCTAGCACATAATTTAATATTCCTCCTTTCTTGACATACGTTAATTCAACATTATTATCTATTCTTGCAATTCCCTTAGTAGTTATTTTCTCTCCATTAGATTTTACAAACTCTATAACTAACTCCTTTTTAGGTTTAAGATCCTTAATACCCTTTATGTTAACAGTTTCATCTCCCTTTATTCCTAGACTTCTCCAGTCTTGAATTTGTATAGGTATTACACCCATAGCTACTAAGTTACTTCTATGTATCCTCTCAAAGCTCTCTGCTAAGACAGCCTTGACTCCTAACAATTTGGTTACTTTTGCTGCCCAATCTCTTGAACTTCCACTTCCATACTGTTTACCCGCTACTATTACTAGAGGAACTCCTTCCTTCTTATACTGCATTGCCACTTCGTATACACTAGCAATCTTCCTATCTGGGAAGTGGACAGTATATCCTCCTTCTTTTTCCACTAATAGATTCTTCAGCTTAGGATTGAAAAATCCCCCTCTTAACATTATCTCATGGTTCCCTCTTCTGGCACCATACGTATTTAGATCGTTTACATTAAATTCTTTTAAGTATAATCCTGCAGGTGAGTCAGGGGTAATTGGACCAGCTGGTGAAATGTGGTCAGTAGTTATCTTATCTCCTAGCAATAATAGTATTCTAGCGTTAACTATATCATCTAACTCCTCCTGTTTTTCTTCAGTGTACCATGGTGGTAATCTTATGTATGTTGATTTCTCATCCCAACTATACACATCTCCTTGTGGAGTTTTTAATGTGTTCCATAATTCGTTTCCTTCAAAGATATTGGAATTCTTCTTGTATAATTCTGGTCTTAAGGCCATGTTCATATAGGCTTTTATCTCTTTTAAGGAAGGCCAGATATCCTTTAAATATACTGGTTTTCCATTGGGATCGTATCCCATTGGCTCATTGTAAAAATCTATATCAATTCTTCCCGCTAATGCATAAGCAACTACTAATATAGGAGAGGCTAGAAAAGTGCCCTTTAATAGTGGGTTTATTCTACCTTCGAAATTCCTATTTCCGCTAATTACTGCATATGTTTCAATACCATTCTCCTTAATGTCCTCCTCTACATGCTTTGGTAAGGGCCCTGCATTACCTATACACGTTGTACATCCGAAACCAACTAAGTGAAAACCTAGAGCCTCTAAATATGGTAATAATCCCGTTTCCTTTAAGTACTCAGCTACTATTGGTGATCCAGGTGCAGTGCTGGTTTTAACGTAAGGAGGTACTCTTAATCCCATTTCAACAGCCTTTTTGGCTAAGATACCAGCACCTAACATTACAGTTGGATTAGAAGTGTTTGTACAACTAGTAATTGCAGCTAAAACTACAGCGTTATCCTCAACATATTTGCCCTTTTTCTTTTTCTCTTTACTTAGTTTTCCTTTAACTTCTCTCAGACTTATTCTTTCATCAGGATTTCTAGGTCCCGCTATTGCAGGCTCTATCTTACTTAAATCCACTTCTACTACATCTGTATATCTTATTTTCCTAGAATCATCATAGAATAGATCTTGTAGTTGAGCATATCTTTTAACAAATTCTCCATCTCTATTCGTGAGTTCAAGATAGCTTATTGTTACATCATCTATCGGGAAGTAAGCTGCTGTTGCACCATACTCTGGTGCCATGTTAGCTATAGTTGCTCTATCTGGTACAGAAAGTAATGATAAAGATGGTCCGAAGAATTCAACGAATTTACTTACCACGTTCTTCTTCCTTAATAACTCCGTAATGTAAAGAACTACATCAGTAGGAGTTACTCCTTCTTGTATCTCACCAGTTAACCTTACACCTATTACCTCTGGTACATTAAGGTAGTATGGCTCTCCTAAGAGTACAGCCTCTGCTTCTAATCCACCGACTCCCCATCCTAGGATTCCAAGACCTTCAATCATAGTAGTGTGAGAATCTGTTCCAATAATTACCTCTGGAAATGCAGTTAACAAACCCTTTACTTCAGCTTTTGTTACTACGGTACTTAGATATTCTAGATTTACTTGATGGATAATCCCTTTTCCAGGAGGCACAATTCTTAAGTTCCTAAATGCTCCTTGAGCCCACTTTAAAAATTGATATCTTTCCAAATTTCTTTCAAATTCTTTTTTCATATTAAACTCTAGTGAGTAAACCGTGCCATAATAGTCCACTTGTACCGAGTGATCTATAACTAGGTCAGCTGGGACTACTGGGTTTATGATCTTAGGATCTTTTTTCAATTGAATCATCTTCTCTCTCATTGCTGCTAAATCAACTAATAGGGGAACTCCAGTGTAGTCTTGCATAACAACCCTAGTTGGCATAAAAGCTAATTCTTCTCCTACTTTCCATTTTGCTATATTCTCTAAGTCTTCTTCTGTGATCTTATTTCCATCTAAATTTCTGTAGACGTTTTCAACAAGTATTCTTATCGAATAGGGTAGATCACTTATTTTGTAACCTTTTTCTTCCAATTCTTTTAGTGGATAATAATATATTTCTGAACCCTTATATGAAAATTTACTTGGCATATATAAACATACTTACTCAGAGCAAAAAAATTAGTTTATAAAACGACTCTCGGTGATAAAGATATTTGCAACGGAATGTAGTATTGTATGTGAGTGAGATTTTAGAGATCTGCAAAAAAGTTAAACTACTGGCATATTTCGGATCTTACACAAGGCAAGAAGACTTCGTAGAAGGTATCTCAGATATAAATATTTTTGCTATAACTGAGGATAAATATTTGATACTTGAACTTGCGAGTTTAGGCTACTCACCAATTGCACTTTCTGAAAAGACACTCATAGATATATGTGAGAAAGGTGATCCAATTTGTTACTATCTACTTTATGACTCTAATGTAATCTGTGGGCAATTTCCTAAGAACCTTAAATTCAATTTGAATAATTTTACTTGTGAAAGGATTAGAAGATCAATTTTTTCCTTCATGTCATCAGCAGTTACAAGTTTTTTTAGAAAAGATGAAATTTCCACTATCTCTAACTCCTTTAAGGCTCTGAGAAGTATTATACAGTGGAAATCATGTATTAATCTAAAAAATATTCCATTAAAAAACGATGAATTGAAGAATAGATGTAGAGAATTAAATCTTTCAGTGTGTAATGAGTTTTCAGATATAGTCCTTATTAGACGCATGAAGGCACCATTATCGCTTTGGAGTTTAGACAAGATTGTCGAGGTTACTTGTAGTGAATTTAAAATTAATTGTGCCAAACCATCTAAAGTGTTGGAATTAGTTAAGAATCCCGTGCAAGTTACGTATAATGAAAATGGTACAGTTATAATAAAGGATAATTTAGGTAAAGAAACCAAGATACCATAAAATTTTTTACTGTAAAATGATATTATAGTAATTGATGAGCGAAGAGATTAACCGTGATATGGAAAGAGCAGAAGAATATGAACAAACTACAACTAGAGTCTCTGCATTAGGTCAAAATAAATTTGAACTAAGTACTGGGCTCATAATTGCTGCTAGATACGCTGATAAGTTAAGGAGAGTCGCATTAGTAGCCTTTAGTAAGATAGCTCCTAAGGAAGTTATTATTAGAGATGTGAGTGAGCTAAATAAACAACTATATTCCAAAATTGTGGAGGAGATGAAGCTAGGTAAATTGGATGTTATTAGGATATCAGTAGATGCCGAATATGACTATCAAAACAAAAAATTAATTTTCAGTAATTTGCGAATAATAAGATATGTTACTGAAGAACAATGTGCAGAGAGGTATAAAAATGTCATTAGCGAGAATGAAAAATTAAAAGAAGAAATTTCAGAATTAAAGAAAAAATTACAAGATATATTATCAATTTTAAGGTAAATTATCCTTTTATTATTCCTATTATGAATCCTATAATGAATGTTATTGAGGTATATGGTATTATCGATTTCAAGTTTTCAGCACTTGAAACTACATAAGGCAGATTTGCTGATAATGTATGTAAGAAGTTTATCACGTCTTGAGGCGTTATGTAACCAACTGCAATAAGTATTATAACGATAGCAAGTAATATGAGACCTATTTGGATGATCTTTTTCACGAGAAAACCTATTAGTAACCCTAACAAAAATGCTATAACGATTGAAATTATTCCGCTTGTAGTTAATGCGGGCAACATGCTAACTATATTTTGTAATCAAACTTATAACTTTGTATGGATTAGCAAGAAATATGAAAGTTGTAAAGTACAATTTGAAGGTTAAGATTGAAAGAGCTGGAAAAGAGCCTATAATCATAGAGAGGAAATTTAGAAAATTAGCTAATGCAAGAAGGTTTATGGATGAGCTAGTAGGAGAAGATGGAGTAAAGTGCACACCATTAAGTAAGTCTGAAACTTTAATGACTAAACAATGTGAAGGTGAGCAAGTAAAGTATTTCTTCGAAATTAATATAGAGAGAATTAAGAAGCCAAAGAAGGAGGAAGCCAAAAAGGAAGAGAAGAAGCAAGAAGAGAAGAAACAAGAGCAAGGGACTACTTCTCAATCTCCATAGTGGACTCTAGTCTCCCTTAACCATTTTCTAAAGCATGATTTAGAACAAAATAGATAAGCCCTATTTTTGTGTACTAAAATAAATTCAGCGTAATCTACCTCTTTTCCACACTGACTACAAGTACCAAAGTTAGGAATGGATAAAATTTGCCTTATAGACTTGAATTCAGCCATATAAAATAGATTAGTTGAAAAAGTTTAAATAACTATTTCTAACGCAGTGTGCTTCTGTAAAGCTTCTTTAACTGTCCCTGCAAGTTTTTCTAGATCGGCTTCTAATTTTCTATATAACTTATCTTTTTCTACCCAATAGATGTAGTTTGGTCTTCCCTTTCTTTCCTCTTTTTCAGCTGGAGCTTTTTCTCTCTGTATTAAACCCTTATCAAGTAAGTTATTTAATGCTTTACTAATAGAGGCCTTAGTTACGTTTAATTTTTGGGATAGATCGTCAGTAGTCATCTTTCCATTTTGTAGTAATATGTGCAGTACCTCTACATCACTTTTAGATAGACCGTACATGAAGGCTATGAAGTCGTGTATATCTACTTCCCTTCCATCGGGGAACCTAACCTTTTCAGCCATTTCTTTTTCACCATATATCTATTTAGCTTACTTACTTAAAAAAGTCGTGTATATTCAAATATACATTTGTATACAAATGTATGTAAGTGTATTTCAGTTATCTTCTAAGAGATTGTTTTATTACGATAAACGCTGTTAAAGGTCAATTATAAAGGCTAACAATAAATGCTGTTAAATGTTTCTACGAAGAGATAGTATATATGCATTACTCAACATTTTGTGAGGATGGATATATTAACGTTGTACCTGCTCTAAAGGTTACGTTAATAATGAGTTTATTAAGTAAGGGTTTATCATTACGTGATGCTTGTAAATATGTTAACATGTCAATAACAGCATATGAGAGGCATAAGAAAGATAGTATGGATAAAATTCAGAAAATTAGAGAAAATAGAGAAATTAGTGAGATGATCAATGCTTTAACTACCAAAATGATAAATAAGGAGAAAATAGACCCAATGATGTTCTGTCTAATTTGTAGTAAGTCACGAAGGTTATTTAACTTACCAGTATGTTTTTAAGCTGTGAAAGGTAAGAGAGTAATTTTTCTCTCAGCATCATCATTTTTCCTCTCCTATTTTTCCAGAGTAACCTGGAGTATTGTGGCACCCCTTTCCGCATTGAAAACAACTACTACTGAAGATAGCATAATATTTGCACTTTTCTTCGTAGGTTATATCCTAGTCCAAATTCCTTCTGGAATGTTAGCAGACAGTATTTCTGTAAATCGCTTGCTTTTCCTCTCTTTATTGGGCGTAGGAATCACGTCTTTTATCTCAGCGACAGTTCCTCTCATTATGGTAGAGTATATTATGAGCTTTTTAATGGGATTTTCTGCTGGTTGGATATATCCTATTACAGTAAAACTACTCAGCATCTCATTTGATGGCGAAGACTTACCTACTGCTATGAGCATTTACAGTATAGCTTGGCCCTTATCTATAGTAGCTTCCGGTATTATAATACCCTTTTTAGCCTTAACATTTGGTTGGGAGTTCTCATTTTATTTTATAAGTGCACTTTCTGTAATTTTAGGTATTTCAGCTCTAGTCTATCTTCCTTCCTTAAAGTTATCTAAAAATATAATTAAATTTAAGGGTGTAGTTAGAGATAGGAACTCCATATATATATCTATTGGAGGTTTTTTATTCTATTTAACATATTGGGTACTTGTTCTATATCTTTATAAATATTTACTGGGTGTATTTAGAAATGAGTATGTGGCTGGTGTTATATACTCGTTCACTGCATTAACCGGAATTTTCTCTACTATTGTAGCTGGATATATAATAAAGTCATTAGGCGTTAAAAGAACATTTTTATTGTTCATAAGTCTCTACACTATCTCGTTACTTCTTTTTTCATTTTCAAGAAACGTGATAATTATTGGTACTGATGCATTAGCCTTAGGTTTCTTCAGGTTTATTATAACACCAACAAGCTCTACAGCGGTAGCTGTGATTGGAGGGAAAGAGAGAAGCGGTAGCGTGACCGGATTTGCTAACTTCTTCTGGCAATCTAGCGGTATAGTTGGCTCCATAATAGCTCCTCTTCTCATAAACTTATTTACATATACATATTTATGGACTTTTGTTGGTGTAATCTCTTTTCTTTCTTTAATTTTTTACTATAAACTTAAATTTATGAGAGATTATCTTTAAGATCAATACTCATTCGTTCAACTTCAGCAGATGAAAGCATATCAAGTATTTTTCTCATATACACTTTCACAAAATAGTATATCTTAAATTTTCGAAAAATTTCATATTCTTTTTCAACTACTTGATTCAAATAATCTTCTGGGTCATATTTAATTATCTTGAACTTCATTCCCTCAATCTCAAGTTCATTAGGAACATTTAAGGTAGTGACCAAAAGTATCTCGCTACCATCTATCCCAGCAAGGTAAACGTGAAACTTATCCACTTTTTCTAACGCGGTTAGTACTATTTCTTTATCATCTAACAACTCTTTTTGCCTCCTCCTCAAACTGTTTGTATACTTCTTGAATTGGTTTGAAAGTTCTTTTTACAACATCTACATCCACTATCCTTATCTTAATTATCCAACTATCATAAGGTCTTTCATTGATTAGTGAAGGATTTTTTACTACATTTTCATTTACGTCAAAAACTTCACCCTCTATTGGCAACCTAAATTTACCTATCCACTTTGCGCTCTCAATAGAGAATAGAATACTTCTTCCGTTTACTTTTTCGCCCTTCTGTTTTACCGTAACCTGAAATATTTTTCCAGCCATATATTGTCCTAGATCAGTAACACCTATGCTAATTACATTATTATCCTCTATTCTTATCCACACATGTTTTTCCGGTTCGTAAAGTAAATCGTCAGGAAAGGTAAAGCCTAAGATTTTCATAAATATTTAGCATATTTTTAAGCTTATAAACTTTATTTAGTAAACCATAATTATGGTTAATTTCGCAGTTTGGTTAGATGGAGTTATTCTAAAAATAGATCTAACTGATTTGCTTTACAAGATCTATAAAGGAGATAAAATTGATCTACCCATTACGTATGATGTTAATGATGACTGGCTCAAAATCTATGATCAGATTAGGGAAATGGAGTTAGCCATACTTTCTCCCTATGATGAAATCACTACAAAGAATATTTTGGAGAGAATTGATCTTAAACCCAGTTATGTCATAGCTAATAGGGGAAGGACTAAACCATCAAAGGAGCCATATAGGATCTTAATTGAGGCCACTAGATGGGATCCTTTACAAATAGTAACTTTAGCATCGTCTCCCTTAGATTTATTATCTGCAAGGTTTTTCGATTCTAGAATTAAAGTTGTCTGCGTAAAGAGGTATCAAGATTGTTCTAGATATTCTCCCTTCTTGTATTCTGATAATCTAGAAGACGCTATATCATTACTCAAGAGACTTAAAATTATAAGATAATAAAATGATTTTTAAATGAGTTTATAATTTCTGAATAAAATATAGGAATATGTCAATTGAGAATGAGGCGAAGAAGTTAGCTGCTACCTATGCGAGATGGCTAAGGAATCCGCAAGATGCTCTATTTGGGAAAAATGGAGAGGGGGTTGTCCTTCAAATTTACAAGAAACTAAAGCAAGCTAAAGATAAAAATGAAATAATTGAAATACTTAAGTTAGATCAATATTCAATGGAAAAGGCTACGTTGAACGATATGACCAGATTTATAAGTGATTTGCTAAATAAAATTCAGCAGATGGATGATCAATCTGCTTTGCGATTTACTGTAGAAGTGTTTAGATATTTTCAAATAGCATTAGCCACCAAATTAGAGGATATGAATAAGGGTTTGTGGGCATAGAATTTCCAAAAAATCACGTTAACTTTTTTTGCTAAAATAAGGAAAGATTTATATATACGTTTTTTCTGATATATTCATATGCAAGTAGAGAATATAAGAGTTAGGCTCCCATCTGGAAAAGAGGTTGGATTAATAGATGCACTGAATTTCTGCTACGATATTTCAGATACAGACTTCCAAGTGTTAAAGACATTGCTAACCAGTGGACCTAAGACTGAAGATGAACTAGCTGAAATGCTTCATTTAAGTAAGGCATCAATAAATAGATCTGTAAATAAATTAGTTTCATTGGGATTTGTGGATAGGGTAAAGGACTCCTCATCAAAGGGAGGGAGACCAAGATATATATATAAACCCATAGAAGCGGACAGAATCACTGAGAAGATTTCAAGCGATTTCAAATACTGTGCTGACTTGTTCTCAAGTGTAATACCACAAGAATTGAAAGGAAAGTAAATTAGTTTATTTTTAACCTTCGTTTTTCTTACATTTAAATGTGAATCTATCCGGTTCTCTTAGAAATGCTAACATACATATTTCAGTGTCAAAGTAATACTTAACATTATTGTAGTCAGTAGTGTAGGGTGTACATTCAGCTTCAAACAATCTATTACATACGGGACATATGACCTTCATGTCGTTAAAAATAAAATTTTTTATCTTTATAACGTTAATTCTTTGAGTATGATTGAAGAAATGGATTTAACTCGGCTTGAGTGCCCTGAACCTTTCATGAAAGTAGTTGCAAAACTTATGAAGATAGATAACGGAGAGCTTAAGATAAGGTATAAGGATGCCAAATGTAGAGAAATGTTATTAGAGGCTATGAGGCTAATGAATTGTAAGGTTCTAGAGGATTCACAGCAGGATGGAATATTTATCATGCATATTAAAAAAGAAAGTGGTAGTTCTGAAAAGCCTAAAAAAATCGAACTAACTGGAGGTTGCTGAGAGTATCTTAGAAGCACAGCTAGTTAAATCCTGTTTTATTTTGCTCTCAGCATTATGTATAACCGCATATAGATATTTAGGTCTTCCTATTCTCTTCCCTTCCTCTCCGTCCTTATTCCTAACTATCAATCCAATTTCTATTAACTTCTTTAAACTATTTTCTACAGTGGTTTTGCTAAGTTTCATAACGGAAGCTAACTCTTCAGCGGATATCGGTCTATTAAGCTCAATTAATTTAAATAGGCACTCAACATCAGTGTCTGATATTTTATAACAACATCTTATTACCTCTTTGCTTTCTGAAAGTTTTAAACTCATAAACTTATTTTATCTTTTCTAGTATTAAAACTTTAACTATTTTTTAAGGATGATACTGGGGGAGGATTATTTACATTATATATTTTTTTCATGTACTCTTTGTACATACACCTATCTTGGATAACTATAAGTCCAGCTTTTCTAGCCTTTTCCGCAGCATCATCATTTCTAATACCCTCTTGCATCCATATCACCTTCACATCGCCAACCTTTCTCACTCTTTCCAAAACCTGATCGACAATTTTAGGCACTTCATTTGATGGTCTGAATATCTCAACAATCTCTACCTTATCTGGTACGTCAAGAATCGACGGATAAGACTTTTTACCTAATATCTCATTCGCAGATGGATTTACTGGTATAACGTTATATCCGTGGTCCATTAAAAACTTAGGCACCTGAAAAGCTGCTTTGGATGGGTCTTTAGAGAATCCAACAGTTGCAATATTTTTATATTTAAGTAAAACTTCCTTTATGACTTCCTCTTCATTCTCCATAATATTCACTTGGATTTTTGACTTTTAAATTTATCTATGTCAATTTAATGTTTTTCGAAGATTTGAGAGAAATATTTTTATATTAAGTTAACTAAAGCATTTAGGAATGAGAGAATTAAGGTTTTTGGTTGAGAGAAATAATCAAGCCTATATATTAGCTGGTGAAGAGGCTCTTCTTTTATCAGTTGCTAATGGCTCTCAACCAATTTTACGATTTGTAATCTTTGATCCTCCAGCAGTTCTTATAGGTTATCATCAAGCGGTTGAACAAGAAGTGAATATAGAAGAAGTGAGGAAAAGAGGCTGGGAGATAGGAAGAAGACCTACAGGGGGTGGCACAATTATAATGGGTCCATGGCAATTAGGTTGGGAAATCTACGCAAGCAATGATCAGTTGGGATATACTCCAGAAAGCGCAATAAAAATTGGTGCAGAAGGCGTAATTAGGACTCTAGATAAATTGGGTATAAAAGCGTCTTTTAGACCAAAGAATGATGTAGAGATAAATGGGAGAAAGATCTCTGGAATTGGAGCGTTTTCTGAGGGTAAGTACATTGCAGTTACTGGCACTATTCTATTAGATTTCGATGTTGATGCAATGGTTTCAGTTCTTAGACTATCTTCTGAAAAACTTAAGGATAAATTAGCGAGAGACTTTAAAGATAGATTAACGTGGATTAATAAGGAATTATTACGTCCAATTGACATGGAAGAATTAATAAAAATCTCTAGGGACTCCTTTGCAGAGGTTTTAGGGGTGAAACTTGTAGATGGCAATTACAACGAATTTGAGAAGAAGACAATACAAGAATTAGGATTAAAGTACTCATCTCCAGAATGGATATTTAACTTAAGGCGACCATTAATTGGTGACGATATAAGATATGTAGAGAGGAAACTTCCAGGTGGGCTAGTTAAGGTACAAGTTAAAATGGCTAGTAAAAATCTAATTGAATCAGTACTAATAACTGGTGATTTCTTTATAGAGCCAAGAACTGCCATATATGATTTAGAAGCTAAGTTGAAGTGGAGCAGAGTTGAGGATCTAGAAAACGAAATCAGAACGTGGTTTAATAGCGTAAAAGCAATTGGAATAACTATCGATGATCTCATAAAAATAATAAAAGAGGCGGTAGGATGAGGCCATTAATACTTTATGCTCCTAATTTAAAGAGGTATGAGACAGACTTTTTAGACTCTAGAAAAGGATGGAAGTCAATATCAGTCACAGGAACATATTGTGCATTTAACTGTAAGCATTGCGGTAGACGAGTCTTAGAATCAATGATTGATGGTTCGACTCAAGATAAAATTGAGAAAGAGATAATGGAAGTAGTAAATAGAGGGGACGAGGGAATTATACTATCTGGTGGTTCTACATTGAGAGGAGATGTTCCAATATGGAAGTATTCTTCCTTATTGAAAAGATATTCCGATAAACTCACAATAATAGCCCATACTGGTGTAGTTAAAAATGAGGAAATAGCTACAAAATTTAAGGAGAGTGGTGTAAAAATCGCACTGCTAGATATGGTGTCTGATAATGATACGATTAGAAATATTTTAGGTCAGCCGTTTACTGTAGACGACTACCTAAACTCATTTAAATACTTGAAAAAGGTCGGTATAAAAATAGTTCCTCATGTAATATTAGGATTGAGCAAAAAGGGCTTAGAGGGTGACCTAGAGTCAATAAAATTACTTCAAGAAGTTAATCCTGACGCGCTAATAATTGTCGGTCTAATGCCACTGGTTGGAACGCAGATGAGTAACTCTAGACCCCCAACTGCGGAGGAGATGATAACTGCTCTAAAAACTGCTAGAGACACATTCCCTAATATTCCAATAAACTTAGGTTGTGCAAGACCTAGAGGTAGATCATATCTCGAGGTCGAAAAGTTTGCTGTGGATTATGATATTGACGCAATAGCTTTTCCAGAAGATGAAACGTATGAATATGCGAAAAATAAAAGGAAAATAATTTTAAGCTATGCATGTTGTGGTAATGTAGTTTTTGATATATTTAAGGTGATAACCTCATGACCCTACGTCTAGTTTCAAGCCCAGATTGGGTAAGATTAAGTTTTGGAGCAGATATGGTACTAGGTTTTTCTTCTGGTATGTTCTTAAAGGGAGCTCTAAATACCACGATAAATCTATTGCAATATTACCCAGATGGATGCAAAGCAAATTGTTTATACTGTGGTCAGGCTAGAGAAGTTGCTAATGGTCCAGAATGTAAAACCTTAATAAGGGTAGAATGGCCACTTAGACCTTTAAATGAGGTATTAAAGAGGATTTATGAAAGACAAGGAAACCCAGAATACGGTCTTCAGAGAATATGCGTAGGCCAATTAGCTCATCCTAGGGCCTCACCAGATGCCATAGAGATAACGAGAAGGATAAGGGAGGCTGGTATTGAACTACAAATTTCGGAGCTAGTGACAGCAACTTATACGTTTAAACATCATATGATTGAAATGAGAAAAGCTGGGGCTGATATGATTGATGTTGCAATAGACGCCGCAAATGAGAAAGTGTTCGAAGAACTAAGAGGTAAGAAGGCTAGAAGCATGCACTCATGGAAGAGGTATTTAGAGGCAATAGATGAGGCAGTGGAAGTATTTGGCAAAAAGAATGCAGGTATTCACTTAATAATAGGATTAGGTGAGACTGAGGAAGATGCAGTAAAGCTTATGTGGTATGCTCATAGTAGGGGAGCTAAAATTTCACTCTTCGCGTTTTATCCAGAAGCTGGGACTCCAATGGAAAAGAGAAAACCGGTCCCAGTTCACGTCTATAGGAGAATGCAAATAGCAAGATGGTTAATTGAAAACGATATTATAGACATCAACGCCTTTAGGTTTAATGATAAGGGAGAGCTCATTGATATAGAAATGCCATCTGATATAACCTTAGACCAGATAGCCCCAGCATTTATGACCAGTGGATGTCCAGGCTGTAATAGACCATACTCCAATGAGCGACCAGGTGGAGTGTTAAAGAATATTCCTTGGTATCCAAATAGAGAAATGACTTTACGTTCAATTAAAGCTTCTAGATTAGAGTCATTAATAAAGAAAGTAGTAAGATAAGTATGTTCATAAAGGATGGCTCTCTAATAAGCTATTTTTCAAGCGGTTTTCCTTCACATGTAAGGGTAAAGGCAATAGATATCTCATCTCCAGATCTTAAAGTATTTTACTCCCCAGTTAAAGGTGAGGTCGTAGATATATTACGATTCGAAATAGGACGCCCAAATAGGTTTTCTAAAACAAATTACGATTATATGATCTTAATTAATACTGAAAATCAAAAGACGATCAAAATCCTTCACGTCTTACCGTGGGTAGAGAAAGGCGAATATGTTAAAGAAGGGCAAGCAATAGGGAATTTTCTTCAGACGCCTTATACTGGTGGGGACTTTCCTCATGCTCACGTTGAAGGGATTACAATAAGATTTCCTAAGATCTCAACTTATAGAGATTCCAAAATTGGTATAGTGTACAAGAGATGCAAGGACTTTTTTGATGTGATAATAAAGGACTTCGCTGAAGCTGGGAGGCTTAGAGGAATGGGTTGTTGCGGAGGATTATTAAATGCGAGTTTACCATACGCTTGCTATGGTGGAATCATTGGTGGATTCACCGGTCAATTATCACTTTATGGCCTAGATTTAGGGTACTTAGCGACTAAACGTAAAACTTACCTCTTGTTCGAAGGTAAGAAAAACTTATTGAGAAATTGGGAGAAAGAAGCTTCCTTCAAGGTTCTTGCAAATAAGCCAATATGTGGTTTCGCGTTTATGGAAGTTATTCTATCTTATAATGGTTACCCCATGATTAGGTTCTTTTTAAATGATATCAATATTAATGAAGGTGATGAAATTGATATATCAGAGTTCATTAGGAGTCATTTGGGATCAAAGATTTACTGAGATTTCGTTCTCTCATCCAATGATTAGGGATATGTCTAAGGCTAGAGTAAGAGATTTCATCAAATTAGCTAGGGAAAAGCTCTCATTTGTGGAAATACGACCAGAATACGCTACTGAAGAAGATTTAATGACAGTTCATACAAGGGATTACGTTAATTTACTCAAAGAGAGCAGTAAGATTCCCTATATAGGATTTTTAGATCAAGGTGATACAGTTCATTATCAAGGGATGTTTGAAGACATCTTATTAATAATAGGTTCTTCATTTACTTCCATAAAGTATTCTAAATTCCTAGATTACGTCTATCTTCCCCTGGGTGGATTTCATCATGCAATGCCTAATAAGGCAATAGGATTCTGTCCGATTAATGATGTTGCAATAGCTGCTCTTAAGTTATTTGAAAAGGGTGAAAGGGTTGCTATTGTCGATATTGATGCTCATCACGGTAATGGTCTACAATTTATATTATACAATAAACCAATTTTAAAGATAAATATTTACGCATATGATGGTAACTTTTTCCCTGGAACCGGAAAGATTAATGAAATAGGCGAAGGTGAGGGTAAAGGTTATAATATAAATATTCCTTTATCGTTAGGATCGACCGATGATGTTTTCGAAAAAAGTCTAGAAATATTGGATTTATTAGAGGTTTATAGTCCTTCCTATATTCTAGTCGTAGCTGGAGTGGATGGCCATAAAGATGATCAACTAAAATCCTTAGAACTAACCACCAATTCTTATAACCTATTAGGTCTTAGAGTAAGGAGACTTAAAATGGCAACTAAGGCTAGTATAATAGCTTACGGCGGAGGAGGATATGGTCCAATGTCATCCTTAAGTATGGTTTCATTCTTAGAAGGATTAATAGGTAAAAGAACTTCTTATGAACCACTAACATTTTCTAAGAATGTTGAAGAGATAAAAAGAATAGAAAAAATTATTTCAAGATTTAAAAGTTTTTCCAACTTCTTTAGCCAATTCAAGCATTAATCCTAAAGCATAGCTAACGTCCTTATCGCTTGTAGCCCTCAATAATCCCATAGTTCCAACTGGCCTTACGTTTGGTATATCATTAACCCAAGCCTTGAAAGCCTTAGAGAATTTATCCATCATCATAACTAGTCCGTTAACGAATTGTGGATCAGACATTATCTCTAATAGTTGCATTAGTCTATCTAAACTACCAGACTTCTGCATTTCAACTAACTTATTTGTCAACAAAAGTAATGAGTTAACGTCTATTTGTGATATTGCCTTAACAGTCTTCTCATCCGTTAGTTTCTTTAACAGTGGCATTGCAGCTTCTAATGCACTAAGTGAAGACGCAACATCGAATTGTTGAATGATCTTTACTGCTCTATCACTTGTTAGTTGTTTCATTATTGGTGTTAAGGCCTCTAAAGCGTTGAACATTGAATCTAAATCCAAATTCTGTATTAAGTTTAGGGTTCTTTCGCTGGTTAGTTTTTCTAGTATTGGCCATATTGCTTGTATTTTTGGTAGTTGGTCCATTCCGAAGGATATGAGTGTGTTTATTAAGTCTGCCTTTTGTACCGCATCAAGTAGCGATATTCCTTGTTCCATTAAGTTAACTAGCATGTCAATTTGTCCTTTGCTAGACATTTGATCCATTAATGATGCAAGTTTATTTAGTGTAGGAGCCATCCTTGAGGCTAGGTTAAGCAACATATCAATATCTAAGGCTTCAATAGTCTTTACAGTCCTCTCATTTGCAAGTTTCGAAAGAACTGGTACTAACTTCGAAGTACTATCTATTAAAGAGTCATAGTCTATTTGATCGAGTATCTTTAATGCCTTTTCATCTGTTAACTTCTTCATTATAGGAGATAATTTTTCCAACGCGGTAAGGACAGAGTCTAAGTCAATCTGTGATAATAATTGCAAAGCTCTTTCGCTGGTTAGTTTTTCTAGTATTGGCCATATTGCTTGTATTTTTGGTAGTTGGTCCATTCCGAAGGATATGAGTGTGTTTATTAAGTCTGCCTTTTGTACCGCATCAAGTATTGAAACTGTTTGATCGAATAATGAAAGTAAGAAGTCTACTTGCCCTTTCTTATCCATCTCTATTATCTTATCAGTTAACTTTTCTATTGTAGGTAGTGCATCGACTACCTTAGATAACCTACTTAAATTTTCTGGTTTTAATATTTCCTCAAGAGGATCTACTGTTGATATACTCATACTACTATACCCTAAATTAATTAATCCGGCATGTTTATATATATTAATATGTTTGCAGTTATCTCACCAAGCGCATTCGGAAAATTAAAAGAACTCCTTGATCTAAATAAGAAGTATAAATTTGTTGTTACAACATTAGGAGTTTCTTTTGCTATAAAGAATGGTATAGACATTGATAATGCATTAGATCGTGGAATAATAGTCAGAGCTTTTTCCCATAAACCTCCAAAAGTAGGAAATCTACCACAATATGAGTCTGAGGCAATAATGGTTGCCTTAGAGTTAAACGCATTACTTATAGCAGAGGATAAGGATGTTATAAGTAAGGCGAAAGAACTTGGAGTTAACGCACTTCAGATTGAAGAGCTTTTAGCATCATCTTGAGTATTATAGTTGAGGGAAAGCCACCAGGGATTTCTACCTTATCGTTAAATACAATTTTAGGTACACTCAAAACCCTATACTTGTCTCTTTCCTCTTCATACTCTGTAGTATCATATATCTCCAGTTTAATATTTTCGTTTATTTGTGATACTTGATATAAGAACTCCGCAGTAATTGGACATTTAGTACAGTCAGGGGTTACAAACAATTTGACGCTTCCCCTTACTTGCTTTGCCAACTCTAACTCCTTTTCGTCTAGGTTAATAACGTTGTTAGAGATTCTTACTAATGAGTTAAGAAACGGCCATAGTTCATTCACTATTGGAATACCATAATAAGTGTAGTAAACTCTATCTCCCTTCTTAACTTTAACAAGAGGTTTTTTACAATTACTCAGAGTCTCTACGTTGACGTAATTTTTAAACTCGTTAAAAAACTCATCCCCACCACATTGTTGTATCGTTATATCCCCCTTTTTAATAGCGTTAAGATATTCCTTGATAACGTAATCATAGCTCATAAGAAATACCTCAAACTTTCTATACCTTCTAGTGACTTAATAATTGAGTTTTCTAAATCTTCTCTATTTTGAAACCTTTTAATAATATAAATGGTTGTACCATTCAATTCATATTCTAGTGGTGCTCCTAATCCTTGAGAGATCCTAGATGCTCTAGCATATTTTGTCCCCATCCCTATCAGATCATCCAAACTCTCCTTGCCAGTAGGTAATGGAATTGGTAACAATATAGTTGAGTTTTCAATAAAGAACTCATAGTCATCCATAATCACCCTTTCTCTTTTTCCCTCATTAAATATGGAAAAACCCTTCTTCTTTAAGTACTCCTCAAGTTTTCCCATCCTTGCTCTTATATCTATCCACATCTAAATCAAAAAAGCCCTTCGCTGCATTAACTATAGCCTCAGAAAAAGAGGGATGAACAAAAGGCATTAGTGCTAAACTATCGATTTTCATTCTATTATTTACTACTAACGTTAAAATATTGATTAATTCTTCAGCCTTATCTCCAATTACTTCTCCAAAAACTATCTCATCTCTCTCATTTATTCCTATTTTAACATAACCATCCTTTATTCCATTAATAATCGCCCTTGTGGTTGCAGCAAATGGGAAAACGGAGAACTCCTTAGCTTCTTTGTAATCACCTATAATACCTACTTGCGGATCAGTGTACAATACCGAAGGTATTTTAAAATCATCTGGTGGAATTAATGTATTCTCCTTAATGATATGCAATGACGCAATTACCGCGTCGAAGATTGCTGAATGTGCTGTTTTTCTTTCCTTAGCGATTACATCACCAATTGCATACACATTATTCTTTATTTGTTTATATTTATCAACAACTATTCCACATTCACCAATTTCTAACCCTAGTTTCTCAACACCCTTAGGAAGTTGTGGTTTTCTTCCAGTTGCGTATACTATTACATCCCCCTCAACCTCACCCTTTTCTATGATCACTTTACCATCACGAAGCTTCATTATTTTAGCGTTCTCCACTATATTTACTCCATCGAACTCTAAGGAATCTTTTATAACACTTCTAGCATCTTCTGGAAAAGTTGGCAAAATTCTGCTTCTAGATAACAAGGTAACTTGGGATCCTAGTCTAGAGTATATTTGAGCTATTTCAACTCCTGCATAGCCTCCACCAATTATTACCATTGAAGAAGGTATTGAATTCAAAATAACTGCCTCATCTTCACTTATTGCAGCTTCAATACCGTCAATATTTGGTATAATTGGTTTAGAACCAGTAGCTATAATTAGCTTATCGAATTCTACAATTCTCTCATTTACCCTTACTTCACTAGGAGAAATTATTTCAGCCTCACCTAACTCAGTCTCACCGCCTGAATCCTCAATCAACTTCTTACCGGTATTTGATAGGTAATTTATAATTTCGTTTCTCTTATTAAATAGAAGATCCTTATATCCGATTTCACCGTCTAAGCCAAAATAGTACGCAATCTCTTTAAATCTATTTAATAAAAATGTTACATCAAAAAGAAAAATACTTGGAACACAACCGAAGTTTACACAAACTCCGCCAAATTTCTCTTTCTCTATAACTAGTACCTTCTTGCCCTTTCTCGCTAATATACTTCCAGCAACATAACCAGCAGTACCGCCGCCAATTACTACTATATCATATTTCATGCCAGATCATTTAAAAGAATAATGTCCTATCAGCTTCCATTGTCAGATCTATTAGTGTAGATCCTCCAACTAGTTCTATACCTTCTACCACATCATCTTCTTTCATATGGCACATATCCTTTAGGCTTTGTACACAGACATACATTTTAACTCCATTATCCTTTGCCATGTCGAAGAAGTGTATGAATGGATTCCCACCCTTTTTCCTCTCCTCTTCTTGCCATTTCTTATCTAGTAATTTAGGCCCTTTTATCATAAAGAACACTGAAGTCTCATATTCCATCGAAGCAGCTATTGAAGCCATAAATAATGGGGCATATGTCCTATCTAAATCCTCAGGACCATGGGTTACTACAATTAATATCTTCTTTTTTTGTTCTTCTTCTTGACCCTGAGTTTGAGCTTGAGCCATATTTTATTCCCAATTATAACTTCTTAAAGAACTTACTTAAATTTTTTATTAAACCATTATTCTGTACCAATAGATTGCGGAAAATAGGAAATAATTAAAATAAATGAAAAGGATAAAGCTTAAATAACTTAAACGCAAAAATAAATATGGTGAAAAAGTGGCTGCAGAAAAGAAGAAGAAATTATCTATAATAGTCTTCTCTGGTACAATAGATAAGTTAATGCCGGTTGGAATTTTAACATCAGGTGCTGCAGCATCTGGGTATGAAGTTAACTTGTTCTTTACATTTTGGGGGTTACAAGCAATCACGAAAAGGAGTCTGAATAGTCAACAACCACCTCAAATTGACAAGAACTATGAACAGATGGGTCCAGTAATGATGAAAAAGATGCAAGAAATGAAATATCCAATGTGGCATCAGCTAGTGCAACAAGCTAAGGAAATTGGAGAAGTTAAAGTATTTGCATGTTCCACGACTATGGAGTTCTTCGGAATAAAGAGGGAAGATCTAGCTGAATTCGTAGATGATGTAGTGGGTGTTGCCACATTTTTAGATAGAGCGGAAGGAGGAATCACTCTATTCATCTGAGGTTGAGAGAAAATGTCTCAAGAAGTTAGGATTGCTAAAACTTTAGATGCAAGGGGAATGTATTGTCCCGGACCAGTTTTAGAGACAGCTAAGGCAATTAAACAAATAAATGTTGGTGAGGTTTTAGAGATATTGGCTACTGATCCAGCTGCTAAACCAGATATTGAAGCTTGGGCTAGGAGGACTGGAAATCAAGTAATTGACATACAACAACAAGGAGGAGTAACAAGAATATTAATTAAAAGAATGAAGTAAGTTAAGCTAGAATTCTTTTTTAACAAAGTTTATAAGTATCTAATTCTTCTATTTAATTGTGAAATGGTATGGCTACTAAAACTATATTACCTCCTCTTCCTGATGATCCAAGACTTCTAGACATGTCATATGATGTTCAAGGCCCACTACCAGAAGAAGAGAGAAACTTGCTAAGCAATTTAAAACCGGAAGAAAGAGAGCTTGCAATAAAGTTCTGGGAAGCTGTTAAGAGCGATTTCAGATATAACGAGTATTTGAGAGGATGTTTAAACTGTGGCGTTTGCACCTCTGGGTGTCCTGCTGCAAAGTTCTACGATTTCGGTCCTAGGGAAATGATACAGTATATGATGAGGGATGAAGTGGACAAGATTTGGGAGTTCGTAAATAGGAAAGTTTGGGCCTGTGTGCAATGCTATACTTGTTCAATGAGATGTCCGTTTAATAACGAAATCGCTGGCTTAATAATGGTATTGAGAGAATACGCTGTAAAATTTGGTTTGCAATCTGCAAAGGAGATATTAGCTCCTTATAGAAGAGTCTTACTAACAGTAATTACAACTGGTAACCAGGTAACGCCAGATATGATCCAACCCGATGCTTTCCCAGATTGGGGACCACAGGCTGTAGAAGAGTCTAAGAATATGGATGTGTATAGGAAGGCAGTTCCAGTGGATCTTTTACAAAGGACTGATGTGGGCTGGCATGCTTCACTACAGACTGCAGTCGAAATGATGACTATATTTATAGAAGCAGGTGTGCTTGATTCCTTAAAGAACGTCGATAAGGATCTTTATGATATGATAATGGATATTTATGAGGAAAGGAAGCAACAGTTAGAGGAGATTAAGGAGAAGTGGGAGAAAGGAGAGTTAAATGAAGACGAGTTACCAGATAGTTGGTTTGAGTTATAGTATGTTTTTCTATAAAAGTATTTTTTCTGTAAAGTTCGTTACTATATAAACTGTATCATAATACTAAGAGTGAGTTGGTTGTATCTGTAACTAACGTTTTTTCCTCAAGTTGCGATATAAATTATATTTACCCTTTCTTCTTGTTAGAAAGAAGTTTTAAAATAAAGTTTATAAATCTGAAATAACCAATATAAATAAGGTGGAATGTTGAGCCAAGAAGAGAAGCAAATTCAAAGAGCAGTTCAAGAGGCCTTTCCAATGGCCGAGGATGTTGACTGGAATGAAGTTTATCAGAGGATAATCTATAGGTATAGTACACCTCATGGGTTAGAACACGTTAAAGAGGAAATGTATAAATTGGAGGATAAAGGCGAAATCATTATACATCACATAAAGCCCTATAACAATCCAGTAGAAGCTCAAACACTAAATGGATCTCCTAAGAAAATACCCACTACAAAATTATGGCATCATAAGAGCTGTGGGCAATGCGGTCATATTCCCGGTTATCCAACTTCTGTTTTCTGGATGATGAATAAGTTAGAGATAGATTATCTGGACGAACCTCATCAGACCTCATGTACTGGATGGAATTATCATGCTTCTGGTGCCTCTAACCCCGTAGCCTTAGCAGGAGTATACGTAAGGAACATGTGGAGAGCTTATGAAACCGGCTACTTCCCATTAATCCATTGTGGAACGTCATTTGGTCACTATAAGGAAGTCAGAAACATGATAATATTACACAAGGAGATAAGAGATAAGCTAAGACCAATTATGAGAAAACTGGACATGGACATTGTAATACCAGAAGAGGTAGTTCACTATTCTGAATGGCTATATGTAATGAGTAAGAAAGCTGCGCAGCAGAAAAAGTACAATCTAGATAACATAAAGGCGGCTGTTCACACTCCTTGTCACGTTTATAAGTTAGTTCCAGAGGATACTATTTATGATCCCGAGGTATTCCAAGGCAGAAGACCAGCAGCCCCCTCTGGAACTGTACAGAATTTTGGTGCTAAACTAGTGGATTACTCCACATGGTGGGATTGCTGTGGATTTGGATTTAGACATATCCTAACAGAGAGAGAATTCAGTAGGAGTTTCGCACTATTTAAGAAGGTTATACCAGCAGTTGAGGAGGGAAATGCAGATATCTTCGTAACTTCCGATACAGGATGTGTTACTACCTTAGATAAGAGTCAGTGGGCCGGAAAGGCTCATGGTTTCAACTATAATTTGCCAGTATTAGCTGATGCGCAGTTTGCGGCTTTGGCAATGGGTGCAGATCCATACATAATTGCGCAAATTCACTGGCACGCAACAGATGTTGAAGGTTTCTTAAGGAAGATAGGCGTTCCAGTAGACGATTATAAAGAGAAGTTTGTACAATACCTACAAGATTTAAGAGAAGGTAAGGCTGAGCCTCAATACCTATATCCAAAGCATAGAAAGATCGACTTCTATCTATCACTTCCAGATAGAGTAAAGTGGTATAAGAAGGATGTACCAAAGTAAATAGAGTAAAAGCAAAGTTTTTTAAATTAAATTTACTTAATAAAAGGTGGTGATTAAGTGGATAGTAAATCAGTTCTAGTTATAGGTGGAGGACCAGCAGGTCTCTCAGCTTCCAAAGAACTAGCAAATATGGGAGTTAATGTTATACTTGTTGAAAGGGAATCATTCTTAGGTGGCACACCTAAGAGGTTAAAGTACAGTTTATTATTCCCCGAGTTAAGGCCAGCTTCCGAGGTTATCGATCCATTAGTAAAAACCGTTCAAGAGAATGGCAATGTTAAGATTTACATGGAGAGTATAGTTGATGCTGTTAAAAACACTTCTGATGGCTTTGAGGTAAGTATTAAGGATAAGAAGGGTAATGTAAAGGTGGAGAAAACTAATGCGATAATCGCAGCTTCTGGTTTCGAGCATTTTGATTCTAGAAGGAAGTACGAATACGGTTATGGTATAATCCCCAACATATACCAAATATCTGACATAGAAGGTATGCTTCATGAGAATAAGCTAGTTACTACAAAGGGAACTCCACCTAAGAGAGTTGCAATATTATTATGTGTAGGTTCTAGGGATGCCACAGTGGGAAATACTTATTGCTCTAGAGTATGTTGTGCAGTCTCAATAAAGCAAGCTATGGAGATCAAGCAAAGGATTCCAGATGCTGTAGTTCACATCTACTACATGGATATAAGAACTTATGGTCTAATGGAGGATAAATTGTACTGGAAATCACAACTAGATTATAGAATTGGCTATATTAGGGGTAGAATTTCAGAGTTCATGAGAGGTCCTAATGACACTGTGATAATAAAGGGAGAGGATACAATGAACTTGAATAGGGCACTAGCTGTACCTTATGATATGGTAATATTGGCTAATGGGATGGAGCTTGGATTGGGTTCAAAACAAGTGGCTAAGGCATTGGGATTGGAGTTTGAAGAGCACGGTTTCGTTAAGCCATTAGATCCCGATAGACTACCTGTTCAATCTACTAAGAAAGGAATATTCTTAGCTGGTGCGATAACCGGACCTAAAACTATTTCAGATTCTATAACTGAGGGATATGCAGCTGCAATGAAAGCTTATGAATACGTTACTCATGGAATATGGGAAGAGTCGGACTTTGCAAAGAAAACTGAGGAGATGAAGGTGGTACATCATTAACGTTTTTTTAAACATTGATTACGTAAGAGATATTTTTAATGCTATGTTAGCCAAGGATGTAAATAATACTGTGAAAAGTAATTCCAAAGAGTCATTATCAGTAATCATTAAAGCAATGCAAATGAAAACTGATTTCCTTAATTCATTAGAGATTAGAACTGAAGAAGATACAAAGAAGTTATTTGATGTGATATTTTATGCTAAGAAGCATTATAATGAAATTATAGGTAACAATGGAATTGATAAGGTTAAACTAGCCTTCAAAACCCTTAAAAATAGAGATTTGCCTTATGACGAAAGAGTTAAAGTTTTTGCTTCGCTTAAGGCAAGTGAACCAGAAGATATAGAAGATATGGCTAGGGAAATAATTCACTTCTTAGAACCGGAAAAATATCCATTATGGACTAGATGGTTATGGAACCCAAAAAAGAATTCTGGTTCTATTACTTATATACTAAAAGATGAAGTGGTGTTAAAGAATGAAAAAGACTATTTTGATGCAGTTTCAGAATTGAGGGAAGTTCTTTCGATCTTTGGGTTAGACTCACCTAATTATTATTATTCTTCAATTTTTTTGGTGTACTCCTATGTTAGGTATGTAGATTACGCAACTTTACTGGCTGTAGATAGAAAGGGAGGTGGTCTTTATCCATCTCACCTTTCTACTACGGCCATGGTTTTAGGTCTCAAATCCTTCCTTAGGGTGATCCGACTTGCCAATTCCTGAGATAGAAAAACCCATAATTAGAGGTCTAATTCAAAAAGATAAGGTAATAGTGGATGGTGTAGAAGTAGATGGAACATGGAACGCCTTCATGATTGAGAGAACACAGACTGGCTACGACCCTACAGTATGGGATGAAATAGCCAACACCCTAGAGGGTGTTACAATAAGCGCTTGCTGGCAATGCGGAACTTGTACCTCAGGTTGTACAATGAGAGAATACGATCCGGATTACAGTCCGAGAAGATTTATAGATCTTGCTAGAAAGGGCGATAAGCAAGCACTTGTTGAACTACAAAACTCACTCTGGAGATGCGTTTCATGCCAGAAATGTACTCACAGATGTCCTAAGGGAGTATTAGTAGAAGAAGTAGTACACTCTATTCATCACTATCTATTAAAGCATGGATTAGTTAAGAAAGATCCAGGTACAGTGTTTGATGAGCTATTCTTAGATACTGTAATTAAAAACGGCGGAAGAATTTCAGAACTGACACTAGGTGCTGCTGCGGCTAAAGCTGGAATGGTTACGCTTAGCTTAAAGGATCTAATAAATATTGGCGCAGCAATATTGAAAGGAGGACTTATAAAAGATGTATTAAGGCCTAATAGAGTTAAGAACTGGGATAAAGTACAAAAGGTGTTAGAGGAAGCGATGATGGAGGAGGTGCTACCAGAATGACACTACCCACACCTTATGGTAAAGTAGCGTTCTATCCAGGCTGTGCTTTAGACGGATTAGGCAAATCTTATGATGTCTCTCTAAAGCTAGTTGCACAAGATTTAGGTATCCCATTAGAGAAGATCGAGGACTATAACTGTTGTGGTGCATTAGAAGTAAAGAACGTTAATACTATGGCAGGGATATTACTACCAGCAAGGAATTTAGCGTTAGCTAGGGAAATGGGAGCTGATGCTGTAGTTTCAGCTTGTCCCGGCTGTCACTATTCCTTATCTAGAACCCAATATTATCTTACTAAGTACCCAAAACTAAGAGAAAAAACGAATATGTATCTGGAAAAAATGGGTACTAAGAATTATGATCTAAAGTTAATGCTTGTCCATGCTGTGGAGTATATTTATAACACAGTAGGAATTGAGACTATCAAGGCTAAAGTAAGACGACCTCTTACCGGATTAAAAGTTGCACCTTATTATGGTTGTCTATACGTTAGGCCTAAATCTTATACCTTAGCTGGATATATGAAAATGAGAGATGACCCAGAGAGACCATTCTTTATGGACGAAATATTGAAAGCGTTAGGTGCTGAAGTCGTACCATTTGAAGCTAAGACAATGTGCTGTGGTGGTCCTCACGTTTACTCCGATGTAGAGGTAGCCTTACACTTGGAAGCTAGAATATTAAAGGAGGCTAGAAGAAACGGTGCGGAAATATTAGTCACAGATTGTCCACTAGGCCACGTAGCTATTGAAACTAACATGGAGAAAATAGCTCAAAAATATGGTGAAGATCTAAGGACACCATTAGCTTACTTCTCACAACTGGTGGCATTTGCCTTTGGTCATAGCCCAGAAGAAACTTTACTTACAGCCAATATCACTAATCCAATGTCAGTACTAAAAAGATATTTGTAACTTTTTCCCATTATTATATATGCCTTTTTTCTTCATAGATTTCAACACTCACTATGGTATAAAACTATATAATTACATGGAAGAGCCTAAGTTAAGAGAGGATGAAATAGAGATAAGGCGAATTATATTAAATCCTATTTATAAGTACTCATGTGATTGTTGTGTGGATGGTTTTTATCAGCAATATCTCTGGGGAAAGAAAGATTATACACTAAGGCTGGGTATATATAATCCGAGATGCAGAGTTCCTCCTCAAGTAGAGCTTATTAGACAAGTAGAAAGGGGAATAATTGGTGTGGTTCTAAGTCCTAAACATCACAACTTTTCATTACTTCATCCATCGCTTAACTTTGTATATGAAGTAGTAGATAGAAAAGGGTTAATTCTAGTACTGTATGATCCTCCTTTAGACGAACTAAAATGGTTATTGGATAAATATACTTTTCCCGTTGTACTCATTGATAGTAAACACGTAGTTACCAACGAGAGAGTCTATTATGTGGTGAATCATTCTTCTACAATTATCGATCAAAGAAGAAGTATTTATGGTAGTGATGCTCCTTATAATTCTCTTAACTTAATCGAAAGTGCAAAACTCTTTATCAATAACCATGGCTATGATGAAGGCGTTGCATATAAAAATGCACTTGAACTATTGAATGATGTTAATGTCAATTTTTAATAAGACCAACATTAAAGGTTTTTATAATAAATTTCCGAAACTTATTATTGAAATGTGTGAGTTTAAAGTAGTTACTGTTGAAAGACCCATAAGACAAGATAATAATAATGTTGTCTTAATTGACTATTATGATTTTGTTAAAATAAGTGATACTAAAATTATGAATGTTCTTGTCAAAGATTCAAGAGAAAATTACAGTAAAAGCTATTACTATTACATCAGAGATTATCTTAATAAGTTGAGGATACTTAAGGAAAATATGATTAACGTTAAGTTAGTATTCCCTTTTGAAAAGGCTAATGGCTCGTTAAACCTTAAGAAAGGAATAATTTACGTAACTAACGATAAGCAAGTAGTTTACATGAACCTACATTCAAATGTATACTCTAATTGCGAAAATTGTGTAGCTAAACCTTTTTGTACCTACTATTTAGCAAAAATTGTTGGAGAAAATAGATTAAAAATCGGTATAAATAAAGGCAATCCGGCAGAGAGTTGGGACAAGACTATATCCTCTTTACAATCTAAGTATATTAAGACAAAAGTAATTGAGCTTTCTCCTTCTGTTTGAGCAGAAAACTTAATAGACGTTTATCAATATCATCTCAATGATAGTGATGAGCCCAGCTCACTAGATCTGATGAAGAAGGGTACGAACGCTGATAAAAGTTTAATAAACAATTGCTTCTAAAGTATAAACATGAATCCAATAATTCTAGCACTCTTTGATGTATCAATTTTTATCTTATTAGCAGAAATTTTAAGTTCGCTTGTACAGAAGTACGGTTTACCTAAGCTGATAGGTGAATTATTAGCTGGTATGTTAATAGGTCCTTATGCTTTAGGTTCTTTATTAAACCAGCTATTGGGCTTTTCCTTAATAAGTATAAATAGTTATATTGAATTTTTAGCCGAGTTTTCAGTAATTCTGTTAATATTCGCCTCTGGTTTAGAGCATGGAATCGCACCAATAAAATCTTCTGGCGTCCTAGGATTTCTTGGGGCAACGTTTGGTGCATTATTACCTTTTTTCGCAGCATATTACTTTTATACGTCAAGTTTTGGTTTAAATTCGTCACTGATACTTGGTGCTGCAATGGGAGCTACCAGTCTTGCAGCTGTAGCATCTATAATAGAGGAAGAAAAATTGAAGGGTAAGGGCATAAATTTCATGGTTTCCGCTGCTGCAGCCGATGACGTAGTGGATTTACTCTTATTGTCGGTCATCCTAGCTATTTTGCAAGGCACGTCTACAAGTGTTACTTCTATCAGTTTGAAAATAATTACCCTTGTAGTTATATGGCTAGTTATATTAGCAGTTTCAGTTATCATAGTCCCGAAAATAACTGATAGATTGAGTGATAAGTACATAGAGGAGTTTCCGCTCGCGATACTATTCGGCTTAACGTTATTAATGGTGTCATTGGGATACTCTCCCATAATTTCAGCTTTCGTTGCTGGAGTTGCATTTGCTAACAGTATAAAAAGCGAAAAAATTAAAGAAATTAGTAACACACTACTTAGCGTTTTCGGACCATTATTTTTTGTATACATAGGAGCTGAAGTTAATTTTTCAACACTAAATCTTAATACGTTATTATTATCCTTAGAATTAACTGGCATAGCAACCGTTTTCAAGTGGCTAGGAATCTTCCCATTTGCTTTAGCTTACTTAAGAAACGTAAAAGCCGCTAATACAATAGCGTTTGGAATGGTACCTAGGGGTGAGACTGGGTTAGTGATTGCTTCTATAGGCCTTTCATATCAAGCGTTAAGTTTAGAGGAATTTGAAGGTATAGTTTTTATGTCACTATTTACTACATTTGTAGGCAGTGTGGTGTTTAAGAGTTACGCTAAGAAGCACTTGGTTTCATGATTAGGCTTAAGATTAGACCAAAGGAGATCAGAGAAGTTATAGTAGCGAACAAGTACGCATATGTATAGCTTATTTGATACAGCAATCCCATAATCACGTTACCGAGAAATATTCCAATACTTCTACCCGCTGATAAATACCCCATACTTGTGCCATATGCCTCCTCTTTAGTTATTTTGGACATTATTGTGGGTTCAAAAGTCTCAGTTGAGGCAACACTAATTCCCATTAAGAAAGAAAGGGGATAAAGGGAAAATAAACCAAAACCAGACAAATACGCAAAACCAAGAGACCCTATTGCCCCAACTAAGTACCCTAGAAATGCTAAACTTTCAAATTCCTTTAGTTTCATTCTGCCAAATAAGTAGCCAAATAATGAAGAAGCACCGAGAAATACGCCGTAGGCTAATACTCCCAAATAGTCTTTTCCAGTAATTTCCGTGGTAGTTAGTATTGGAAAGCCAAAGCTGTATTGACTAAATCCAAAGAACATTGTAGATAATATAACACTCCAGAAGACTCTTTTTTGCTCTATTTTATTCTCTATCTTCTTTTTTTCTCCCTTTTTTCCTGCGTTAACCTTGGTTAAAAATGCTGTTGAAACAAGCAAAGGTATTGAGGTGAATAAGAGAACGGTAAGTATGGAAACATGGAGGTAAAGTAATACAGTAAGATAAATAATTGCAAGTAAGGCTCCAGCTATATCTAAGGAATGTAAAATCCCAAAGGCTTCTGATCTCTCTTCTGGTGAAGTTACCTCAGCCATCATTGCTCTTCTTGGTGGAGATCTAAAGTTCCTAAACCACCACCCTATCATGAAGAAAATAAGGGCTTGGATGTAATCCCTAGATAATCCTATTAGAGAAACAAATAGAATAAGAACATTTCCTATGATTGCAATCCTTTTCCTCCCAAACCTATCCCCAGCTAAACCTCCAATATAAGCCATAACAGTCCCAATCCCGTAATTCAATGCCTCAGCTAAACCGTAAATTGGAATTGGAGCTTTGAAGATAAGAACGAAAATTATTGGAAAAGATGCTACTACAGCCTGATATCCAAGATCAGCGAAAAAGGCTGAAAAGGAGATTTTCAAGACTTCGCTTCTATTTTTAAGCATACTAAAAATAAGGAGAAAAATAGTAATAAAAATAATGATTATATCTTACCTTCTCCTTCTTACTAGAGCCAATATTGCCAGAACTATTGCTATAATACCGATTGCTAAAGATATACTCTGATATTCTAATGACGTAGTCCTTAAGGAAGATATAGAAGATGACAAACTATTGCTTACATTAGTTAATTGATTAGATATCAAATTCACCTTAGTATTTAGATTAGTTAGGCCGTTTTCAAAATACAGATAACTACTATTACTACTACTTAAACCATCACTTTGAATTGCTGTTACTGTTAAATTATACCCACCATCTGGATAGTTTTGAGTATTTAAAGTTACTATATGGGTCCCATTTGTTGTAAATGAACTTATCAAGTTACCATTCAAGTATACGTTAATCCTACTTACATCTTCACCCACTACATTAACGGTAACATTAACAGTTCCAGTTACGTTCTTAGAAGGTAAGCTTATCGTGATAGTTGGTAATTCAGGATATAAACCTTGGATATGAACGTTTATTGGAACTACTTTAGAGTTAATTACGTTTAATCCATTTATACTTCCACCTATGGCGTACAGAGTTGAATTGTATAATGTAATGTTATTCGCATTACTCTGCATTATGAACACTGTGGAATTTCTAATTACTAAATTAGATATGTTACCATTCAATATTTTTACATTGCTATTAACAATAACAACGTTAGTAAGGAAGTCATTCAATAGATTACCACTTACATTCAATATCTTCACGTTTACTAAACTTGCATATGATGGTAACGTCTTGTCTAAGGTTTGATTTGTAAATAAGGTATATGGCAATACGTTGATTGTATAAGCATTACCAGAATTGGTAGTGGTTGGATTACCTAAGGCGGAAATTCCGGTTATTAAGACCTTGAATGGCACGCCGAAATATCCTTGCCCAGCTAAATAAGTTAGATTTCCTGCACTAATTGCTGAAGGCAGTGTAAAATTCCCTTCCCATTCTCCTATCTTAGGATTATACCACAGTGGTATCTCTATTATTGAACTTATCGTAGTATAATTAAATGAGAGGCTCGAGGGGTACACGGTAGCACTGAACATTCCGAACTTAATTTCATTAGTACCATTTGTTATATTAGCGTAAATGAAAACAGTTTGTCCCTCAAATGCATAGTTAACTGACTTCACTGAGATCGTAGCTTGATTAGAAACGTATATTTGGCCGTAATAGAATCCTTGAATTGTAGTGTTCAAAGCATAAGAGTAATAGGTTGCAAACAATAGAACATTGTAAAGCCCAGGGGAAGTATTTTTAGGTATGTACAAATATCCAAAGTAGATTCCATTCGGTGATAATGGTATATTAGCCTCATTTATTACGACACCATTACTACTTACCAATTTAGCAGTAATGTTAGTACCTTGTAATGCATCTTGGAATGTGGAACTGGGTAAGTTAACTGGCGGTATAATTGATCCCTCTATTGTAATGAATTGCCCAGGGGAAACACTGCCCGGTTCAACTACAACTTGTGGCAATATGAATAAGGTTTGCATGTATATTCCATTAGTAAATGCGTCAAAACCATAAGCATTACCTTCCGCTATAATCAACAGATCTCCTACGCTTAAGTCTGGTGGTAAATCGATAACTCCTACTCCATTCTTAATAGGTACACTTAACGTTGTTACAAACGTGTATGCATTTGTTGTTATGTTATAGGAATAAATATCGAGGGTAATATTCATTACTCCAATTGGTGCTTCGAAGTATGAGTTAGATAAGGTAATTCCCAGTTCAGCATTGCCCAACTCTGCATAAACTGGTATAAAAGTCGTCGTATAATCGAACGTTATATAATATCCAGAGAAAGTCTCATAGTATCCGATTCCCTTTAGTCCATCTTCACTTCCATAAACGTAGACAAATAAGACGCCACTAGCGTTATTGGGTAAAATCCCACTACCAGCCCATAACTTAGTAAGCGGGTTATAAGTCAAGTTAAATGTAGTTAAGTTCCCTAGATAGTTCTCTATTAATGCTTTGAACTCACCAGTTTGTACTGGACTTCCATTTGGATACGTTATATTAGCAGTGACTAGAATATGTTGCCTGGGATAGAATTGTTGAGGAGGTATAGTAGGTATTGAAGTATTGTAAACGTTAACTATTACATTTAGCTCCTTTGATGATAAATTGATTGTGGATAGTATATTTTCAAAGTATCCTGCGTTAATTGTACCATAACCAGTTACTAAGTTATAACCATAATACGCGACCCAAGGGATGTTATAACCAAAAGTTATTGGTTCTATTGCTTTACCGTAGTATTTCTCAGCCATGTAAGTTAATATAGGATTTAGCAGACCAATTCTATTATGAGTATAACTTTCAATTGTACTTAATAACCCAGCAGTTAAAGGCGAAGACTCACTTGTACCTCCAGTTATGCCTGTCACATTGCCCGGTAGAACTATGTATATTCCAGGGTATACATTTGCATTAGCGGAAATTTCTGGAATAAGCTTACCATTCGGATAAGTAGATGGTGTAAGTAATCCCCACTGATACCATGGTTTAGGCTCAATTATACTTACTCCACCAGTTGAACCACCACAATTTAGATTATTTGGGACAAAACCGTAATTTGACCAAGCAGTCTGATAATAAGATCCATTAGGGAATTGCAAATATACAGTTGTACCTCCCACTGAAGTTACAAAAGGTGATGTTGAGGGATATCCTACAGTCCCTATAGGTCCATTACTATACCCTGAACCTCCAGCATCTCCAGAACTAGCTAGGAAAGTTATTCCCTCGGCCGAACCCAAGGCATAGTACTCATCACTTAGTATTACACATGAATAGAATAACGGACCATTAAAAAGAGAGGAAAAGACACTCTCTGGTATAATAAAGCTTTGAGATAACGTATCAACTTTATTTTGACTTGTAATATATGCGATAATAGCGGGTAAAGGTATATTCGGATTAGCTATATACAGCGTTATGTTTGCCTTTGGTGCTATTGCATGTGCTACTTCAACATCTAGGCTAATCTCTCCAGCCCAACCATTTGCAATACCTAAGTTAGGATTATAGGGCCCAATTGGTACTATAGTAAAGTTGGGAGGATTTGGTAATCCGGTTACTTTATCAAAATACGCTAACTGTTGAACAATGTAAGGATCGCCATAAAAGTCTAGTATTCCTATTGTAGTATTCTCTCCCTCTGTAGTAACATTATACACTTTTTGTAATACAGTTGGCCAATAGCCTTCAAGTGGAAATGTTTGATTTATCTCTTGCTGAAAGCTCTTTAGCATGCTCTCAGTAATTAACGTAGATGGATGGGCAAAGAATATTATTGAGACGTTACTGGAGTATACATAGGCATTTATCTTGGGGTATCCGTAATTGGTGTAATAGGTTATGGAACCATTAGAGTAAACCGTATACTTAGTACCTAAATATTTCTCAACTTGACCCACTGTACCCTTTACTACTATTACTGAGTTTAATGCGGTAAATAATACTTGAAATCCGCTATTTTTAACGTAGTTTAGGATTTGGTTATACTCCTCAGTTGGTAAGAATAGTTGTTGTACTTCTTGAGGGCTTAAGAATTTATGGTATAGCGGTGAAGCCGGGTTTGAGGTTGCACCAGCGTAATAGTATAATAGATCTAGATTTTTAAGTGGTACAAAAATTGTAACTATTACCTCTTGATTTGTATTTAACGTTCCTATTTCTCTAAATCCCTTTAAAGTTACTGGATTCTGGTATATATTAGAATATGATGCAAAAACTACGGGTATAATGGAAATTAATAGTATCGATATTAAAAATATATACCTATACATATATGTTTATTCTGTTACTAATTTTTAAACCTTACTACTAATAAGTGTACTGATCAGTATACTAGTATCCTCTAATTCTTCTTAGATAGAGCTATATCAAACGTTTTGTTTTGATTTGGTATTATCAATTTATGTAATACTTAACAATTAGTTAACTATAAGATAAAAAATCATTGAACCTTTCTGCTCTGTTTAGTAAATATAAGTGGCAATAAGGTAATAACTCCTATAAGGCTACAGGTTAAAGTGTATATTTCTGAGGTCCTTAGACTTATCGTGTAAAGCAATGCAAATATAACGCTACCTAACGCACCACCTAAAGCCTTACCAGTATATAGTATTCCACTGTTTACTGTGGAAAACTTAAAGCCGAATATTTCCGTGGAAACGTTAAAATAGAGTGTAATTAACGATCCTCCTGCTAAGCCTACAAGAACCGTAGAAAGCGCTATTTCCTTGAGAAGTAAAGATATGCTACCCAACGTTAACACAATGGTGAGAAGAAACGTTGTTCTCAATATGCCCAATCTATCAGCAATATAGCCGAAAAATGGTCTTAATCCTCCACTTAGTAATGGTAAAATCGAGATTAAAGTCACTAATTCTTGTTGAGGTAAACCTTTTCCTAATACTGGTAATTCTGAGGAAAGTACCGTTAACGGAACTATGGAAGTTGTGAAAGAAATATAGATTAGCCAGAATTTAGGACTTAAAATCGCTTGTCTTGGAGTCTGGCCAGATAATTTAGGAGGATAATCTGAGATGTACAAAAGAATTGGCAAGAGTATTATCTCAACTAATCCTATTGTTAATGTTACTATTCTGTAATTATTAGCCATGTATATGAAGGGATTAGCTATGGCTGAACCTATTCCAAATCCCATTGATACTATTCCAGTGGCAAATCCCATCCTTTCCTTGAACCACTTCATTGCTAAATTTGCAGCTATTCCGTAAAGTATTCCCTCACCTATACTACCTATTGTCCAACTTATAAAAAAGACGTAAATATTGGGAGAAAGGTAAGTCCCAAGAAAACCTAGTGCTGATAAAATAGCTGAGAGTACGCCTATCTTCTTTGGACCTTGTTTGTCCGCAAAATGACCTCCAATTGGTTGAAAAACAGAAGAAAATACAGTGAACAACGTAAAGCCTATGGCTATTTCAACTATACTAACATTAAACCCTTCCCTTAAGAGAGGCCCTAAGGCATTCCAAGAATATTGATACAAGGAATTGAAGCACATTACTATGAAACCAATAATAATGTACTTGTTCCTATTCATAGGAGGAAATGTTCACAATTAGTTAAAAAAACTTACTAAAGAACGAAGTATGTAAGGTACAAGTCTAAGAGCTTTTTAAACCTAATCCATCTATATCTCTCTAAGAGCGTATTAAACCCCATAAAAATGATGACAAGGAGGTCGAAAACTATTGTCTTCTTATAACGTATCTACTTAAGATAACGAAAACGAAACCGAAAGCTATTATACCTAAACTCCATACTAAGGAAATGGGATTTCCTACAAAAGCGTAATATAAGGCTTGAGAGACGTAAGTAGTAGGTTCAATATAAGTTAAATAGCGAAATGGTAATGGTATAAAAGTTACTGGGAAGTAGACTGGGGCAAAGAAGGAAAGTACGAAGCTTATAATTGTCGAGTATTGGTTTACGGCGTATATGTTCTTAATTCCTAAGCCCAATGTCATACCTAACATCGAAGCCATAAATAATGACGATATCAGTGCAATAAGTAGAAATGGAATTGATTTTATTTCTACGTGAAGTAAATAACTACCCAAAACTAGGATTATTGGTATCATAATCAGTGTGGCAATACCGTTACTAAGCGCTATGCTTATTGCGTAAAACTCTCTCGGTATACCAGTTGCTATCATTAAGGAAAATCTACCAGCATTTCTCTCAAATGCTAGAGATTGAGCAACCGAAGTTAGAACTCCAATTGAAACGTAAAACGTTATTGTACCTGCTACTATAAATGGTGTCAATGATTTAATTGAAATATAGCCAAACACAAGCATGAATCCTATTGGGAAAAGGATCGAGAAGAAGAGGAACACTGGTAAGTACGCCTTTATCATCTTTAGTTGCATTACGATTAAGTTAAGAAATTCACTCAACATCTTTCATTACCTGAAGATATATTTCCTCCAAACTTGGCATTCTAACTTCAAATTTGCCGTTAATCGACATTACGATTTTCTTGAGTTCCTCCTCTCCCTTTACCCTATACACTTTACCGTTAGTATAATCGGTTACTTCGTACCAATCTGCGAATTTCTCCTTTATTTGCGTAGGTGTTCCCTCGACTATAATCTTCCTGCTTAAAAAATATATCTTGTCGGCTAGTCTCTCAGCCTCATCTAAATAGTGGGTAGTAAGTAGCATACTCTGACCCTCTTTCCTCATGTTAAGCAATATTTCCCACACTTCTCTCCTAGCTTCAGGGTCTAATCCAGTAGTCGGCTCATCAAGTATTAGGAGTTTAGGATTGTTTATCAAAGCCATTGCGATTAGAGTTCTCCTCTTTAAACCCCCAGATAGATCCCTAGCCAGAGTGTTTCTTTTACTTTTCAAATCCAATCTTTCCAATAATTCCTCTCCTCTCTTCTTAATTTCATCCTTAGAAACTCCCTTTAATCTCCCCATGTAGTATATATTATCCCATACTGTTAGATCACCATAAGGCTCGCACTCTTGTGGAATTACTCCTAAGAATTTCTTAACATGTCTATCAGTTGGTTTTCTGCCTAGAACTCTTATTTCACCCTTGGTCGGATTTAACTCGCCGTAAATTTGCTTAACAAGAGTAGTTTTCCCCGCACCATTCGGTCCTAATAACGCTACAATTTCTCCCTCTTTAACTCTCATCGTAATATCCTCATTTGCAATAATCTTACCATAAGCTTTCCATACGTTATTTACCTCGATGACATACATTATAATCTTCTTTCTCATTGAAACCTTTTAAATTTATCGTTTAGAATTAAAAAATAAGAGAAAAAAGTATAAACTTATCTAATGTAGTAATGGCTATGAAAATAAGAATAGATTTACCTCAAGATGAGATACCCACACAATGGTATAATATCTTACCAGATCTACCGGAAGAATTACCTCCACCACAAGATCCCACTGGCAAATCTCTACAGTTATTGAAAGAGATTTTACCAAGCAAGGTACTAGAGTTGGAATTCACCAAGGAAAGATACGTAAAAATTCCAGATGAGGTTCTAGAGAGATATTTACAAGTAGGAAGACCAACTCCGATAATTAGGGCAAAAAGGTTAGAGGAGTACTTAGGAAATAGTATTAAAATCTATCTGAAAATGGAGAGCTATACTTATACAGGTTCTCATAAAATTAATAGTGCGTTAGCACACGTATATTACGCTAAATTGGATAACGCGAAGTTCGTTACGACAGAAACTGGAGCTGGTCAGTGGGGATCAGCAGTTGCATTAGCCTCAGCTTTGTTTAGGATAAAAGCACATGTCTTCATGGTTAGGACAAGCTTTTACGCAAAGCCATATAGAAAATATATGATGCAAATGTATGGAGCAGAAGTTCATCCATCCCCTTCAGATTTGACAGAGTTTGGTAGGGAATTATTAGCTAAAGATCCTAATCACCCTGGATCTCTAGGCATCGCAATAAGTGATGCAGTAGAATATGCTCATAAAAACGGCGGAAAATACGTTGTAGGTAGTGTAGTAAATTCAGATATAATGTTTAAAACAATAGCTGGAATGGAGGCTAAGAAGCAGATGGAGATGATAGGTGAAGATCCAGATTACATTATAGGGGTTGTTGGAGGGGGATCAAATTACGCTGCATTAGCTTACCCATTCTTAGGAGATGAGCTAAGAAGTGGAAAGGTTAGGAGAAAATATATTGCCTCTGGATCCTCAGAAGTTCCAAAAATGACCAAGGGTGTGTACAAATACGATTATCCAGATACTGCAAAATTATTGCCAATGCTAAAAATGTACACAATAGGTTCAGACTTTGTACCACCTCCAGTTTATGCAGGAGGCCTAAGATATCATGGAGTAGCTCCTACTCTTAGTCTGTTAATGAGCAAAGGAATTGTACAGCCAAGAGATTACTCTCAAGAAGAGTCGTTCAAATGGGCTAAACTATTCTCAGAATTAGAAGGATATATACCAGCCCCTGAGACTTCACATGCATTACCAATATTAGCTGAAATAGCTGAAGAAGCTAAGAAGAGTGGAGAAAAGAAGACAGTACTGGTAAGCTTTTCTGGGCACGGGTTACTAGATCTAGGCAACTACGCATCTGTGTTGTTTAAGGAGTAGAAAATGAGGACTTTAGTAGGAAGTATACTCTTAACAATTTCCCAATGGTATGCCTTCTTTTTATTTTCTCAGCTTTCTTTTATAGAATTTAATGTTGTAATTGGCTCAATAATTTTCGTTTTGGGTTTTATAGCCAGAATGTTAGGGAGTATAATATTTGGGTATATAGGAGATAGAGTAAATAGAAGGGTTGCATTAATCCTAACTGATGTTACGTTAGCGATTTCATCCATAATAGTGTTGATACCTAATAATATCTATCCCCTAATTATTTCCAGACTTTTGCAAGGTCTTAGTTTAGGTGGAGAATGGGGCGGAGCTAGTACTATTATTATAGAAGTGTATTCTGAGCATAAATTTAGAGGGTTTATAACAAGTTTATTACAACTATCAGTCCCAATTGGCATTATACTATCTTCACTCACAATTCTAGTAATAAATTATTACGTAATTTATTGGCCTTACTCATTTCTTGCAGTAACCTTCCTATCACTTCTCTCATTATTACTAGTCAGGGACGTATCTACACAAAAAGTGGCTAGAAGTAAAACACAACCATTATTAGAAGCAATAAGGCACGATTGGGCCAACATATTAAAATCAATAGGAATTAAAATTAGTGAAAGTGCGAATTTCTATATTTTTACCTCCTATATTTTTACAAAATCATCCTCAATTTCCTTTCTCTCGTTAATAGTGATAATCTCAATTTCTTTCCAACTTTTCCTAATTCCATTATTTGGCTACTTAAGTGACCTAGTTGGAAGGAGGAAGGTAATAATCATTGGGTTAATATTAATGATGACAGCCGGTATCGTGCTAACAAGAAATTTACTTCCAGGGGAAATACTAATGTCAGTTTCAGACTCCGCATTATATGCCCCGCAATCCTCAATATTTACTGAGATATTTGATAAAAAATATAGGTTTACTGCATCAAATTTTTCCTACCAAGTGGCGAGTATATTAGGAGGTTCACTAGCTCCAGTGTTACTAAGAACTAATCAATCTTCGCTTCTCTTAATCACATTATCATACGTACTAGTTACGTTCATAAGTGTAATATTAATTACAGAAACCAAGGGGAAGAAGATCTAGCTCCTCTCTATCACAGCCGTCATACAATGAATACCACCAGCACCACCAGTCAAATTTGAAACCTCAACCTCTATTACATCATACTCTTTTTCAAGCTTTCTATTTGCGGGATTTTTAGGCGATAAAATCTTACCGTCATCTGCAGTCAAAAAATTAGTTATGTAATTCTTAGCCTCACCCACACTCACTTCAATCAAATTAAATCCCTTCTCCTTAACCACGTACTCATATAGTGTTGTCTTCCTTATAGCCTTCCCATCGTAATAAACTACAACCACACTCTCCTCCATCAAACTCCTAACACTAACTACCGAACTGGAAGATCCAACGTTGAAGAAAGTATCCAAATGGATAAACTCTTCCCTATTCCAATCTACTATGCCTATCTCACCATTCAAAATCTTAAACAGCTCACTTACACCCTCTAGATTACTTCTAACCCCAACACCTATTAAGCTAAAATCACCCATTGGAAAGAAATCTCCACCCTCAAGTTTACCTCTACTTATCTCCTTATATTCCATATTTAACGCCTCCCAAAACAACTTCATAACCTCAACTTCCTTCTCTCTCTGATGTGTAGCCATCCTCCCCATTATTATTCCCTTTTCTGTAGTAATCTGCTGATCTCTCATGAAGTAAAGATTAGAAAGAGGGTTAGTCAGTTTAACCTCTAACTGTACACCTTTCTCACTCTTTTCATAACTAAGAATCGGTCTTAAGATCAACAACTCTACAAGGAACTCGGGATCATCACTATTAATTCCAACTTTTTCTATCACCTTCTCCCTAAATTTACTATTCTTTCTAATCTTGTTCGCAATTGTTTGTCTAAGTCTATATATTTTAACTCCTTCTTCTTTTAACGCTCTTCTAAGGTTATCGTGTTCTCTCCTTGCCTTACTCCAATTGAATCGTCTCTCATAAAGGAAGGACGAGGGATCTAGAAGACCAAACATTACCTCCAAGCCAGGCTTATGCATTCCTACAGCTCTAAGCTTTCCCCACTCAGCAAACATTATTAGAATAAAATCGGCGTTAATCTAAATAAAATTAAGGAGAGACATTAAGGGATGCATTTAATATCCTTTCCAATGCATGCTCAGTACCTTCCATGAAGTGATCTCTACTCCAACCCTCTGTTAGCTTCAAAAGACCGCTCATGGTAACCTTCCATTCAGAAGAGATCTTACCTTTAGAGACTTTCACCTTATTATATCCCCTTATCGGCCCTTCAACATACTCAAAGGTTAACGTCCTTTCATCATCATTGACGATTATCCTAACTTTACCCGAAGAGGGAAACGCAAACCTTATTTTCCCTTCATAAACGTTCTTATCTACTTGCTTAACTTTTAACTCCCTAACACCCCTCCAGTAGTTTGGAATGGAATTTACGTCCTTGACTATTTGCCATACTATATCCTCTGGCATATTGAAGCTCTTCTCAATTAAGAACTCTATCATTATTGCAATTAATCTCGCTCAAGGATAAAAACATTTTTTAATAATTAAATCACTCGTCATTATCCGTCTTCTATCTGAATTCCTTGTTATTATAATAATAATTAATAATGATTTTAAACCTCCAATCGTAAATGATATTATGTATCTGATTGCAACTGACAATGGATTATATAAGTTAGACAAGGAATTGGAGAAATTAACAGAAGACTATGAAGTTAACGATGCGATCTTACCCTATATTTGCTCATCAGAAAGAGGAGTAATTTTCAATTACAAAGAGGTAATAATAAATGAAGGGTGTTGGAGATTATGGGAGTTTGGAAATACAATTTACGCTTCAATTGAGGGACCTAAGATATACGAGATCAAAGATGGAAAAGTAAAAGAGATACTAAACCTAACTAAAGAAGCAGAAAGATTAGGCTGGGAATTTCCCTACGGTCCAGCACACATAACGGATTTCGCACTATTTAGAGATCAAATAGTTGCAACTGTCGAAGAAGGAAACTTACTCATAGGGAAGTCCATTAGTCAACTAAAGCCATTAGATTTCTTCGCAGACATGCACAACCTTTTAGCTTATGGTGAAAATCTACTAATAGCTACGGCAAATGGAATTTACGTAACTAAAGATCTCACTATTTTTAATAAAGTCATAAATGGTTACGCTCACGGATTGGAAAATTTAGGAGGAATAATTGTGGGGCATATAATGAGCCAAGAGCCCTTAATAATTTCCAAAGATAATGGGATTAGTTGGGATAAAGTAAGTCTTAAGCTACCAAGACCTACATTTGGTGTAACAGCAATAGCTAAAAAAGATGAGAGAAAGGTTATTTACTCTACTTCTGCAATATATGAGGTAGATGTTATTGAAAACAAGGCTATAGAGTTAGTTAAAGAGATACCAATGACGAGAAGAGTAATAAGAGTTTAATTATTAAGATAAGAAAACGTGTACTTAAGAGGAGAATTTAAATTCCAAAAAGCGAAATTAATAATTAAAGATATAGACTTTACAACAAAAATTATTTTTTAAATTTTTCACATAAGGTACTAAGGTTCTCCGTAATACTCACCTCATAACTCGACATCTCCTGGAATATTTGTTCGTATCTGAGGTATTGAAAGTATAAACTTTTTATTGAGTTGATTTTAGCTCAAACTCTTAATTTCCAATAAATCTAATTCATTCAAATACTCATGTTTATGGGGCGTATTACGATAGAAGAAATTGACCAAAAATGAAAGTAAACATGTACACCTTGGCTTCAAGTCAAGTAGTAAGGTATGCAATAATAATAACAGCAGCATCTCTACCACTGATCCTAGCAGCACTACATGTAGTGCATGCTGGAGAATCAAAATTACCAGGTACTGGTTAGATATGTTAAACTCTTTTTAGAATTTTGAAGATACTATTTTTATGTATTCTCACTACTTATTATCAACTGGAGTATGACTGATTCTATTAATTCAGAGAATCTTGCTAAGTTATTACATTACGTTCAGAGGTTTGGTGATCACAATTACGACCTATTGCGTGAATTAACTGGTATAGAAAATATCAGAGATGTACTATCTAAACTTAAAATATTGGTCGGCCCTTCCCCTAAATTTCATACATTAGGATTATCACTCTTTCATACTACTATTAAGTTATCTAAAGATTCAGCTTTACAACCCGTTGACTTTTACTACCTCTTTGACGGCATGATAATAGCGTCATTGAGGGACGTTTTGACTAGTGATACAATAGTTCTAGATGTGGTGTTTCCTAGGGGTAGGTGGGATTTTGTTCAGATTTTGGAGAAGATGAGTGAGAGTGAACTGGTTAAGGATTACGAGACTTATCTAGAATACAAGAGGGAAATTTACCCTGTTGATTACTCAGCATTTAATTTTGAGAGTTTAATGTTTGAAAGGGCTATTTTGGATAAGCCTAGGGAGCCTTTTCAGTTGCCGGATTTGAGTGATGGTTTTAGTCCAGATTGGGTTGATATTTACGCGTTGGGAAAGAAACAAGAAGATCCCTTAAGCTCGTGGGATGAGATTGCTAAGTCTTTAGGTGTTTCAGTGGATGAGGTTATTTATCATTACTTTAATCACGTTGTTGGTAGGGGTTTGGTTGACGCTTTTTACACTTATTTGGGTAAACTTGATTTTAGGATTTCGTTGATCGTTAATGACGTTAATGATGAAATTGTTAGGGAGTTGAGTAGGATTGTAACTCTCTTAAGGGTGTCTTATTTGCATAATGATAAAATATACGCTTTTATTGTTGGTCAGAGGCACATGTTGCTTGATATCTTGGGGTTTGTCAACAAATTATCCTCAGCATATCACTTTTCATATGATGTTTACGTTCACCCTATTACGCCTTTGAGGGATTTCGTCAGAACGTATTCCATACCTTATGAGCACTTTACAAAAGAAAATAAGTGGTCTATAACTTTGCGTGAGTTAAAGGAAAACTTCGAGAAAGAATTAAATAGGTTGTTGGAACAAAGGAAAAGTGTCTAAAAATAGCGTTAAGTCACGTATTTACGACACTGTTGAGGGAAAACCTTGGTCTTTCAAAGAGAAAAAAGGAGAAATAAGATAAAGTATTAATGTGAAGATGAAGTTAAAGTTTGGCAACTTTTTTATTCAACTAAATTATATCATAACTATGGCTGATCTGGAATCTCTTTACGATAGGTTCAGATACCGTTACGTGGAAGTTAGGAGGCATGTTGTGTCGACGTTTGGGATGTCTTTTCTTAATGGTAGATTGATGGGATCGTTTAGGTTTAGAGATGATGGCTATTCAGTTAGGTATTTCAACGATGGTGTACTATATTTCGTTTCATCAAATAATCTGAATGATTTACTCAATGGTAATAATAAGGAGTATAAGATAGAGGGGTGGGAGGGGGGTTTTGATAATACTGAACCTAAGGAGGGTAGTTATGAGGTTAAAGAGAGCAAACCTTTTGATCTCATGTCAATTGATGAGAAGATAAGCTTCTTCAAGAACCTATATGAAGCTGTGAAAGATTTTCGTTCACTTAAGAGCGTTTCATTTTTCTATGACGAGAGTGTTGAAGAGAAGGAGATCATAGTTAACGGTTCGCGTATAGTTGGAAGGGTTCCTAGGCTTTACGTAGGAATGAGTTTAGTCCTTAACGAAAACAATAGGACAGCTACTGCGTTTTATGAACTTGGAGGAAGTGGTGGATTAGAAGTGTTAGATAGAATGAATTTAAATGAGGTTATAGTGGATAAAGTTAGGTCTGTTACTGAGGTCTTGGCTAAGGGTAAGAGCTTTGGTGAGAGGACTACTGATGTGGTTTTGAGTAATATGTTAACTGGTATAATGGCTCACGAATCTGTTGGGCATCCATTCGAGGCTGATAGGGTTTTAGGTAGGGAATTCGCTCAGGCTGGTTTAAGTTATCTAGCTGAATTGAAGGATAATAAGATAGGTAGTGATGTCGTTACTGTTATAGATGATCCTACAATACCGAATAGTGGTGGTTATTATACAATAGACGATGAGGGTGTTGAAGCTAGGCCTAAATACTTAATTAAGGATGGTAAGGTTAACGAATATTTGCAAAATAGGTTTAGTAGTAGTAAATTTAACGTTAAGAGCAATGGTTCAGCTAGGGCTGCAAACTTTGATAGAGAACCTTTAATTAGGATGTCTAATACTTTCTTTAAACCCGGTAATATGACCTTTGATGAACTTTTAGAAGATGTTAAGGAAGGCGTTTATATAAAGAGTTACATGGAGTGGAATATTGATGACATGAGATTAGGTCAACGATATGTTGGGTTAGAGGCTTATGAGATTAAGAACGGTAAGATTGGTGATCCAGTTCTCTTCCCGGTTTTTCAAGGGAAGACAACTGAATTGTTAAAGGCAGTTGACGCAGTCGACAATACTTTAGTATTCTATCCGGGTACATGTGGTAAGGGTGATCCGGATCAAGGCATACCTGTTTGGCTAGGGGGGCCTAATATGAGATTGAGAAATGTTAGGATTAAGGTGATGGGAAATGAATGAGGAAATGGTAAAATACGTGCAAGAAGTAAAGGGAGAGGAAGTAGGACTATTGAAAGTAAGGATGAGAAGGATAATCATTAAGCTAGTGGAGAGTAAGGTAGCTACAATACAGAGAATGACTAACAGTTACTATTTCTTAGCGTTAAAGAAGGATAGTCAAGGATTCTTAGGTAGGATAAGCGATTTAAATGAGAAACCTAAACTAACTCCTGTAGATTTCTTCCCTATTATGAGTAAAAATGAGCGAGAATACAAAGTGGTTAGGTATAACACTAACATTTTATCACTATTTGACGATCTATCACCTCTTTTATCTCTCATAAATTCAGAATATCCCCTTTACGGTATAATATCGATAGATGATGTGGAAAGGTCCTTGGTCACATCTAAAGGATTTAACGGAACGGAAAACAATCAGAGTATAAGTGGTTACTTTAGGGTTAAGAATAAGGAACATAGTGGGCAATGGGCTTTTTCGTCAACTAATTTCTCTCCCTCTCAAATTAGGGATAGTATAAAGAAGGCTAATGAATTGGCATCAATTACTGGTAAATACGAGATTTCTGAAGGTAAATATGACGTAATTCTCTCTCCTTTAGTGATGGGTAATTTAATGGAGGGTGTTGCGAGGATGGCTTCAGGCTACGCTATAATGTCTGGGATGTCGATGTTAAAGCCTGGAGAAAAAGCTGGATCAGATAAGTTTACATTATTAGATACTCCTAAGGAGGATAGACCTAACTCATGGGGATTCGATGATGAAGGTACGTTTACCTATAACAAGGCTATAATAGAGAATGGTGTATTTACAACTCCTTTACTAAATAATGAACTATCAACTGTCTTTAAATCACCTAGTACTGGAAATGCAGGATGGATATATCCAACAGCGTGGAATTTAGAGGTTAAGGAGGGTGATACTAGTTTTGAATCACTGCTATCCGGTAACGTAGTTTTCATAAACAATGTATGGTATACTAGATTCCAAAACTATGCTGAGGGCGATTTCTCAACCGTAGCTAGAGATGCTACCGTGGTTTATAAGAACGGTAATCCTGTTGGAGTAGTGGGTAGGGTGAGGATAGCCGATAATTTAAAGAAGATTTTAAAGAATATAGTAGAGTTATCTAAAGAGAGATATTCTGTAAGATGGTGGGATGCCCCAATGCAAGGGGTTTACCCATACGCTTTAGTCAAGGACGTTAGGTTAAGTCTAGCGTGATGAACCGTGTTTCAGCCGATCTGTGACGATAGCCCTTCGGCTGAGCAATTTTTTATTTTATAATTACTAATTTTTATTTGTGAATGAGGAGGAGTATAGGTTAAAGTTAAGAGAATGGATAAGAAATAACGCTCCAGAGTCGTTAAAGGGAAGAAAAATCCTATTTGAGACAGTAGAATTTGATGATTATAACGAATTAAGGTCTTGGCAAAGGAAGTTAGCTGATGCCGGGTACTTAGGAATAACTTGGCCTAAGGAGTACGGTGGACAAGCTTTAGATCCAATTTACGAAGTGATCGCTTATGAAGAATTCATAAGGGCTGGATTGCCATACGGTAGAAGTTTGGGTTCAATTGGTTTAATGGTAGTGGCTCCTGCCATTTTAAAGCATGGAAATGAAGAGCAGAAAAGAAAGTATTTACCTAGAATATTGAGAGCTGAGGATATATGGTGTCAAGGTTTTTCTGAACCTCAAGCTGGTTCAGATTTGGCATCAGCAACTACTAGGGCTGAGGATAAGGGTGATTACTTTCTAGTTAATGGACAGAAGATTTGGAGTAGTTATGCTCACATTGCTGATTATATGATACTATTAGCGAGAACTGGTGAGGATAAGTATAAGGGCTTAACGATGTTTATACTTAACATGAAGCAAGAGGGAATCAGAGTATCCCCCATACATCAATTAACGGGAAAGAGCGATTTTAACACTGTGTATTTCAATAATGCGAAGGTTCCTAAGGAGAACATTATAGGTAACGTGGGTGATGGTTGGAAGGTTGCAATGACAGTTTTAAATCATGAGAGGTTCATGTTAGGAGTTACAATGCTATTTACGTCGAAGATAGCCCTAGAAAGTTTGAAAGGCGTAAGGGAGAGAGAGGAGTTGGAGGATGAGGTTGAAGGTCTAGAGGCGTTTTATAGGAGAATTTTAGTAAAGTTAAGGAGAGGAGAGGATATAGACGTAGAGGGTTCTATGTTGAAGCTTTTGGCGTCAGAGTTATTGCAAAGGATATACGAGATTGCAGTGACGAATTACGACTTGGAGACGATAATGAAAGAGAAGTGGTATTTAGGTATGTTAGCTTCTAGAGGCAGAACGATAGCTGGTGGTACATCGGAGATTCTTAGAAATGTGGTTGGTGAGAGAGCTCTTAAACTTCCGAAATAATTATATTGTGTTTCTCTCTTTCATATAATATGTTCTTTGAAGATTTTCAAGTAGGACAAAAATGGGAAAGTAAAGGAAGGACAATAACGGATGCAGATGTTGTAATTTTTACTGGAATAACTGGTGCACTTAATCCACTATTTTTAGATGAGGAATATGGTAAAAAGACTAGATTTAAGGGTAGAATAATACCTGGTTTATTAACAGCCTCAATTGCAGTAGGCTTAACTTATCAATTACCTTCTGACCCTTTTGGCGAGGGCTTTGTAGCTCTAACTAAATTAGAGATGGATGCCAAGAAACCAGTGAAAATAGGGGATACTTTAAGGGCAGTAGTCGAGGTTACTGACAAGAAGGAGAGAGAGAAGGATGGTAGAGTATATTTGACAATAAGGACGCTTAATCAATTGGGAGAAGAAGTAATGACGTTAAAAATGGAAATATTGTGCAATAAGAGAAGTTAAATAGCAATTAAAGTGAAGAAGTAAGTTATTTTCGTTAAAAAAAATGAATATTATTTTTATTACGCATTATATTATCCATGTTTTAGCTATGTACTTTAGGTGAATTTAGCTTGAATACTAGGCCTCAAATATTTTCGTAAAATTTCGGAAGTATAGACAGCAATTTCATTCATTTGAAACTTATTAGTCCAAGCCACTTTCACCAAACGCTTTAATTGTGTAACAAAATTTTTGAAAAAGATTAAAAATTGCTACATCTTCTCCTTGTCTACAACTAAATCATATGTCAAATTGAAGATAAGCTGATACTTTATGTGATTTATACTAAATTAACAAAACTGTTTTCCATACTCATTTTCGTTTAGGGAATGATACCTATTAATATCTTCGTTTCTAAGTAAAAACTACTTGGGGGTTTTGGCTTCATAGGATTTCATGACATTAACCCTCAGCCCTTGGGCTTCACCAAAGTCACGAAGCTTTGTTCCATTCATTCTTATTCGCCCCATTAGCGGATTAACTTGTATAGAACGCCCCATTTGTTAGCGCTTCAGCGTAAAAAGTTATCATGAAATGTATAAACTTTACGTATTTTAGTTAACTGGTAACGGGTTAATTCTCGCTAACATTAACACTAATTTGCACTTTGTCTTCAAAGGTCTGCTACTATGAATTTGTCAAGGAATGTTACTGTGAAGTGACTACACTGTAATTTCCTAATACCTTTTATTTTGACTTTTAAAAAGAGTCAACTATTCCTAAAAGTGACTCATAGAAAGAGTCAAACTTATTATAAAGTTACCATAGATTTTCTTAGTGAATAGGGAGTTAATATTAAAGGCGTTAATAGATTGGAATTTCTGGTACAAGGACCAATTCGTCGGGGTTGAAAGAGATTACTCTGATCAATTGTTAGACCTATTGGAAAAGGGTTTGGCAATATCGGTAATTGGGGTAAAAAGATCGGGAAAGTCCACAATCATTAATCAAGTTGTTAAAAAGCTAATAGAGGAAAAAGGAGAAGATCCATTTGATACACTAATAGTTAACTTTGAGGACTCTCGCTTTGGCGATATAAGAACTGCTAACGATTTGTTCTCTTTATATGAGTTATATAAGGAGATAAGGAAAAAGGAAAAAGATAGCAAACCGTACATTTTCTTAGATGAGGTTCAGAAGATCAAGGGATGGGAGGGATTCGTTCGATCGATCATAGATAGAAAGGAGGCTAATATAGTGATTTCTGGATCAACAGCTTCAGTGAACAATAAGAGCGTCAGAGAGGTATTAGCTGGTAGGCATTTAATTCTAGAAGTCTTTCCTTTATCCTTTAAAGAATTCCTGAAATTTAAGAATATTAGAGTGGAAACGGAATTAGATATGATAGCAAAAGGAAGCGAGATTAAAGCGCTGTTCTCAGAATACCTAAACTACGGAGGATTTCCCCTAGTAGTATCCAATGAGAGAGATAAGGAGAAGATATTGCTACAATTGTATGAGGATATAATTTTTAAAGACGTAATTAGTGAATGCAATATAAGGAATGAGGAAGAAGTTAAGAACTTAGCATTATTTTACATCTCAAACGTAGGGAATAAGATACGTTTTAGAAAAATATCTAAATCTCTTAATATTCCCTTTAGAAACGTCCAAAGGTATACCGAATGTATGAAAAATGCCTATCTTATTTTCTTCGTAAAAGCCCTAAGTCCAAAGCTGAGTGAAATGACTAAATACGATAAGAAAGTGTATTGCATAGACAATGGCATATCTAACGTGTTAGGATATAAGTTAAATCAAAATATCGGTGGCTTATTTGAAAACCTAATATTCCTAGAACTCTTGAGGAGATACGGGATTAACAATGTCTTCTATTATAGGGGTAGAAAGGGTGAAGTAGACTTCGTCGTTAAAGTGAAGGATGAGATAAGGGAAATATATCAAGTGACTTACAAGTTAAGCGATGTAGAGAGGGAGATAAAAGGTATCGAGGAGTTTTTAAAGATAAGAAAGACAAAGGCTTACATTATAACTTTTGACGATGAGGGAGAGATAAAGGTTGGAGATGACGTAGTGAAAGTGGTTAAGGGATGGAAATGGTTATTGTTGGAATAACTTCCCTAGTAATATAACCCTTTTCAGATGAAGGTGCAAATCTAGATCTGCAGTAAACCCTATTCCCCCATGAGACTGAATTGAATTGAGAATTGCTTTGAAGGCTTTCTTGTACGCATGTCTAAATATCCTCTCTGGATTTGTCGGATTAACCAAATACCTAGATCTAACTAACTCTATTCCTAAGGCATCGTCAACAATCCTATGTTTTATTGCTTGATAAGACCCAATTGGCTTACCAAACGCTATCCTATTTTTAGAGTACTCAACAGTCTCCTTAAGCACAGCAGTTGCATGACCTATAATTTGAGCCGAGGCGAGTAAAGTTACCTTATTAAAATCAACATCCGATTTTCTCCACTTTCCCTCAACTATCCTATAAACTCTCACTGAAGGATCTGGTGATTCTATCTCCTCAACATTTACGTCATTTTTATTTGAAATTCCCTTTGGTGTAACAATGATTTCAGCTTTATCGATCTCAGCAACGTAATTAACACCAACACTTACAGGATAGTCAACTCCTAACATTGAGCTAAAAGCGACTATCCCCGGCAATAAGTTCTCACCAATAATCTCGTTTAATAACAAGGCGTTTGTTAAACCAGTCTCCCTGATAAACTGGAAGATACCCAAATCCTTAACCTTATTGAACACTTCCATAATTTTATCTCTACTAACCTCATGTTTCTTAGCCCCATATTTATTCCATTCCCTACTTAAGAACTCGTTAAATGAGTTTTTAACCAGTTCTAAATCCTCATTTGTCTCAACGTCCAAAAGCAACTAACCTTCACCACAATATATAACTAGAAATCAAGGTTTAAATTACTATACTAAAAACTTAGAGGAACTAACACCATGCGAAACGTAGACCATTGATGGGTTAAACGACTTTATCTTCTCAACGCTTTTCCTTAACCCATCAAAGTCCTCATAAATATTAGGATACTTTAATCCCCTCTTATCACCTTGCAAAGTATCGCCAACTATTATAGCGTTCAATTCCGGCAAGTAAATTGAAATGGAATCGTTAGTATGACCGGGAGTCTTAATTATTTCGATGCCTTTTGCCAGCTCACCTTCCTCTAGAACAAAATTCACGTCTACTCCATTAAATTTCCTAAAGAAGAAAGGTTTGCCAAGAGAGAAAATAACTTTAAGCACTGAAGAATGTAGGACTGGTTCCCTTATTTTACCGTTCTTTAAATAATCAACGCCGTTCTCATCAATCCCAAACTTAGCGTCATTAACAAATCTCTTTACTTCGTAAGCTCCTCCAATATGATCTACGTGTGAATGGGTGAATATGACGCTTTTTATCTTGTTAAGATTCTTCCCAAGCTTGGTTACACCCTCGATAACTCTTCTACCACTACCGGGAGTACCGCTGTCAATTAGGATCAGACCATTCTCGTTAGTCTCTATTAGAAACACCTTAACGAAACTTAGAGGAATCTCAAAGACTTTCATAGGAGATAATTAGTAGTTAATGCCTAATATGAATTACCTATATAGGTTAATTGGTTGAGGGGAAGAGCGATACTCTCCTCAGCTAGGGAAACATGGTCGATCTCGTAACTGAAGTGAAATCTTCGGGAGCAACAGTAACATATCTATATTATTATTAGGATATCTTAGTTAGAGAGAAAAGGAACCCTTACCATCATCATCGGTAGATTTACACTATAATAATGTTGGTGGAATTGAGGAGTATGGAGTTTCAATACGATTGCTATTGGCACCTTTTATGAGGATAGTTACAGTGCGGTAACCTTTCGATATATAAAAATAAGAGGAAGAGTATTGGAGATAATCAAGGTATATAAAAAGACTAGAGATTAACGGTTTAGAGAAAACGCTTAGTATTTTGTTAGAGAATCTTGGAACATTTAAGAGCTATACTTTTCATCTTTGTAACCATTCATATAGTTCCTTGAAATCTTTGACCACAACATCTGGTTCATAGCCTAGCGGGTCAAATGGCATATTTCTCCTGTTAACGTATATGCCCTTCATTCCACTATTCTTAGCACCAATAACATCGAATGGATTTGATGAGACCAGATATGCCTCTCCCTTAACTGCCTCAAGGAAGTATTTGTAGACCTTAGGTGAGGGCTTATATTCCTTTACCTTTTCTGCACTAAATATTCCTTTAAAATAGCTTAACAGACCATTAAGCTTCAAAAGTTCCTCTATAGTCTTAGTCGTACCATTGGATAAAATGTAAATATCAGCTATTGTGGAGATGTCCTTTAAATAGATTGAATCTTGATGCGCCCTTAGATTTCTCCACTTATTTAATTCCTCCTCCATTTTGTCCTCTCCTAGAGTGTATCTTATTGCCATCTTGGTTATCTCATCGAAATCCACATATCTCCCCATTATGGTCAATAGCCAAGTATATTCTAACTGTTTTCTTCTCATCTCTTGTGAAACTGACGATAGGTCTAAAATTGTACCATATAGGTCAAACGCCAGTATTTTCTTTTCTTTTCCCATATCTTTTATTATGCTTTTATGTGTATATAAGCAATTCTAAATATCTCTTAACCAACCCAATTATCCAGTGTGATATTAGGATAGTAGGAATAGCTGTTACAGATATCATTGTATTTTATATGAAGGGATGCAAGTATTTCATTTGTGTTAATAATACTGAAAAACTATAGCTTGTTTGGGCTATATCAAATGGTTAAAGTTTTTGGAGAAATGGCTGGGGAAGTATTACTTTCAATTTACTGTATGATTGAAAGTACCCCAATTTCCACTGGAGTTTAGGCTTTAGTATTGTCTTGTCCAGTTAACTGGAGGTTAACTCGTCAAATTCACCTAAATCTTTTCCAGAAATGTTTGAGTGCCTAAAATTAACGATATGACGTCAAACTACGCTCAATATACCGCTACGACCATTTCCTATGTACATAGTAAAAATAGTAAGAATAGAGACTAAAAATGTGAATAGGACAAGATTTTTATCTATATACTTAAAATGCTGAATAAATAGCGAAATATTCTATTATACTCTCCATTTGCTAAACTTTTCCCTAAAACTTAAGGGAAGTAGAGTCTAGACTTGCGTTAAGGAGCGAAATTATCTCATCATAATTTTTATTTGAATCCGCACAAATAGGAAAACATAAATAGTTAGAGTCTTAACTATTAGTTATGAGCTCAAGCAATCTAGCACTTCTAGTTCTCATCTTTGGAACTTTGATGTCAGCAATTGATACCACGATAGTAATTTTAGCGATCCCATCGATAACTGAAGAACTTCACGCAGACCTATTTACTATGATCTGGGTAATAATCTTATATTTACTAGTCATAGCAGTGTTCACTACACAGTTAGGAAGGTTAGGTGACATATATGGAAGGGCTAAATTTTACAATTTAGGTTTCGCAATCTTTACATTAGGTTCAGCATTATGTGGAGCAGCTCCCAATGCGATTTCTTTGGTTGCATTTAGGGGAATTCAAGGTATAGGGGCAGCGATGATGCAAGCTAATGCTGGGGCGATAATAGCAGATATTTTTCCTCCAAATAGAAGAGGGAGGGCTTATGGATATACTTCAATTGGTTGGAACGCAGGAGCTACGTTAGGTATAGTGCTAGGCGGATTTATTACTACCTTCGTTGGTTGGCGTTATATATTCTACATTAACGTACCAATAGGAATTGTTGCACTTATCTTGGGTTTAAGATACATTAAAACTTTAGAGACTAGAAAGGTCAAATTGGACATCGTTGGAATGGTCACTTTATTATTTGCATTGTCATCTATGGTCTACGGCGCTGTTGACATTGCTGGATATGGAATTAGGACTTTAAATATTGTCTTGATTTCTCTCGGTCTAGTAGTTTTGCTAATATTCTTCTGGTTAGAGAGAGGCCATGAATTCCCAATAATTGATTTAAGGGCTTTTAAGGGTAATAGGGTCTTCACGTTTTCATTGCTTGCGTCTTTCTTACAAAGTACCGGTTATTTAGCGACTGCGTTTATTGTAATTATGTATTTACAAGGCATAAGAGGTCTATCTCCCCTTAATGCGTCTCTTCTTCTTGTCCCTGGTTATGTCTTAGCTAGTCTAGTAGCTCCATTTACTGGTAGATTATCTGATAAAATAGGTGCTAGAATACCTGCCACTATAGGAGTTGGGTTAATGTTAATAGCTGTCTTAATTTACCTCACTCTCTCCTTGAATACACCTCTCTCTATCGTAATATTAGCTTCTATAATCGGAGGCTTAGGTTCTTCATTATTCTTCCCAGCTAATAATAGTGCAATTATGGCAAATGCTCCTAAGGGATTTTATGGTGGTGCATCTGGACTTGCAAGGACATTAGCAAATTTAGGGAGTATAATCAGCTATACAATAGCAATTACAATATCCTCTATTGTAGTTCCCAGATATGTGGCCTTTGAGGTTTTCCTTGGAACTTCAAATCTCATAGGTGGTGTTGCTTCAGCGTTTCTGACGGGCTTAAAGGCCGCATTTTACGTTTCCTTGGGAATACTAGCACTAGCATTAGTGTTATCTGCGATAAGAGGAAAAGAGGTTAGGGCTCAAGTAGCTAAGAGTATAGAAAGTAAGTGAGTTTAATAAAGTCCTTGTATAATGAATATTGAAAAAGTTCTTCTTATGAATAATACTATTTTTATGGTCTACGATTTCCTGAACTTTTACTCCATACCTAGCTCGCTTCATTTTCTTCTTAACATTATAACAGATATTATACCTATTACTACTATCACAACTCCCAATACTACATAATCTCTAATTATTGATATTGTAATCTGACCGCTAATCGTAGGTCTATAGTTTAATGCTACCATTACAAACATTGCAGATGACCAGGTTAACGGCGAAGTCGTAGGTAAGGGGTACGCGTATTTAGGATCTATGGCTTCTGGTAAAAGGCCATGTTGTGAGTGATCATATGCCCAATACATTAAGTTAAGTGCTTGATTGTTATTGCCTAATTGTTCTAGGTATAAGGCCTCAAATAGTGTGGTTATTATCCATGGAGGTTCAGGTGCTGTAGCGTCGTAAAGGGATTGGGAGTAGTGATACATATCGTAAGGAAATCTGGCTAGTCCGCCAGTTTGGAAGAGTGTTTTATTTACTAGTTTAAAGTTTGAAATTGAATAATTGGAAGTAGGAGGAAGGTAACCAAGATCAATTGGCAGTAATGTGGCAGAATCTACAGATGGGGGTTCTGACGTTAATACCGTCTCGCTTTTTCCTCCCTCAAACTCGACAGAAACTCCTAAGGCTGAGGCAAAATAATTGTTGTTCCAGAAATCATTCAAGATACTCTGATTTAATTCCTTCTCTACGCCTAGAATTATAGTGTAATTGCTAAAGTTTAGTGCCTTATACATTTCAGCTACGCTTTTTAATCCAAGAGCGTTAAAAGCTTCTGTCCAAAAGTGATACGCATCTCTATCTTCCCATACACTTAGATCTTGAGGAAGCAGATGGTAATTGCTCCCATTTATCTCTTTAATCTGATAATTCACGGATTTATCGAGAGTAGGTAATATCTGTTTGAGAAATGTTACATTATGAGTTATATTATAATACTCAAAAACCCCAACTTCGTATAATCCTATTCCATCAAGCTCTGGTATACCGAATGTAGTATCAGGATTGCCGGTATAGAAATTATACCTAGTGTACCAAACTCCGGGTTGCAATTGTTCAGCGTGACTCATCCATACCCAAAACTTTAAAGCAGAGTTGTAATGTCCAGACAATTGTAAGGCCATAGCACTAAAAGCTGAATCCCTCACCCAAGAAAACAAATAAATTGGCGAGGGTGAAGCCGCAAATGTCCCTAGATATGGGTTTTGATCGTCTTTAATTAGTAGAAGTGAAAGATAATATTCTTTCAATAAATTGTTTGGTAAGCCATTTGGTAACTTAGATGCATTAAGCCATCTTTCAACCTCTACTTCGTTTAATTTAACTAACCCCGATACGTTAAAATTAGGCTCTTGTCCAACACTTAACTCTATAAACCATTCTCCCTTGTGAACGTTTATTTTTAAGATCTTGTTTTGAATAAGGTAGCTCGCATTAGTGACAATGTAAATCTGAGGAGTGGTGTTTACAATTATCGTAGAACTATTTATTGCTATTGTAGTATTAGTGACAATGTCAATTGAGGTTGTCGAGTTGGCATTAAAAAGAAGTAGAATATATGGAGTCTTAGGTGGCATAATTATAGAGATGTTTCCATTAGTTGATACTAGATTAACAGTGTTATCAAGATTCAAATAGGCTAATGTTGTCATAATGCTGAAGCTCACGGTAAGGTTAACTATACCATATTCTCCAATGTAGAAGTTTCTTATGGATGTATTAAAGAGAGGAAATCCATTAATTTGGGGATTCGGTATTGGTACTCCAGTTACTATCCAAATGGACTGGTTTTCCCAATTGTTCAATAGTAGATAAGATGGCGAATAGTATTGTTGGGAAGCTGTAGCAGAGAACGTTAAAAATGGGCTTAGAAAAGATAAAAGCATGAGAATGATAAAAATAATTTCTTTTCTTTTCACTTCTTATTCACTTTCTCATATTGTTCAAGTAGATTTCTTTCACTTAAAGCATCGAAGAGAACTACTTTTGTGGTATCAATGGATAATCTTACCTTTTCTCCTCTTTCTCGTCTAGACAGTGATTTCTCTATAACTCTAATCATAGTTTCGTCATTGATCTTCAAGTGAATTATACTATATGGTCCTAGATCCTCTACCATTTCAACCTTCCCCTCTATTTCTCCGCTATTGCGTATCTCTATATCTTCTGGTCTAATTCCTACAAGAACTTTTTGACCACTTTTCACTAAATTCTTAAATTCATTTGGTAATCCTATTCTATAGTTATCTATTATTATCGAATCACCTTCTATTTCACCTTTTATAATGTTCATAGGGGGATTCCCTAGAAAGTTCCCTACCCAAGCAGTATTTGGTCTCTTGTAAATTTCCATCGGATCACCATAAGCTTGTACTACACCATCGTGAAGTATTGCCAATTTCGTTGCTAAGCTTAAAGCCTCAACTTGATCATGTGTAACATATATTATAGTAGGCTTAAGATCACGTTGTAGCTGTTTGAGCTCTTCCCTAGCCACTACTCTAACTTGTGCATCTAAATTAGATAAAGGTTCGTCCATTAGTATTATATCAGCTCCTTTTACTAATGCCCTTGCAATAGCAACCCTTTGCATTTGCCCTCCGCTTAGCTGACTAGGTTTTCTCTCTAACAAATTGTCTATCCTTAACATTTTAGCTACTTCCAATACCCTGTTCTTTATCTCATCCTTAGACAAATGCATCACTTTTAACGGGAATGCTATATTATCATAAACTGACATAAAGGGATATATTGCGTAGTTTTGAGGTACCATTGCTACTCTTCTATCTTTAGGTGGCAAATCGTCAACTAGTTCGCCTCTTAGATATACGTGTCCCTTATCTTGCCTTAATAATCCAGCTATAATCTTCAAAATTGTAGTTTTTCCTTCTCCAGATGGACCTAAGATTACTACAAATTCCCCCTTTTCTATATCTAAATTCAGTCCTTTAAGAACTTGCACTTTCTTTTTCTTCTCCTCATACTCCTTCCAAATATCCTCTAATTTAACATAACTTATCATTGTTTCACCCCTGCTAAATTGCTATATGCACGAGTCATCATTCTTTGCGAAACAATGAATAATGCCATTAATGGTATCCCCATTATAACTGCTCCAGCTGCAAATATATTGTATGCTGGAGCACTTGCTTGATTTAGCAAACCAGCCATATAATACAATCCTATTGTTGCAGTCCATTCTTTCACATTGGGGAGGAGAAACGAATACGCTAATGCGAAATCCAAGTACGTTCCGCTAAAGCCTAATAGCGCTGTCAAAGCCACTACTGGTAATGCTAATCTCATTACTATTCTTAAGAATGCCCCAAATCTAGATAGACCATCAATCATTGCTATCTCTTCATAGGATGGTGAAATCGAATCAATGCTTAATTTAGCTATGAAAGCTGCAAAAATTGATGTTCCTGGAGTATAAGCTAGAATCAGACCTATGTAGTTAAGCAAATGGAACTTAGCAAATAATAGATATAAAGGTACCGCAGAAGCAGTATATGGGAAAAACGTAACGATATAGATAAACGTTGCTAAAATTTTCTTTGCAGGCACATTAAGCCTAGATAAAGCATATCCGGTTATTAAGGCTAATAGAACTGATATGACAGCTGTAGAGCCGGCTAGTATTAAACTATTTCTTATCCATAACGGGAAGGAGCCTCCATATAAGTTTGTTTTAAATAAGTACTCGTAGGCTGTGAAGTAAATGTGTTTAGGCAATAAGTCTGAAACAGCTAATGAAATCAAGTTTGGAGCATTACTAAATGAGGTCATAAAGACATAATAGAGTGGGAATATAGAAAAAGCAGCCATTATTATCAATATAGCATATGAGATGACTAATCTTAGGATTTTAAATAACTTATATTTTTTCATCTGCATCACGTGGATCACCTCATGTAAATGAATCTAAAATTCTAGTGTATTTGATAACTATTATTCCTAAAACTATTACAAAAATAGTTGATATTATGGACCAGGCCGCTGCTAAAGCGAAATTATTGTAACTAAATGCCTCCTGATAGGCATACACTATAAACGTCTCAGTTGAAATTCCTGGACCTCCACCAGTTAAGACATATATTGGATAAAAGTTATTCCAAGTAAATACGAAGCTAGTTATGAATACGAATGCTATAGTCCTCTTAAGAGAGGGTAAAGTTATGGTAAAGAATTTCATAAAGGCATTAGCTCCATCCAGATCTGCTATATCGTATAATTCTCTAGGTATACTTTGCAAGGCAGAATAGAATACTGTCATAAAATATGGGAAGGAAAGCCAATCATTAGTGAGTATTAACTCTATCCAAGCATCAGTCGTTGAAGTCAAAGAGTTTACTCTAGGTAAATGGAGTAGTGGCAAGATCAATTTATTCATCATCCCATATGGGTCAACCCATAAACCTTGCCATATTAGGATAGATATGAAGCCAGGAAAAGCCCAAGGTAATATTAATATAGCGTAAAAAATTGATCTCCCCTTAAGGTCTGTTTGGTTTAGAATTAAGGCTAATACAAAGCCTAACGTCATCATGGTTAATAAGCTACCTATGGTCCATATTAACGTATTCTTTAATAGCTCTAAGAAATAGCCATATTGAAATATTATGAGATAGTTCCTCAATCCCACATAACTATAGGTTAAAAAGTGTAATAAGCTTAGATTAGTAAATGAAATGTAAACTGAATAAAGTAATGGAAATACGAAGAGGAAAACTGTTACAATAACTATAGGTAATATATAAAAAAGGGAAAATAACTTCTCTTTTTTCATTTCCTAATTCACCATCTTTTTCTAGGACTAATTACTACAACCATTGGTGTTAATATCACTGAGATTAACGCTAACATATATTGGAATGGAGGAACTATGGGTAAAGGTAGTAATGTAGACAATAGACCGTTTTGTACAAGAGCCTGGATGAAAGCTTGTTCCATTCCTTGCGCCGCTTGACTTGAATTTATCTTATTTGCGAAGAACTCACTAGCGTATTGATGGAATGAGTTCCAATAGTACGCCATTTGAGGTATGTTAGGGAATTGTTGACCATATTGGGCTTGTTCTAAAATTCCTTCCATTATTTGATTAAGGTATGTCGGTTGTAACATTCCTTCCTTTAATTGGGTCAGAGCCTCGTTATAGGCTTGTAAATTAGCTGGTATGTCGTGTGCAACTTCCCACAACCTCAAATCAGCTTGATAGTTAGTGAAATAGAGAACGAATATTAGAGCTGCCTTTATTTGTAATTGTGTAGCACCGCTTGCTTGAGGTGAAGCTATTAGAAAACCGGTAGAACCAATAAATGGTGCAGCCCTTAATCCAGTCTGACTAACCACTGGTAACGGTGCAGCACCTAAATTAGGTCCTAATGCTTGGAGATATGCATTCAGATCCCAAGGACCATCAAATATTATGGCAGTTTGATTAGCGACAAATAACTGACCTTCAGCACCTCCAGCACCAGTAGAAGGAGCTAAGTAATTAACCTTAAGATTATAGGTTAAATTATACCAGAAGTCCAGTGCGTTAACCATAGCAGTGCTGTTTAAGGCGGGGATGATCTTACCATTATTAGTAGCAAATATTTGTCCTCCAAATCCAGCAAACCATGCTGCAAATCTATAACCATATTCGTCGCCAGCTCCATAAGCTATTCCCCAAACATGATAGGTTTTATTAACGCTTTCAGCTATTTGCACTAGTTGTTCAGTAGTGTTAGGGGGATATGGGACGAACTTCTTGTTGTAGAACATTACAATATAATTCACATTATCTGGTAGTCCGTATAGAGAGCCGTTTAATTCCCAATCTTTTATTGCAGTAGGTACATATAATGACGTAATGCTCTGAGGCAAATATTGAGATAAGTTTAATACTAGTCCAGCGGCGAATAATGCACCTCCAGAATCGCTAGTGTCTCTATATATTATTGGGGCTTGTCCAGCCTTTGCGGCAGTCTCAAATTGGGAAGTACCAACTCCAACTCCATAAGTTACTTGGACGTGAATCCATGGAAATGCTTGCTCGAACTGTGCTAGTGTCTCATTAAAAGCTTGATTTTCAGAGGCACTGTAACTGTTCCATACAGTTATTGTAACTGGTGTAGAAGGTGCAGTTGAAAGACCAACTAACTGCATTAAAGATTGAGGATTGCTAGTATTTAGAATGTTTGAGGTTGTCGTGGTTGACGTCATTGACGTAAATGTAGAGGAGGTAGTTGTCATTGTAGTTGATGGATGTTGACTACTTAAATATGCATAAATACCTCCTATGGCTATTATTATTACTACAACTATAATTACAGCTACTAGTGTCTTTGAAATTGCCTTGTAATCTATCTTTTTTCCTTTTCTGTTCAAGGCAAGCTCACCTTATTTGTTCATTTATTTCCTATCAAGGTATAAAAGTTTAGCTTATTGATTTTTGCCCTAAATAGTTGATAATGATAATTAATCCCAATTATATGACGTAGACTATTAATATGGTATCTTTTTAGTTATTGTGATAGGAGAGATATCTATAAAATTCTATGTAATCGGGTAACTTTGGAATAAAACTAAATATTAAAGAGAAAAGTTTATAATGATAAAAAATCGCAGTTTAGTCATGGCTAATTTCCCTAAAGAGACCAGGGTAATTTTAATTCTATTTTTTCTTGCAAGTCTAATTTCATCTCCATTTCTTATTTCAGTATCACAATCAATAAGCGTAAACTTTACAGTGTCGAGTAATGGTATAGTCTCTATTTACATAGGAGGTATACCACAAAGTAATACCGTTATTCTACATTATGGAATAGAAAGCGGACCACAACAAGCGTGGACTAATATCTCTAACGTTATAATGAAATGGAATGGACAGAATTTCAGTGCAACTATAGGGCCGTTCGCAAATGGAACTTGGATAGGTTGGGTATTTTATGATAATACTACTGGACAATGGATAAATTATGATAATCATCCTTTCTGGAATTGGAATTTAGAAGTCAACCCTCCAAATGTAGGACAAACTTATGCCACTGTGCTTCAAAATGGTTCCATATTGATAACTGCAGTAGGACGAGCTCCCGACGAGTTCGATATCCACTATGGACTAACTTCTGGACCTCAGACTGGATTACCATGGAGTAATATAACTGATGAGTTAATGACTTACAATCCATTATGGGGTAACTACACGATAATCATAGGTCCGTTCAATCCTGGTCAATGGGTACAATGGGTCTATCATGATCTGAGCATAAATCAATGGTATCACAACGCATCTGGTCAAAACTTCGCAATACAAGATGTTTATTCATTTATTCAATACATCAATGCTTCATATAATAGATACGTTTATGTTGAGGGTCAGCCAGCCAGTGTTACAATATACTTACAGAACACTATATCACAAACGATTAGTTCCTTAATTTCGGTTCAAGTAGCAGGGAAAACATATAATATCTACTCTACGTTAAAATCTGGATATAATGTGATATCCCTAACGCTAGATACTTCTCAAATACCACAAGGGATCTATTATCCACAGCTAAACATTTATGTGAATAATACTCTCCAGAGGTAAGCTACTCTACCACCGTTATATGTCCTAAATACTACGGGAAAGAAACCCTTAAGTTTAGTAATAGTATGGAACATGCATCAGCCCCTTTATGTAGCACCAAACGGTAGTTGGGAGCAACCTTGGGTATGGTTACATACTGGGCAAGACTTTTACTGGAATGGAAGTTTAGTTGGAGCTTATAAATTGCAAGCGTTACTGATAAAACAGTTTAATGTTAGTGTGACGATAGATTTTACGCCAGTTCTATTATATCAATGGGAGACAATATTGCATGAGAAGAATTATAGCTTTACCTCTAATTTTGGGATAGGTGTGATGCATGACTTGGAAGCGGTAAACTATACCATAACTCTCTATAGACAATTAATTAATGAGGGTAAGGTGGACGTCCTCACAGTACCATTTTATCATCCTTTACAGCCATTGTTACTTCAAGACGGTTATTGGAGTGATGTCTTAGCTCAAATAAGAATGGGCGAGAATTTTACTCATGAGGTATTTGGAGTATGGGCAAATGGTACGTGGACTCCAGAAATGGCATTTGATATGGATTTAGTGGGACTTTATAATGAGAGCAACATATCTTATACGATATTGGATCAACAAGCATTCTTACCTTATGTTACGCTTGTTAACGGTTCATTAAACCCAGATCAACCCTTCATCGTGGAAAATAACCTAGGCCAAACTATTATTGTACTATTTAGAAACACTACCCTATCTAACGAATTTGGTTTTAAATTCTTTAGTCAATCCCCTCAGCTTACTGCGCAAGAGCTCATACAGCAATTAGCTGAAATATACATGAACAATCCGGGTGGTGTAGTTACAGTTGCTTTGGATGGAGAGAATCCTCTGATATTTAATCCAACTACTGGCCCAGCTGATCTATACGCAATTTATCAAGCTTTATCTCAGTATCAAGGACAATGGTTAATAACTCAAACCGCAAGTAAGGCAATAGCTACCCACAAGCCTTACAGTGTAATAACCAATCTACCTGTAAACTCTTGGGATCTTAATCTAAACTATTGGAATAATGGATATCTTGTCAAGACAGAAATATGGCAGAACGTTTCACTAGCTCGAGAATATTTATTAGCTTATACGGTAGCTGTTGGGGCTAACGTTTCACCAATAGTCTATTTACCTTTGAATGAGACCCCTAATTCAACTAATCTAGTAGATACATTATGGAATTATCTATACGTTGCAGAAGGTAGCGATTGGACTTGGCAAACTGGGCCTCCAGCATATGGTCCAATATGGTTTAAAGAACAAGCACTACTTTACACATCTACGATAATTTCAGAGGTTAAACATCAGTTTAATCTAGTAAAGGTGCAAAGTGCGGAATTAGATGGAAATAACTTAAAGCTTAGCATATATAATGGAATTAACAGTACGTTACATCTACTACTAGTAATTACTAACGGCAAGCAACAAATACAATTACCTATAATATTAAGTCAAGGACAAAACAACTTCAAGATAAAAATATATAACGTGTCTAATCAGATTCAAATAGCACTATACTCTCCAATTACTACTTCACAAGCAGGCTTGACATTAATTCCAATTAATAGTTATGGATTCTTAGTAACTCAGTACCAGGTTACTTTAAACAAATCAACAAGCTCTATTGGAACTTACTTGTTATCATTAATTGGTATAATAGTGGGGTCAGCAATAATCATTATAACGAGAAAAGGTCACGTTTAGTTTAAGTTAATTCTCATCATTACTTTTTCCATTATTTCCGACTATTTCGAGTACTTCTGCGTAGATGAACCCAGCTATAATCCAACCAAAGAATATATAGTTAACTAGTGGAGTATTTTCTTGTATTGAATACACCAATATTATTAAGGATAATATTGTGGAGGAGATTGCAAGCATTATTTCCATTTTCCTCTTCCTTAATTTCTTCAGCGCTATCCTAAATAACGAAAGATTTGCTGAAAGTGATATTATTAAATAACTTAATACTGTAAGTCCTCCCAGTACTAGAAAGGTTGTATATAAGCCAGCGAAGTGAATTAAGAGAAGTAAAATAGCAGTATAGATAATGAGTGATATGACCTCAGCGTTATATGGTCTATTATACTTAAGTAGTGAAATAATTGATGGCATAAAGTTCTTTAATGACATTGCATGAAGAATCCTAGACATTGATATAATATAAGCTATTCCGCCTAATATCCCTCCATTTAAGGCTGAGAAGATCAAATAGGGAGATATGAATCCAACCTTATCTAATAGAATTTGTATCAGATCCGTCCCATATAGCGCACTAGCGTAAAAAAGCATAGCTGATAATAGTCCACCTAATAGTATCACGATAACTGTAATTATCCCCACAATCTTCTTCGCATTCTTTATATCCTCACTCATTGGATTCAAATTTCCATAACCTATGGGCATTCCTATGGCATAAAGAATAACCAGAAAGGGATTAGCTGGAATTGTAAAGTTAAAGCTCGGTTTCGTCTGTAGCAAGAGCATAATTGAGCTAATAACTATTGCAACGATTTCGGCAATACTTATGAACTCAGCGTACTTAACAGAAATATCCAAACCCCTTATAACTAGAAATGCTGAAAACAATAGGACTAAAAACGCTATAAAGTCAGCGTTTATCTTCAAATAAGTTGTTATAATATAAATTGAACCAGCTAATAATGTACCACCGTAAGCGAAAGCGTAAAGCAAGAATAGCCATCCAGTTACTAATCCGAGCCTTTCAGTAAGAGAATAGAAAGCATAAGTAAAGTATCCTCCATGCTGGGAATACCTTAAAGATAATCTGTATATTACTATACCATTTACTAATACAAGAACTGTGCCAATAATTGTTGCAATAGCTAAGAATGATCCACCTAGTTGTAAACCTATAGTGCCGAATGTAATTATGGACGTAAAGGGCGCTTGACCCCCAAAGGATAGTGAAAACGCTTCAAAAACTGAAAGTTTTCTCTTACTCACAAACTGTGTTTAGCGTTAACCCTTTAAAAATTCGCTCTAAAGATAGAAGGATAATATTACTATTATCACATAAATCACAATCAGAATTATAGATTCAAATATCTTAAGCTTCTTATCAAACAGTACGTATAAGGCTATTATATTAGCGACCAAAGCCGAAATGTACTCTGGTAGGGCTTGTTGTAATTCGTAATCCGTAAAGATCCCTATAATCCCTAACAACACAGTTGCGTTCTCGATCTTACTTCCAACGAAACTTAAAATTGAAAGCGATCCCCCATCTTTAGACATTTGAACCAACCTAAATGCCGAGAGCTTTTCTTCAAGTTCTCCCGCTATAGGCGCTATTACTAGTGAAAGCCATATTGCGGGAACACTGAACATTGTTGCTATCTCATTTATATACTCTACAAAATAATGCGAAAAGACGACTAGCAGAACTCCTCCAGCAATTATAAACGCAACTGGCTTCATCAAATTACCCTTTTCTCTCTTCATTCCCTCTCTCCTAAATTTAGCTACCCTATAGACAACGTAAATGACGTAGATTAATATAAATAAAAGCCCCGTAATGATATTTAATTTACCGTAAATCAGAACTAGTAACATTCCAATGGTAGTTACTATCAGAAAAATATTTTCAACACTATACTCACTAGAAATTTGAAGTGCAGTTCTCCATTTTAGTGCGTAGAATACTCCAACCAATCCAATACCTAGTGTAAATAATAATACGTTACCTCCAATTGCTGAGCCTAACGCCACATCAAAACTACCTTCTAAAGAGGCTACAATCACGAAAATTGTCTCTGGTAATGCCGTGAGGAATCCGAGAACTATACCACCAGTTATACCTTGTCCTAAGAAATCCTCTAAATCGTCGGCCCCTTTAGCTAAGAGCTCAGCAGATACGAAGACGGCTATAAAAATTCCGATGAATTCTAACCAAAACAGTAACATTTTCATAATTAATCGAGTAATATCCTTATAAGCTTAATCTCTCGCCATAGAACTAATCTAACTTTCCATTCATATAAGATTAGGATGAGAACATTGCGCAAACAAGCATTGAGCTAACATATGGATATAGCTAAAAGCTTTTTTAAGGATTACTTTGGGATAATACTTAAAGTGGGATGCAGATGAAAGCAAAATATTTAATTTCCTTAGTAGTAATATTAATTCCATTAGTTACTTTAATGACCAATGCAGTCTATACTTCAGGTGGTATAACTTTTTACAGCCCAAGCTATAACGGTGAATCATATTATACTGGGCAATCAATAACAATTGATGCAGTACTTCCACAACAGTTCGCAACAGATGCAGCGACCATAAACTTCTTCTTCCCAAACTCATCATTAGCAGCAACAATACCCGTTCAAATTAATGGAAGCGGTGGAATTTACGTACCCAACGCTTATACTTTCCCTAATGTTCCCGGGACATGGCAAATTGCAATAGAAGTTGCAGGAGGCGCTGCAGTTGGTAGTATTAACGTTAACGTTATTCAAAAAACTCCATTAGTTACAGTGCACTTAGGTTACGGTGTTGTCGGTCAAGCACCACCCCAAACTCCAACTATAACCTTAACTTTCCCTAATGGTTCAACAAATACAATTCCTCTCCAAGGTACAATTAATGTTCCTTCCGGTACATCATATCAAATTCAACAGACAATTATTGAAGGTAATGTTAGATGGGCAACCAATTACACTAGTGGTACCATAACTCCAGCTATCACAACCATAGGGCCTATCTACTATCAGCAGTATCTAGTTACCTTTAACTTCACAGTCCAAGGCGGGAGTGGTTACACTCCACCTAAAGTTTACTACCGCAGTCTTGGAACAAACGAAACCTCACAAGTACCAGCTACAGTTTGGGTGGATGCTAATTCAGCCTATTATTATTCACCACAACTTCAATCTAATGTCCAAGGAGAAAGATGGATAGCATCAAATTACACTGGAATCGTTAAGTCAGCTGGTGAAATTAATGTATATTATATTAACCAATATCTAGTTACCCTGCAATCACAAGTCCCAGTTTACGCGATAGTAAATGGTGTAAACGAGACCTTAAATTCCACTAACTGGTTCACTCAAGGTACTACAATCAAATTAGAAAATATAACTCGCTATGTGAGCAATGTAGAGAGATACATAATAGCCAATTTCTCCCCCTCAGCGTTAATAACAGTAAATCAACCTACTACAATAAAAGTTAATACTATAACTCAATACTTCATTAGCGTTAACTCTCCAGTTCAGCTAAGTGCGTTTATAAATGGTGCAAACGAAAGCCTCACATCAGGTTGGTATAATCAAGGCACTACAATCAAAATTGAGAACCTTACGTACTATATAGGGAATGGCGAAAGGTTAATCATAGGTAGAGTTCTTCCAGCTCCTCAACTAACTATAAATGCCTCTTATACAATAACCGCAACAACAATAACCCAATATTTCGTCAACGTCTCCTCGCCCATACCAGTACAAGTACTAATTAACGGTTCCAAGACAATACTTAACTCCTCATGGATAAATTCCGGAACAACAATACAGGTGTTAAACTACACTTACAATGTTAGTCCTCAAGAGAGGATTATAATAGTTGGTGTATCTCCCTCACAATTATTTACAGTGAAAGCTCCAATGACCCTAAAACTACTCACAGTTACGCAATATCTAGTCACAATAAATGGTGTATCCAAATTCTACAATTCGGGATCAAAGATAGTCCTCAATGCAAGTGTGCCGTTCTATGAAACTGCCATGTTTAAGGGTACGTATAATGTCTCTCCAGGTAGTACAATTACAGTGAACCAGCCAATAACTGAAACACTAGAAGTATCACCAAACTACTTAGTTCTAGGAGGAATAGCAGCTGTCATAATTATCGTAATAGCTGCAGTGGTAATAATCCTCTTAAGGCGTTAATATTTTTTCCTCAACTCTCTTTTCCAATATCTTAAAAAGGTCTTCTATAGGGATCGAATTATCAATCGTCACTATTACATCTTCAACCTTTTCTGGAACAATCGCTCTCCACTCATGAATTTGTTTAAACTTCACTGCTATTACTGGTATACCATTCATAGTGAACATTGACAAGAAATCAAATAGCTTCCTAACTTGATTTTTCTTAACCTTGACCTTATTTTCCCAAGTGCTCTTACACTCAATTGACAATAAAATATTCTCCTTAGTTGCGAAAATGTCCGGTAATGGATTCGGAGAAGAATTAGAAGTGGGAATCCTAACAGCGTTAAACCTCTCCCCCCTTAAAATAGCCACTAACTCCCTCTCGGCGTTCTTACCAATCTCCCTATTCATTAGTTTTACATAAAGTTCAAAGAGTTAATAAGCATGGAACCTTTTAATACGCAAAAACAATACAATAATCACAATGTATCCTGATTTTTGCCTTGAAAGATGGCAATCCTTAAGGGATTGGAGAGCCAAATACGTCCTTTCAGAGAGTGGAGTAGAACCATTAGATCTAAGTGAGATTAAAATACCTAACAACATCAAACTAGAATATGGTCATACTAAGGGATTAATAAAATTAAGACAGCTAATATCATCTCTCTATCCCGGGAAGAAAGAGGATGACGTTATAATAACAGCTGGAGGTGCAGAAGCTAACTATCTGACAATCCTCTCCATCATAAATCCCGGTGACGAAGTAATTGTAGAAATGCCCAACTACATGCAAATCCCGGGATTATTAAGGGGAATAAACGCCAGATTAAAGTACATTTGGCTTAAGGATAATTTCAAATTAGACCTAAACGAGCTCAATGAAATGGTCAGTAAAAACACTAAGGCTATAGTAATAACAAACCCTAATAACCCCACTGGCATGTCTCTTTCAGAAAGTGAAATTAAGGGAATAGTTGAGATAGCTGAGGATAACCACATTACAATAATAGCTGATGAGGTTTATAGGGGTTTAGAGCATGATGGGAACGTAAGACCTAGCTTTGTTGATCTATACGATAAAGCAATAAGTACTAACAGCATGTCGAAAGTTTATGGATTGCCGGGGATAAGAATAGGATGGGTTGTAGCAAGTAAAGAGTTAGTAGATAGGATGTGGAGTCTTAGAGATTACACCTCAATTTCCCCTTCAGTTATAGGGCAAGAAATTGCATATAACGTGCTCTTAGAGAGGGAGAAATTCATGGATAGGGCGAGGAGGATTGCGTTAAATAACATGAGGTTAATGGAAAGATTGATTAGTGATGTTGACGTAAAGTGGGTTAAGCCTAATGCTACAGTACTAGCATATCTCAAATTGAACGTTAGGAACACTTACGATTTCAGTGAGAAATTATTTGAGAAATATAGCGTGCTGGTTAACCCTGGAGAGTGCTTTGAAATGCCCGGTTACGTCAGGATAGGTTTGGGAAGTGTAAATACAGAGTTTTTAAGTGAAGCTTTATCATTATTCGTAAGGTATTTAAAGGAATATAAATAAAAAGAAATGGTTTTTAATAATTGTTAAGTAATACGCAAATCGATAATACTCCACGCATCTCAACAGTTTGGTATAGCCCAAAATTGCTAAAAAGACTTAGTATTTTTATTTCTACAAACCTAGTATACTAGTAAGTGTATTAGTATATCAACTAGTCTTTCTCTTCAGTATCAATCCAAAGTGATAGGGTGTTGGTGTAAATCTCTTCTCTACTATAAAATCACTAAACCATTTCATGTAATCTTTCTCATCCATTCTAATACTTAATGGAGGACCAAATCCAGTATTCTCTTTTTTCCAATCTATAATAATAACCCTGCCATCATTCTTTAGGATTCTCTTAACCTCATTTACAACGTCATGCTTATCATCCATATCGTGGAATGAATTAGCGAACAAAACGAAGTCAACTGTATTATCTGGGATTTCCTTAGGGCTCGTAAGGGTTATTACACTTTTGAACTTCTTTTTAACCTCTTCCAAGGCAATAACGTTTATGTCAATGCAATATAGTTTGGTAGCGTATTCTAGCAAATATTTAGCGTAGAACCCATTTCCACAGCCGTAATCTACTATAACTCCTTTCTTTCCCTCAAATACCTCTGGTAGAAATTCCTCTGGTCTCTCAAAGGTACGTCTAAAATCTTCTGGAGGGTAATAATGCCCATGATGATGGTGCATATTGGTTATAAGTTCTTTTAGTTAAAAAAGCCTAATCATCATAATGTAGGGACTGAAAAAAACCATTTGTGGAAAAAAGTTAAGCTTTTAATACTTGTATTTCTCTTGAGGTCTCCTCTAAAGGTTTGCCTTTAGTCTCTGGTATAAGTAGGAAAGTTATTATTGAACTTATACCCGCTACTATTGCTAGGAACGTTATTGCGAAGGATTCGCCATAAAGTGCGAAAAGCGATGGAAATACGAATGAAGTTAATGCAGCTCCTATTCTTCCCGCAGTTACGGTGATCGACTGTGCTACTCCTCTTATTTTAGTTGGAGCTAACTCTACTCCTAATATTCCAACTGCTGATACTGAACCTGGTCCAGCTTGTGATGAAAAGTTGTTAAGTCCGTATAAGAAGAAAGCGATTAATGGATTGAATTTTACACCAATGTTTTTGTAAAACGCAAAGGATAATAAGGATAGTGCCATTCCTATGAAACCAACTACTTGTAATGGTTTCCTGCCAACTCTATCTATTAGTATAAGAGCTATAACTCCACCCGGAATGACGAAAGCTCCCTCGACTAATAATTGGAATATTCGGAATTTATACCTAGACTATTCGCTATCAAACTGGGTCCAAATAGAATTCCCGCGTATGCTACGATATCAAATAGGAACCATAAAATTGCGGCTGTTAATATTAATCTCCAATTCATTCTAAAGTATTTTAATGATTTGACATTGTCCTTAACGTCTCTTGTAGTATTAACTTCTACTCCTGCAACGCTCTTAATTACATTTCTAAGCTCATTTAAGTCGCCTTTTATTCTACCTAAATACCTTGCAGTTTCAGGAATCTTTCTTCTAAGATATATTACGGAAGCTGCTGGAATAGCACCACACGCTAATACGATTCTCCATATAAGGTCTAAAGGCAGTCCCAATGCTTGTAGTATAAGATATAACCCAGCAGCTGTGCTAGCTCCGAAACCCCAGAATAGTCCAAAACCTAATACTAAGGTTTTTCCTCTATCTTTAGCGTTGCTGTGTTCGGCCATTATCGTTGGCGAGAGAACGTAATCTGCACCGATTCCTAATCCTAAAAGAAATCTAACTATTATTAATTCAAGGGGATTCTGTACGAACGCTTGTAGCAATGCTCCAACTGTCATCAGTGTAACGTCAATTCCATAAAACTTCTTTCTACCCATGTTTGATAAGAAACCGAAAAGTATTGCACCAATTGCAGCTCCAATTAATGCAGAACCGCTTATTAAGGATGTTACTTCTACATAGTTTGGACTGTTTTTAGTTATGCCAAATGACGCTAGTACTGAGAGAAGTACTATACCAATAGAAGATAGATCATATCCGTCAGTGAAAACTCCCATTCCAGTTGTTATTAGTGACTTCACGTGGAACCAACTGAACTTTGCTTCATCTAACGGTTTGAATACATCGCTTATGTTCATGAGTAAAAGTTTTTATGAGGGGTATTAAGAATATCGTATAAAATCTATATGTTGACATGTTTTATATATAATCTATATAGTTAATTCGTTTTACGTCTCTTTATCTTTTAGTTAACTTTTTAAGTAATTAATTTACGTAGACTATATAGAAGCATAGAGTAAGACTTTTTTACTCAATTCTATTATTTGGGTTGATGGAAACGAGAATAGTACCGTATTGGTTTTTAATCTTCACAATAGGTTTTGGGTGGTTTTCTTTAGCACCATTGGTACCAGTGTTGGAAAATTACTTTAATGTTCCCTTAAGCTCAATTCTTTTTATCATATCATCTTATGGCTACAGCATGGCTATTCTGGGCTTATTAGCGGGTTTCTTATCGGCTAAATTCACCACTAGAAGCGTTTTATTGATCTCATCCGTCTTATCCTTTATAGGACTTTTAGGTAGGGCTTTATCTAATGGCTTTCCTACTTTCTTCCTCTTCGCAATAGTGGCGTCAGTAGCTTATCCTTTAGCAGTTGCGCCAGTTGGAAGTATAGCAAGGTCAATGTTTAAAGGAAGGGCTAGTACTATTGTTGGAGTAAGCGTTGGTATCCTATTTATTGGAATGGCATTAGGCTCATTTTTCAGTCCGTCAATATTTTCTTTCATAGGCTTAAGAGGAACTCTAATGCTCTCTGCGATTTTAGCCTTAATAGCGCTGGTTTTGATTATCCCATCTTTGAGGAATTATCCTAGTGATTATGAGAGATCCCTTAAAGGTAGTTTTACTCCGGGAATGATTAAGAATTGGTATGTTGGATTAGCTGTTGCGTCTATTTCAGTGATGCTAGGTAGTATTGCTTCAACTGTTTTGCAGATTCACGGTGTAATTACTCCGTTAGCAGTTAGTATGGGAGGTTTTCTAACTGGTCTTAGCTTTCTAGGCTCGGGGCTTGGTGCTATAATACTGCCATCCTTGTTGGAAAATAGGCTGAGATTAGGTTTAATATTAACCGGTGTATTAACGTTTTTATCTTCGATTATCTCTGCAGTTTCAATTTCTTTTACCGTTAATTTCCCGTTAATAGCTTTGGGCTATTTTCTATTTGGCTTCTTCGGAAATGCCTATTGGTCAATGGCTATGGCTTCGACAACTCTTTATGTGAATGATCCAGGCAAGGCTGGTTTCGCTACTTCCATGTATAGTGTGATAACGAATGTTGGAGTCTCAATAATTCCAGTGACAGTTGGAGTTTTATTCAGCGATAATTCAACTATAGTTGATGGAGTAGTAATAGTAGTTATAATTGAGCTTATAGCTGGTTTGTTATCATTTTTCCTAAAAAGTTAGAAAAATGTTTTGGAAAAACATAGGGTTTAACTTCTATTGTAACGTATTCTTGAATAAACTCCAATGAAGTAGAAGATGATGGCAACTATTACTACTATTGCACTACTGTAATAGAAGTTTATTATGTTCAACGCTCCATCGCTTCCAATATATGTCATTATTAATAAGGTTATTATGTATCCAATGTACCATAACGCGTTTACTGCGTTTTCCCTTATTTTGTATATTATTGAAAAGATTAGGCTAACAATTGCTAATAACGCCACTGCATAAGGTACAGATGGCCATCCGCTCCAGAATATTATTAATGATGCAAAGATAAATGCTAAAGGCGAGAATATTTCACTACCCGGAATGTACTCCTTTAATTTCCCTTCTCTTTTTAATGCTACAAGGGCTACCGGTGAGGCTGAGAACCCTATATATCCAGCAACTACTGCATCTGAAATTAGTCCGTAAATTGTGGGTACTGGTGATGACAGATATGCAACTAATGCCCCAACTATGGCAAATACTATTAGAGCCCATAGGGGAACTGAATATTGGTTTAGTTCCTTCATCTTCTCACTGACGTACTTAGACCTAGCCATTGCGAATAATATTCTCATTCCAGCTCCCATGTAAATATATCCAGTTACAAATGGTCCTATTATTCCTATTATTGCAGTTAAAAGTAATAAGGAATATACGTTACTGCTACCTGCGATATCTATGAATGGGTTTCCAGAAATTTTAGATAATGCACTCCAATTACCCGGACTTATCCCTAAGCTCTTCCAATCAATAGATGCTACAAACGCCACTGAAAACAAGAGATAAATTAGAGTTTGTCCTAGAACTGTATATAATATCGCCTTGTTCAATATTGTATAATCCTTAGTTTCCTCTGCATAATCTGGTATAACTCTTATTCCTCCAAAGGCGAACATTGCTAGGGGAATTGCTGAAAATATGCCGAGAATTCCAAAAGGGGCAAATCCACCATATGCTGTGAAATTGGATAAATGAGATAATAAGGCTAAAAAGCCAAATCCTACTATGAGGTATAATAACACTTTGAATATTCCGAAGAACGTTGTTGATTTTCCAAATGTTCCAACCGAATAGTAGTTAAAGGGCACGAACAATAATGTTAGTATAACTCCCAAAAATGCACCAATTGTTGTTGGTATACCTTGTGGATTTACTAAGGCTAGTTTGGATGATGTGAAGTAGTTAATTCCGTAGACTACCGCAATTGCCTCAATAGGTGGAATAAATAAATACCAAATTAGATCTGAAAACGCGTTTATCATGTTAGCCACTTTTCCATGGGAGTAGATCGAATATCTAGAAGGTCCTCCGGCTTCAGGATAGTTTAAAGCTAATTGGATGTAAGTTAAGCCTACAAAGAAGTAGAAGATGCCTCCTAAAATCCACGAAATTATTAGGGCTGGACCTGCATTTGCGGCCATAGCTGCTGAACTGAATAGCACTCCAGTTCCCACTGCACCTGCGACTCCCATTATTGTTAGATTTAATAAAGAAAGTTCCTTTCTTAATGATTCTTTACCTCTATCCATATGAAAACTTAAAAATATTTATTTTTATAAGCTTTTCCTGTAATTATTGCACAACTTAGACTGGTAAATCTATTTCTTGTACATAAGATGAACTTCATTCCCACATTCGCAAATCTTGGCATCAATTAGCTTAAGTTTTGGAGAGTCCTCGTCGATAAATCCCTCTCCTTGTGCAAAACTGACTCCATTTCCAAAAATTCTGGGGGAAATTGTTATTCTAATTTCGTCATAGAGATCGTTTCTTATAAATGACCATATTAGATGTCCACCTCCTTCAATCATCAATTTTCTAACATTAAAATTATGGTATAAATCTCCTAAAAGGTCTTCCAAATTAACGAATTTCCTAATAATAACTCCTTTTTTACTAAACTCATCAACTTTTTCCCTTTCGTATTTGGACGTGTAAATTATTGTTAAGGGAGGTGTAGTGAATATCTTATACGAAGGATCTAAATTAAAATCTCCAGATACCACTACTCTAATGGGATTTCTCTTATTTTTAGCGTACTTAACTGTCAATGATGGATTATCTACTCTTACTGTATTAGCTCCTACCATTACTGCATCAACTTCGCTTCTTAGCTCATGTTGTCTTTGTTTATCATAAGGACAACTTAATTTACTATAACCAGTTTTAGTTGCAAGTCTACCATCCATTGATACTGTGCTAAAAATTATTACATAAGGTCTCATTACGATAAGGATTCGTTTAAAGTAAAAGAGTTTTGTGGAAAAACACTATTATACTCTAAATTATACCTTATCATATGAAGGCATACTACATGTACCCCGATATTAGAGGGGATCTAATAGCCTTTACTTCAGATGATGATATATGGCTTCTTTCGTTAAAAGACATGAAACCAATCAGGATAACAAGTGGTTTAGGGGTTTCCATAAGGCCTAAAATAAGTCCAAGCGGTAAAAAAGTTGCATTTACTGTTATTTGGCTTAAGAGCGGAAAGCAAGGTGGAGATATCTACGTTGTCGAAGATGGACAAGCTAGGAGGGTTACTTACTTTGGAAGTAGGAATAGTAGGGTTGTTGGTTGGATTTCAGAAGACGAGATTATAGTCATAACTGATTTTCACACTCCTTTTGCTCAATGGACTGAGGCGTATAAGGTGAATGTAAATAACGGAGTGGCAGAGAAATTGCCTTTTGGTATGTTATCCAACATTGTAATTAAGGACGATGTAATAGTAATTGCCAGAGGTTATCAAGACTTACCAAATTGGAAAGGATATAAGGGTGGTACTAAGGGTGAATTATGGATTTCTCGTAATGGCGGTAAAACCTTTGAGAAGTTTGTTAGTCTAGATGGTAACGTTAGTTGGCCTATGATAGTTGGGAATAGGGTTTACTTCTTGTCTGATCATGAGGGAATTAGTAACTTGTATTCCGTTGATTTAGAAGGTAAGGATTTAAAGAGGCATACTAATTTCACTGATTACTATTGTAGAAATGCTAGTAGTGATGGTAAGAAGATTGTTTTTCAAAACGCTGGAGACATATATTTATACGATCCAGAAAAGGACAGTTTATCTAAATTGGATATTGACTTACCTACTGACAGGAAGAAGAGACAACCAAAATTCGTAAGTGTAATAGAGTACATGAATGAGGCTGTTGTAAACGGTAATTATATAGCGTTAGTAACCAGAGGTAAGGCATTTTTAATGAGACCATGGGATGGACCTGCAGTTCAATTAGGCAAGAAACAAGGTGTAAAATATAGGCAGATACAAGTTTTGCCTAATGGCGATGTGATAGGAGTAAACGATGAGGACAAATTGGTGATTTTAGGTAAGGATGGAAGCGAGAAGGTAATAAATAGGGATTTTGGTAGGATAGAGAGAGTCAAAGTTTCTCCAGATGGTAAGAAAGTGTTATTATCTAACAATAAACTTGAGTTGTGGGTTTACGAGATTGATAACGATAATGCTAGACTAATAGATAAAAGTGAATACGATCTAATTTTAGAATTTGATTGGCATCCTAATAGTGAGTGGTTTGCTTATGCTTTTCCAGAAGGCTATTATACTCAGTCAATAAAGCTAGCTCACATTGACGGGAAGGTTGTTAGGATAACAACTCCCTATGGGTATGATTTTTCGCCATCATTTGATCCAGATGGTAGATATTTATATTTCTTGGCTGCTAGGCATTTGGATCCAACTAACGATAAGGTAATATTTAATTTAAGTTTCCAGAGAGTCGTTAAACCATACCTAGTAGTTTTAGGAAATTACTATTCCCCCTTTAATCAACCATTAGATGAGGCTAGTATTAACGATAAAAACGTCATAATCGAAGGAATTGAAGATAGGGTAGTTCCATTCCCAATTGAAGAGGAAAATTACGTGCAAATAGCTGGAGCTAAGAACAATAAGATCTTCCTATTTTCCTATCCGATAAGGGGTCTGAGGTCACAGACTGGAGATGTATTTGGTAGGTTAGAGGTTTATGACCTAGAGAATAAGACAAAGGAACTATATGCAGATAATGTGTCAAGCTTCTCCTTGTCTAGCGATAAAAGTAAAATACTTTTAATGCTTAAGGATAATCTAAGACTATTTGACGTTAATACTAAACCAGATCTTAACTCAACTGGAAGGAAAGGTGGAGTAGTAGATTTATCTAGAGTTAAGGTTTACATTGAGCCAGAGAAGGAATGGAGACAAATGCTTAAAGAAACGTGGAAGTTGATGAAACAGAATTATTGGAATGAGGAAAGATTAAAGAATTGGGATTCTGTGTTGCCCAAATACGAGAGACTTTTAGATAGGATAAGTACTAGGTTTGAGCTTTCCGATATAATTCAAGAGATGCAAGGTGAGACGAGGACTTCCCATTCTTATGAAACAGCATACGATTATGATACTCCAGAACCGTTGTCAGTTGGTGGTTTAGGTGCTGAGTTTGAGTATGATGAGAATAATAAATGCTACAGGATTACAAAGATTTATGTTGGGGATTCCACTAACGAGAATGAGAGGAGTCCATTAAGGGATCCTGGTGTTCAATTAAACGTTGGAGATTGTATAAAGGCTATTGATGGAGAGGAGGCGAATGATAACATTTACTCTCATCTAATAAATAAGGATCAAGTGATTCTTGACGTAATAACTACTGAGGGCAAGAGTAAGCGCGTTACGGTTAAAGTGTTAAAAGATGAAAGGTTCTTAATATATAGGTATTGGGTTGAGAAGAATAGGGAATACGTTCATGAGAAAAGCAAGGGTAGGTTAGGGTATATTCACATACCAGATATGATGTATCAAGGGTTTGCTGAATTTTATAGACTTTTCATGTCTGAATTCCATAGAGAAGGGTTGGTTGTTGACGTTAGGTTCAATAGGGGTGGTTTCGTCTCTGGATTACTCTTAGAGAAGTTACTCTTGAAGAGAGTAGGCTATGATTATCCTAGAAATGGAAAACCAATACCCATGCCTTACTTCTCATCTCCTAAGGTTTTAGTGGGAATAACTAATGAGCATGCTGGATCTGATGGTGATATCTTTTCATTCTTGTTCAAGAAGTACAAGTTAGGAGTACTTATCGGTAGAAGGACTTGGGGAGGTGTTGTCGGTATAAGACCTAGATATAGATTAGTGGATAAGACTTATATTAGCCAACCAGAGTTTGCTGTTAACTTTGAGGATGTAGGTTTCGGTATAGAAAATTATGGTGTGGATCCAGATATTGTTGTTGAGATTAAACCTGAGGATTACGCAAATAGTAGAGATACTCAATTAGACATGGCGATAGAGTTAGCACTGAAACAGCTTTAACTTTATGGGGGTTAAGGGAGCGAAAGTCCCCTTCCGTGAGAGATCCCCTTATATAAAGACTTTTATACTTTTCATAAAACAGCTATAACTTGCGGTACAGATTGAACAGAAATGCACATTCAGTTTACTCACTTTATTACCATTATGTCCAAGTAGCGAAGTACCGCAGGAAGGTGTTCGACAATGAAGAGATCGTAAATTTCTTAAAAGAAACAATTCATGAAATAAGCAATACATTCAAAGTTATAGACATTGGCGTCGACAAGGATCACTTCCACATGTTATTTAAGGCTAAACCAACCCTTGACATACCAAGGTACATAAACGCTATAAAGACAATAACCTCAAGGGAGATACAGAGAAAATTTCCACAAGTTAAGGAGAAGTTATGGAAGGGGCATCTATGGTCCCCATCCTACTTCTTGGCAACTAGCGGACAAGTTACGTTAGAGGAGAACTATGTGGAGAGCCAAGGAAAAGAGTAACGTAGTACAACTATCCTTCAAGTACAAGATTTACCCGTCTAAAGAAGTAGAGGAGAAACTCCTCAGAGTAATGCAAGTTGAAGCAAAAGTTTATAACACGTTATTAGACGTTATTACGAAAGCGAGAAGAGAGGGAAAGAAGGTAACTCCAGTTTATACACAAGCAATGATCAAGGACTTGAAAGTGGAGGGAAAGGAACTGGTATACTCAAAGGCTCTCCAAATGGTAAACAATGTATTATGGTATAATATTAGAGCACTTCACGAACTCAAGAAGAAAGGAAAGAAAGTTGGTAAGCTCAGATATAAGAAGATCCTCAAGTTCATAAACTATAATCAATCTGGTTTCAAGGTTGAGGGAGATAAGCTAATTCTCTCAAAGATAGGTTCCGTAAAGGTACTCTTTCACAGACCCTTAGAAGGGAGAGTAAAGGGAGTACTTATAGTGAAAAATGCTACAGGCTGGTATGCTGTATTTCAAACTGAGGTTGAAAAGAAACCATTACCGAGTAACGGTAAGAGAGTAGGCATTGACGTTGGTGTTGATAAACTAGTTACAACATCAGATGGTATTGTTATAGAAAATCCAAAAGTGTTCGACAAGATCGAGAAGAAAATACGTCTTGTCCAACGAATATTATCTAGGAAAAAGAAAGGTTCTAAAAACTATGAAAAGACTAGGGTTAAGCTCGCAAAACTTCACGAACACGCCAAGAACGTTATGAACGATTACATACACAAGATAACCGCATGGCTAGTGGAACAATATGACGAGATTTACGTTGAAGATCTGGAAACTAAACAAATGGTAGAGAGACCCAAAAGCAAGACCCTTAGGAAGCATATTCTTCACTCAAACTTCTCCCTCTTCCTTCATCACCTCTCCTACAAGGCTGAAAGAGCTGGTAGGAGGGTGGTGAAGGTAGACCCAAGAAACACGTCAAGGATGTGTGCGAGATGTGGTTATGTGAGAAACGACCTTACTCTTGCTGACAGAACATTTGTTTGTCCAAGCTGTGGTTGGGTGGCAGATCGTGATTATAATGCTTCTCTAAATATTCTTTGTGCGGGGTCGGGACTGCCCTTAGTGCCTGTGGACGGGAAACCTCTACTATACATTCCCTTCTCAGAGGGAGTGTATAGCAAGTTTCCCGGAAGAAGCAGGAAATCCTCATCGTGAGGTGGGGATGCTCCGTCCGCAAGGGTGGAGTAGTTCACTTACCTTTTTGAGCCAATATGATAACTTTATGCTCCCCAATTAAGTCATTCAGATTGTACTCTCCACTACTAACTTCCTCATTTCTAATCAAATCAAGGCTCTTTTGCCTTATAATAATCTTCTCTCTAATCTCCCTAGTCACCATTGGTGAGAAAAGTAGAGTTATTTTTCCCCTCTGGAAACCAAAGGGTAACGGTTTATAATCATTTAACGAATACTCTCTTCTAAGCTGTAGCAATCTCTTAACGTAAAACATTTTAACTCTTGGATCTGAAAGTTCCAATTTCTTTTCAGTCAAATTATTTAATAATTCTCTTAGTTTCTTGAAATCCACTGGCATTCTATTATCTGGGTCTGTGAGTAAGAATCTCCAAACTTCGGTTCCTTGATAAATATCTGGAACACCGGGGGAAAGGAATTTAAGTGTTGTAGCAACTAATGATTTCATATAGCCGAAATAAGCTATTTTTAATTCAAACTTTTCAAAATCTTTTCTAAAACTTACATTTTCAAATGTGTCATCTATGAAATTCAAAACTTTATTTTCATACTCTGTATTTGGATTTTCCCATGTTGTATGTACCTTAGCTTCTCTAATGACCTTAATCATATGGCTCTTTATTCTCTCCCTTACCTTATTATCAAATCCCTCATAACATCCCACTAATGTTTGATAAAATCTGTATTCATCATTTTTATCTATACTTGGCTTTAATAAATCGTGCCAATATATTACCCTCTCCTCCCATTCCTTTGGTATTTCAGATAGCACTGAAATTCTAGCTCTAACGTCTTCACTGAATTTAGTATCATGCGTAGAGAGAGTATTCATTGATGTGGTATTAACTCTGCTTAGGTTAAAGTTATGAAACTCTTCTAAGCTTATACTGAATTTTCTTAGGTCACTACCAACTTCATTCAGTGAGATTAACCTATTGTAGATGAAGAGAGCGGTATCCTCATATCCCTTAGCGAAGATTGCTGGCATATATTGCTGTAGTCTCATAATTTTCTTTACATCTTTTATCCTTCTCTCCTTATCGCACTCCCTTATTGAGTTAATGTCCTCATATGGTACATATGTCCTATACTTTTTCATACATGCTAGGAAATCTACCAGATAATTGTAATCAACGTTCAACAACTTACTTAGCCTTTCTATGTCATCTTTAAACAATTGATTTGCTACTAATCGTTTACTTTGTATTATTAGCTCGTCTATATTAATTTCCCTTCCTATGAAACTCTCATAAAACTTAGTTAATTCCTCCTCGCTGTTTCTATCTACTAATAGCATGTTAACGTAATTTAAGAAATCATATCCAGTTGTACCGTTTACTTTCCAATCATCTCTTAATTTCTCGTCAATTGTCAATATCTTCTCTACGTATATTATCTTATCATTTCCTACTAGCTGTCTTAACTTATCTAAATACTCCTTAGGATCGTATAGTCCATCTATATGATCAATTCTCAAACCATCTATAGGTAGCTTACCAATTAGCTCATGTGATTCTCTAAATACCTCGTCTAATTCTACCTTAACTGCTATTAAATCATTTACTGCGAAGAATCTTCTATAATTTGGGCTACCTTTCTTCCAGTAAGTTAACTTATAATATTGCATTAATAGCAGTCTTTTTATATCCTCTTTCGTTAAACATGAATTATCAAAGCAATTAATTTTTTTCAAGAACTCGACTCCTTCATCATTTATTGGTAATATAAGTCCCCTGTACTCTATTTTATCCTTATCTACTTTTATCAATCCCTTTTCTATAACGACATCTAATTCGTCCTCAAGAATTGGAAGAATTATTTTATCTTCATCATAGTGATCGAAATAGTTATAGTATTTACTAATTTTCCAATTCTTTAACAAGTCCATGAGTCTCCAATTAGTATGATGTACTGCCATATGATTTGGCACTATATCTTGTATAATTCCTAAACCTCTACTCTTAGCTTCCTTAATTAGTTTAAAGTATCCCTCTTCTCCTCCTAATTCCTCGTTAATTTTACTATGATCTACTACATCGTAACCGTGAGTGCTTCCCGGTTTGGCTTTAAGTATTGGGGATAGGTATAGGTGTGATACTCCCAATTCTTTAAAATAATCCATATTTTCTATTAAATTATAAAAATTGAATTCTCTATTGAGTTGCACTTTATACGTGCCTATTATCATAGTTCTATCCTCCTATAAACTAATGCTGTCCTTCCCTCAATTTCCAGTTCCTTTTCACTTTCCACAATTCTCTCATCTGGTTTTACCTCTCTTAAATAAGAACTAACGATTAGTTCCCATTTACCTTTTGGAAACTTCACTTTTACGTTATTAGGATTTGCGTTAAGAATTATCAAGAAGGAATCATCTGCAATTCTCTCTCCGTATCTATTGATTTCATCCATTACGCTTCCCTCTAACACGAAAATAACCGTTTGTGTTGGGGAATTCCATGTTTTCTCATCAACTTCCTTCCCATCTGGAGTGAAAAATGTTACATCTTTTAATGGCATTCCAAATAGTTTCTTTCCTTGGAAATAGCTTCCTCTTCTAAATACCGGATGTGCTCTATAAAATTGAATCATCTTTTTAACAAACTCCAAAAATTTTGTTTTTCTCTCATCTAAATTCCAATCAAACCAACTTATCTCATTATCTTGACAGAAGGCGTTATTATTTCCTCTTTGTGTTCTGCTTAACTCATCTCCTCCCAATATCATAGGAGTTCCTTGACTAATTAGCAACGTTATTATGAAGTTCCTTTTCTGTTTTTCCCTACATATTACTACGTTTTGATCATTTGTAGGTCCTTCAGCACCACAATTCCAACTATAGTTCTCGTTCATTCCATCTTGATTATTAAAACCGTTTACTTCATTGTGCTTTTGATTATAACTAACTAAATCTTCTAATGTGAAGCCATCGTGTGAAGTTACGTAATTTATACTGGCAAATGGTGTTTTGTTATTACCTAAGTAGATGTCAGGTGAGCCTAATAATCTGTTAGCAACCTCACTATATGGTAATGCTTCCCCTCTCCAAAATCTCCTTATTGTATCTCTATACTTTCCATTCCACTCCGCCCATTGATACGGGAAATTGCCTACTTGATATCCTCCTTGTCCCACATCCCACGGTTCAGCTATTAGTTTTACTTGTGACAATATTGGGTCTTGCTGTAGTGTAATGAAGAACGTATTTAACATATTAACGCTGTACAATTCCCTAGCTAAAGCGGCCGCTAAGTCAAATCTGAAGCCATCTATGTGCATTTCTGTGACCCAATACCTTAAGCTATCTAAAACCATCTGAATTACTCTAGGATGGCTAAGATTCAATGTATTACCGGTTCCGGTAAAATCTAAATAGTATCTTTTATTGTCTGGTTGGAGCATATAATATGCTGTATTATCGATACCTCTGAAACTCAACGTTGGCCCTAATTGATTCCCCTCGGCAGTATGATTATAAACAACATCAATTATAACCTCAATTCCTGCGTTATGCAATTCGTTTACCATTTTCTTGAAACTGATTACTTGTTCTCCTAAACAGCCTCTACTGGAATATCTACATTCAGGGGAAAAGAAGTTTATTGGATCATATCCCCAGTAATTTGATAGTCCTTTATCAATTAGATATCTTTGATCAATAAAGTGGAAAACTGGCATTAATTCTACAGTTGTAATCCCTAAATCTTTGAGATAACTGATCATCTGTTCTGAAGCCAAACCTTCATAAGTTCCCCTTATGTTCTCTGGCAAATCCAATCTAAGTTTTGTAAATCCTTTAACGTGAACTTCGTAAATTACAGTATCTTTTAATGGAACTTTATTTCCCTTAATGAAATTTTCATCATCCCATTCAAAGTATGGATTGATCACGACACTTTTAGGTACATATTCGCTGGAATCTCTCTCGTCATAACTTAAATCTTGATTTTGATCCCCTATCTTATAACCAAACACTGCGTCGTTCCAAATTACATTACCATTTATGGCTTTGGCGTAAGGATCTATTAAAACCTTATTTGGATTAAACCTTAATCCCAACTCCGGTTTATATGGACCATAAACCCTATATGCGTATAGTTGACCGGGTCTCAGTCCCGGAATAAATACGTGCCAAATATCTCCAGTTCTGTTTTTAACTTCTATTATCTCCTTTGGGTACTTTTGATTTGTTTGTGAGTAGAGTAGTAATTCAACTTTTTCCGCATTTTCTGAGAATAAAGAAAAATTTATTCCGTCCTCATCTTCAATCCAATTTGAACCTAATGGATATGGTTCTCCCGGACGTAGAGGTCTATCTCTAGTTCTGAAGAATACTGACATAATTATACTCACTATTATTTAGATTTTAAAAAAACTTTTATCTTAGCATTGCCAAAAGCACTACCAACCTTTTAACTTCTTCTCTTCTCCTTTTCTCTTCCTCATCCATTTTGTTTTTACTTATCATCTAAAGTATAATCATTAATAGGAATTTTTAAACTCTCTTGCCCTAAAGTTTATATAAAGCAAATCCTTTATCTAATTCGTACTTATTTTCTGTAATTTGTGATGGAAAAGAGTTATTGGAGGACAGAACTAAAGTCCCTCTATATTTCATTTCAATTACCGATTTGGAAAACACGTAAACCGCTAAATATTCATTTCCTTTTATGGTTAACCAATGATCGCCATTCTCAACCCTTAATTTCCTATTACAAGATAAACCATACTCTTTCCTTATTTTTATTAAACTCTTGTAAAATGAAAGAATATCGTTATTTATCTTCCAGCTTAACTTAGAGTCGTTAAATGTGGAGTCAGACTGTGGGTCAGTCTCTTGTCCATTCTCTCTTTTTCTACCCTCCCTAACCCCTTGTATTAGTTTAGGATCTGAAAAATCGGAAAAATAATAAAACGGATTTTCCTCACCGTATTCCTCTCCCATAAAGATCATTGGAATATATGGTGAAAGTATATAAAGCGCTGCAGCAATCTTATAGCTCTCCTTATCAACTAGTTTAATTAATCTTTCTCCTCCACCCCTATTGCCAACCTGATCATGATTTTGTATGTAAACTACAAACTTACAACCATCTAGATCGCCAACCGGTTTTCCGTGAGTTTTTCTTCTAAAATTTGAGTACTTCCCATCATATACGAAGACATCTTTGTACGATTTAACTATATCACCTATACTACCAAAGTCACTATAATAGCCTTGCTTCTCACCAGTCAATAAAGCATGTATTGCGTGATGAAAATCATCTACCCACTGGGCATCAATATTATATCCACACTTCTCTTTAGGATTAACAACTCTGGGATCATTCAAATCACTCTCGGCTATTACAATCTTATTATATTTATGAACTACATCAGCAATATCCTCTAAGATGTGTTTCGGAGAATTGTCAATAATAGCGTGAACAGCATCAAGTCTGAATCCATCAATGTGAAACTCATTTATCCAATATTCTACGTTTTCCAGTATGAACTTTCTGACTTCGTCACTCCCAGCATCGTCGAAATTAAACGTTAAGCCCCAGGGTGTTTTATATTTCTCTGAGAAATAGGGCCCTAACTTTACCATATAATTCCCTTCTGGTCCAACGTGATTGTAAACTACGTCTAATATTATCGCTAATCCTAGTTTATGGGCCTCATTTATTAATTTTTTAAACTCAATTGGTCCTCCATAAGAGTTCTGTACAGCGTATAAATAAACCCCATCATAACCCCAGTCTCTTTTCCCTGGAAACTGTGCAATAGGCATTATCTCTATTGCAGTTATTCCGAGTTCTTTTAAGTAGTTTAATTTCTTTATCACTCCTTCAAAGGTACCTTCAGAGGTAAACGTACCTATATGAAGCTCGTAAATTATAAGATCTTCCCTTTTTACCTTTACGGAGTTTTCATCATTCCATTCAAATTCCGGTGAGATAATTTCAGAATATCCGTGAACTCCCTCGGGCTGATACCTTGAAGCCGGATCTGGAACTTCGCTGTTGTCATCTAGAACATACTTATATCTATCACCAACTCTCACGTTATCTAACGTAATGGTAAAGTATCCCTTCTCATCTCTTTCCATTTCATAAATTCCCTTGTTTAGTATCTTTAACTTAACTTTCCTTTGATAGGGAGCCCATAAATTAAAGGTCACACTGTTTTCGTAAAAACTATAACCAAACGTCATTTATTTACATTTATCTTTTTCTAAGATATAACTTGTGCTATTGAACCAGCTAATATCATCATCGCTAACGAGAGGAGTAAGAAGATTAGGCTTATTTTAGATAAGTTGCTTACACTATTTCTTAATTCCAGTATCGTTACATCTCCCTCCTTAGCACGTACCATAAGTCTTATCCTATTACTTATTACCATTCCCGCTCCAAATGCCAATAACCCAAATGCTCCCCCTATTAGGTTTAGGAAGGCTCTTATCCTAATATCTATACTTGAACGTAGAATTGCCGCAACTAAGAATAGATTACCTTGATAAGGTACTAGGTAAATATATGCAAAAATTATTATCCCAGTTATTATTGTGATGAATGACGTTATCATAAAGAATCTACCTATTCTCTCAAATTGTCTCTTATCTTGAGGTTTAACTAAGAAGTTAAGTAATGCTGCTCCTGCCCACAATGCACCAAAAAAACCATGGATCTCGTTTAGTACGTCGAAAATTATATTCATAGGCTAAACCTAGTATATTCCGAAAAATAAATTTAAATGATATCAAAGCTCTTATTAATAAAGGTCTTCTAGTCTTACTGGAACCTTATTTATCCTTCTCTTTATAACGTCTTCTATAGCGCTAGTGACTGCAGCTGCAGCTACTCCCACTGGGATTTCCCCTATCCCCTTAGCTCCATAAGGAGTTGAGGGAGAAGGAGTTGGAACTATATTAACCTCTATTTCCGGTAAATCAGCAGCAGTTGGCATTCCGTAATCTGCTAAGCTAGTAGTCAACAAGTTAGCGTTCTCATCGTATACGTAATGCTCGTACAACGCCAGAGAAATTCCAATCGCAGTGCCTCCTATTACTTGTTCCTTTACTAGATCCTCATCTATTGGAGTTCCCGGATCAATGTAAACTACGTGCTTTATCGGTTTTATCTTACCCTCATCTATTCTAACTACTGCTAGGTCGCAAGCGAATGGATAAGCATTGAATCTATACTTACCTTGCAGAGTGTAAGTAAAGTCGACTTCTTCTCCCTCAAGCGAAGTAATCCTAACTTTTCCTCCATTTTCTCCTATAAAGTACCCATCTCTATAATCTATTACTTTATCGTTTAAGATAACTTCAGCTTTTCTCCTTAATCTAGCCTTTAACTCTTCTACTGCCCCAGAAACTGCACCGAAAGTGTAAATCGCCATTCTACTTCCTCCTGGACCAAAGGATGTTGGTAGTTCAGTGTTATCTAAGATCTCATATTTAATGTCCTCGGGACTTATTCCTAGTAATCTTGAAGCTATTACTACTGCTGAATGTTCATTACCTTGACCTTCAGGACCAAATCCCAAACCGATTACAATTTTATTATTCTTAACCTTAATTTTCACTCTCTCACTACCAGAAGGCGTACTTGGGTCTGTTGATAGTGCTAGACCTACCCCGGTGTTTTTATTCCTCATAGCAAAGATATCATTTCTTGATAACGCTAAATCTAGTAAGCCTCTTGGGTTTCCAGAATCATAGTATGCAAATCCACTATCGTAGGGGAAACTATCTATTGCATTAATCTTTCTCACTTCAGCTTTACTAATACCTAAATCGTCAGCTATGGCATCCATTGTTCTTTCCAATGCCCAAGTATGAGGTGGAGTGCCAGCCCCTCTAAACGCACCTGCTGGGTTCTTATTTGTCGCAACAAGGGTACCAGTGTATCTTATTCCTCCGATCTTGTATGGTCCCGTCAAGAACGCTAAAGGTTTAAATGGTTGACCAGCATCTTTAGAGGCGCCGACGTCTTCCCATATGTGGATATCTAAACTATTTACTCTTCCATCAGAGGAGTAGTAAGCGTGAATTTTGAATTTCCTTTCTGGTCCACTTCCGTTTGATGCCATTAAATGCTCTGTTCTAGTCTCGATCCACTTAATTGGTACCTTAAACTTTAACGCTGCAAAGCCTAATACCGTCAAGTATCTGACTAAAGAGAACTTCTCACCAAAACTTCCTCCTTGCCTAGCGTTCTTATGGATTACTTTGACTCCTAGTGCCTTTTGTATTTCATTTGATACTACGTTCCCTGCTTGTTGATTCGAAATTAAGGTTAATCCATCGTCTGTTGGGATTGCTATTGCTCCATTAGGCTCTATCGGGTTACCAGAACTCCTAGACCAATACAATTCCAATTCTAAGTGCCTACCTTGTGTATTCATCTTTCCAAATTCAAAGGTTTGTTCTCTTACTACATTCGTCTTTAAATCTTCAAAGACTAATACTTTATTTTCTAAAGATTTTTCAATACTTCCTATGCCCTCCAATGGTTCGTAATCTACTTGAACAAGTTCAGCTAAATCTGTAGCTTCGTATGGGTCATTTGCAATAACTAGAGCTATTGGTTGGCCAACGTATAATGCCTTATTTATTGCCATTAATGGAGTTGTTAAACTCGCTCCTTCTCTTTCACCGGATTCAACGCTTCTAGATACTAAATCTTTACCGGTTAGAACTAACGCGCCTCTCCTTTCCGCATATTCTTTATTGATATTAATTATTCTGGCATGGGGGTATGGACTTCTGATGAATACTGCGTACTTTCCTTTATAGGTTATATCGTCTACGTAATTACCCTTTCCTATTAATAGATCATACGCATCTATTCTTTTCATTACTTGTTGGTTAACTGACTAACATAAAAGTTTATCTGGTTAAAGAGGCAATTCATTATACCTAGATATAAGTGAGTTATAAAATAATTTATAATCTAGCTTTGTAATTTATAATTATGAATGTACTAGAACAGATAAGGAAGGAATTAGAGGGATTAAACGAGCAAATAATTAATCATCCAATATTGAAAGACTTAAAAAAGGAAGTAGTTCATAGTTTCGTTATAAATCAGTGGTATATTGTAAATCACGATTTAAGATCACTTGCAATAGGTCTGTCAAGGAGTACTAATTTAGATGAGCTCGACATATTTAAGATATTACTTGACGGTGATCATAAAGCGTTAAAGGAGTTAGTGAAACTTATGAATGAGTTAAAAATTGAGGTAAAGGATCCACTACTGTATGACGTTTCTCCTCTAGCCATAAGCTATACTCATTATTTATCCTGGTTAGCTAATTACGCAAAACCCTCTGAATTCCTATTTGCTGGGATTGTTAATTTACCGGTATGGGCTAATGTTGTAACCAGGTTTGGAGATGCAATAAAGGAGAAATTTGGTATAAGGGAGACAGGGTTCTTTGATGCATTTAAAGGTTCTTATAAGGAGTTAGAGGATAGGATAGTAAAGTTAATTGAGAATAGTAAAGTTGAGAGGCTTAGAAGAATTGCTTACACTATTCAATATTATGAGAAGTCCTTCTGGGACTCAATATATGTAGATCATAAGGGATAATTGAAATGTGAATAAAATTTAATATTATATGATATATAAAGCATAATATGCATAATGAAAGTGTAATCCTAAGGAGGATAATGTTAATTCTAATATTAATTCTAAGTACTGTGACTTTCTTAGTGACTATCGCACAAAGTCAAGGGGAATATTACTATATACAAACATCTTCTCCACAATACTCAATAGTTCCGGGATCGGTATTTGTGGAACCTCTTAACAGTAGTCAAACATTATACATAGCGGTTCTCTTAAATTTCACTAATTTATCCTCCTTACAATCATACCTTAACGAAATTTACCTCTCTGCTCCACAGTTCCATCACTGGTTGAGTCCATTACAGTTTAGAGAATATTATTATCCTTCACAGTCCTATGTGAACTCATTAATAGAGTATTTGAAATCTTATAACTTACAATTTTTAGGTAATTATGGTCTAATACTAGTATTTAATGGGACCGTGGGAAATATAGAGAAAGCGTTTAACACTTACATTAACGTTTATTATTATCCTTTTAAGAACCTCTATTGGTTTGGTCTTCTGGGAATTAAGGACATTGGTCCATTTTACTACTACTCTAATAACGTCACTCCATCATTGCCATACAATGTTGGAAAATATGTATTAGGAATAGTTGGGATAGATAGTCTAGATCCTAAGGTAGTCAGCGTAGTGGTACAAGCGTGGCATTTACCCATGGTTAAAGCCCAAAGCGGGCTAGTTTCAAAAGCAATAATCTCACCAATAACAATAGAGCAATATTTCAACTTTACAATGGCCTATGAACATGGTTACAATGGCAATGGCAGTAATATAGCGATTGAAGGGGTACCTGAGTCCTTTATAAATGTATCAGACATCTATCTGTTCTGGCAACTTTATAATATTCCTAGAACTGGTCATTTAAATGTTATATATTTAGGTAATGTTACAACCGGAGGCCAATCTGGAGAGAATGAGCTTGATGCGGAATGGTCTGGTGCCTTTGCTCCTGCAGCTAACGTTACAGTAGTCTTCAGTAATGGTTATGTTGGTGGTCCACAGTTAGTGGGCAATCTACTAAACTATTATTATGAGTATTATTACATGGTTAACTATCTGAATCCGAATGTTATTTCAATTTCCGTAACGGTTCCAGAAAGTTTTCTAGCAGCTTACTACCCCGCTATGTTAGATATGATTAATAACATAATGTTGCAAGCTGCAGCACAAGGAATTTCTGTATTAGCAGCTTCTGGAGATTGGGGATTTGAGAGTGATCATCCTCCTCCTAATTTTCACATAGGAACGTATAATACAATATGGTACCCTGAGTCTGATCCTTACGTAACGTCTGTAGGTGGGATATTCCTTAACGCGTCATCGAATGGTAGTATTGTAGAAATAAGTGGCTGGGATTATAGTACTGGAGGTAATAGCGTAGTTTATCCAGCACAAATTTACGAGATAACTTCATTGATTCCATTTACTCCAACCAACGTAAGGACTTATCCAGATATCGCATTTGTCTCAGCAGGTGGATACAATATTCCAGAATTCGGTTTCGGCTTACCTCTTGTATTCCAAGGCCAATTGTTCGTATGGTATGGAACTAGTGGAGCAGCACCAATGACTGCTGCAATGATAGCATTAACGGGTACTAGATTAGGTGCTCTGAACTTTGCATTCTATCATATTTCATATCAAGGTGTAATAGAATCTCCATTAGGTACTTTTGTAGGTAAGATTGCATGGATACCAATAACTAGTGGAAATAATCCATTACCAGCCCACTATGGGTGGAATTATGTTACAGGTCCTGGAACATATAATGCTTATGCAATGGTTTATGATTTGTTGCTATATTCTGGCTTAATTAAAAGTTAATTATTTTTTATCTAACAAAAATAGATAGTTAACTTTTAAACCATTTACCATTAAAAGTTAATATGGAAAGGGAGATATTTTACGATTCGGAAGGAGCTAAAATAAGGGCTTTCTTAGCTTCACCAGAAAATCCTAAGTTAGCAGTAATAGTAATACACGAAATATGGGGTCTTAATGATAATATAAAAGATATTTCAAGAAGGTTAGCGAACGAGGGCTACATGGCACTCGCTCCACAATTATACACTAGATATGAGGATGTTCTAAATCAGGAGAACATTCAGAATGTAATGATGAAAGTATGGAGTATACCACCAGAGAAGAGGAATGATCCAAATTCCTATCAACAGATAATGTCAACGTTAGACGAAAAAGGCAAAAGAGTAGCTGAATTGCTGGTTTTAAATAGACAAAAGACAGAAGAACAGATGATAAAGGACGCGATTAAGGCTTATGAGTACGTAAGCTCACAAGGCGTTAAAAAAATAGTTAGTATGGGCTTCTGTATGGGTGGAGGTTTAGCATTTCAGCTAGCAACTGAAGTACCCTTAGATGGAACAATAGTTTTCTATGGCAGAAATCCACAGCCGTTGGAGGCGATTCAAAAAATAAGGGGACCAATATTAGGTCTGTACGCTGGAGAGGATCCTCCAATAAATGCGGGGTTACCAGATCTCATATCCGCGGTAATAAAGTATAAGAAGGATTTAGAGCTCAAAATTTATCCTGGAGCTTATCACGCGTTTTTTAATGACAGGGGACGTTCATTTAATAAGGAAGCTTCGGAAGACGCATGGGAAAGAGTTAAAAACTTTCTGAGGAGGGTTTCAAAGTGAGTGAGGAAAAGAAAAGGCAAGAAGTAGATCCTTGTTTTTTAGCGTGGGTTTACTTACTGGAAGTAATAGAAAAGAAGGAGAAAAAGGACTAATTAATTTTTTAATTTGTAATTACAGATTTAAGATAAGATGGTCTTTAAATTTAAGATAGGATTCTTGACAGATGTTCATGGGTCGGAGTATTCATTTAAGAGATCCCTAAATATTGCAAAAACTAGGAAAGTTGACTATCTCATTGTAAGTGGGGGGTTAATGGCTAAAGAGATATTATTTGTAGAAGATGTTGGTGGAAAGTATTTTCTAAATGGGAAGAAGGTTAATTTGAATAACCTAAATGAAGATGCGTTAAGGTCTGGAAAATATATAGTAATTGACAAGAAGGAGGTAATTAATGATATAAGGAGTGATAAGAGTAAGCTGGAAAGACTATTAGTTGAAAAAGTTACTGAGCAAATGTCAAGATGGGTTAAAATATCAGATGAAGTATTTCGTTTAGAAAGGATATTTTGGTCTCCAGCACATGGCGATATACCACAACTTGACTCTATTCTTAAGAATTATGGAGGTAAACTAATTAATGAGAATGTAATAAATCTAGAGGAGATTCAGATAGTCTCATTAGGTTACGGTTCTCCAATGGGAAATTCATATAGGGAGATTCCGGACTCTGAATTATACATAAAGGGTAAATCATTACTTAAGGATGCCGATAAGGAAAGATCGATTATAAACTTTCACATGCCTCCTTTGAATACTAAATTGGATAATGTAAAGATAGGTATTAGGAAATCTCACGTTGGTTCAAAGGCAGTACTTGATCTAATCACCGAATTCCAGCCGCTTATTTCACTCCATGGTCACGTTCATGAAAGCACCTCAATGGATAAAATAGGGGAAACTATCGCAATAAACCCGGGAAGCTTATATCAATTGGGCGACCCTTCCATAGTTACGTTTGAGGTTCATAAGGAGCTGAAGAGTTTCGGTAGTGTGAGTGTCAGCAAATATGTTATAAAGAACATAGAGTTCGTGTCCACCAATCCTTTAGACGTAATATAGCTTTTGAAAAGACTTAATAGTTTCCTTTAAACTTTTAAATTATGGCTATAGGTAAAACAGTTCTAATAGTAGGGGTAATAATATTAATAGTAGGTATTGCATTGTTCTTTATTGGAGGATATCTGGCTTCCACTGGACTCATTAAAGTGATTAACACATTAAGCACAGCAACTGCAACTACTTTACAACCAGGTGGATCACAAGATTTAGGTGTACCCACTAAGTTGTCAATATTGCTGTACAATACGAGCTCTGGACAAGTGTTAAAGGTACTACAAGTAATAAATGGAACGAACCAATCGGTACCGCAAATAGCAGAAAAGGGATATGTAATAGCGTTATTAAGTCCTAAATACGATGCTATAATGGTAAATAATCTCTCTGCTCCAATTTCAGTGAAATACATTTTGAGTCAAGAGTTAGCCTCTTCATTAGTAAACGTTGCACTATATACGGGCCTTGGTTTCTTTCTAGCTATTATTGGTGTAATTGTGTTGCTAGTAGGCTTAGTGCTATTCCTAAGAGGTAGAGGTAAAAAACAGTAAAAATAAATATTTAATCAACTTTTAACTCTTAGCATGGTTAAATTAGTAGCTACTTTAGGAACCTCGCCTGGAGGAGTAATAGAAACTTTTCTTTACCTAGTAAGAAAAGGAGAAACTATTGATGAGATAAGAGTGGTAACTACATCGAATGCGGAAGTAAAGAAAGCATGGAAAATAATAAGACTGATGTTCATCTGTTGTATTCAAGAAAAATTTCCTAAAGTAGAAATTAGTGAACATCCACTCGATATTGAAGATATTTACAGTGAAGAAGACTTGAAAAAAGTCAGGGATTTTGTTAAAAAGCAATTGAATGAAGGAGATTACCTAGATATAACTGGAGGGAGAAAAAGTATGAGTATTGCAGCAGCCTTAGCGGCAAAGAGTAAGGGGGCTAAAATAGTAACTTCAATTATCTCACAAGATGACTACAATAGGATTAGTAAGAGGATTAGGGAGTTAAAGGATGTTGTTGAAATCAAGAATAGAAGTGAATGCAATGAACAAATAAAAGAAACCTATTGCAGTTTAATCGTGCAAAACGCTAGAACAATAGAATTTGAAATTTAAACTTCTATGAAAATTTCTTCACCCTTTATCTCGACTTTGTAGACCTTTAAGTTAGGTGAGAAATACCATCCCGACGATTTGCCGTAAGGATTGTATACTAATTTACCGTTTTCTAAACTGTACTCATATCCATGTAAATGACATTTTATTTTATATCCGTCCACATCTCCGTACTCCATATTTCCTCCCTTATGGGGACAATAGGCATCGATAACAAAGACCTTATTCTTAATCTTAACTGCTAATACTTCTATACTATTTATCGAAAATTTCTTAGGTTTTTGATCTTCAAGGTCTGAAATATTACAGACCTTTATTAGCATTAGATGATCACCATTACTAAAATATAGGGAAATAAAAATAATAATAATAAAAAACAATTACATTTTATTATTTTTTAGAATATGGAGCATTACCTGGCGAACTTCTTCTGAAGTGGCCTGATGGTCTTCCGTATAGCAGTTCTAAGAACCACGCTTCGTGCTCTATTTCCTCTTGAAGTATCCTTTGGGCTAGATCGTATGTTCTAGGATCTTTTCCGTATGTCATATCACATACTTCTTTCCATGTTCTTATTGCACATTGTTCTGCCTCTAATAAAACCTTTAATATTTCCTTAGGATCTTTCCAATTCTCTGGTAGATAAGCATCAGCACACGCTGAAATATCAGCGAGTTGCCTTATATCTCTGGGTAGACCTCCTCCTAGTTCATAAATTCTCTGTGTCATTAGTTCGAAATGAAGTCTATCCTCAAGTCTAGCGTCTTCAGCTATTTCCTTAAGACCTTCTCCTTCCATACCAGTTAGGTGCATTCTCAATATAGTGTAGTAATAGTATGTGGTGAACTCTGCAGCGGTTGCTTTAACTAATTTATCTATTAACTTTTTCACATCTAATCCGGATTTTTCCAAGATTTCGACTCCGACTACCTTTGGTTCTTGGGGTTTTTCTTGCATTCAGACACCCTAAAAGACTATACTCATTTCTAATTTATAAAATTTTCTAATTAGAAGTCGCTTTAACTATTAGTTAAGAGTTATTCTAAATAAATCGTTAAGTAATATTCACACCAAGTAAGGTTAAAATGAAGGACTAGGATAAGATGAAACCGAAGTCGATACTAAATAAAAGTGATTCTTAAATAAAAACATTTATAAGTTAGTGAGTATTAGAATATACCAGTGAATGCATAGTGAATACAGCTTTTGCGTTTTTATTCATTATAATAGCTTTTTACCTAAAAAAGGAGTTTATAATTACTTATGTGGGGTGATGTGAGATTAGCATAAGAGACTCTGTGAAACTCTTTGGACCAGCTTGGATAGCATTGATGGCTGATGCTGATGCTGCGAGTATACTAGGAGGATTATCTACAGGAGAGGAATATGGGTACAAACTAATATGGTTTGTGATGTTATTATCGAGTGTGGTCAACAATTTTATGCATTTGAGATATTTGCATTTATTATCACTCCCCTATCCACTAAATACACTTGAGTGTAAAGAATGTTGTAGATTAGGAAGAAGGTAGAGAGCCAACTCGTAATCGTTAACCTATTTGAACTCCAAGGGAAATGAAAGTCCATAGAGGAGAGCCTATGCTTCAATGTCCTAAACCCTTGCTCAGCGTAATCCCTCCTACCAAACGTAACCCACTTGTGCCCAACATTAAACCAGTCAAAGGCATTATAAGCTGGTAAACCATCATGCAAGTAAACCACTCGATCAACCTTCTTAAAGTACTTACTCGCAATTTCCTCAATCCCCCTCATGTTAACTAGGACAATTAACACGTGAAGACCACTCCTCAAGCTAGTGACCATGAAGAAGGGGATAGCCTTAGTCACAACATCCCTAACGATCCAAACGTAATAGTAATTACCCCTAACGCAAACAACCTTAGTCTCGTCAATAGCGTAAAGACTCAAGGACACAACGTACTTAACTCTACCAAGCCTCTTATAATAGTACAACAAGGTGGAGTGTGGTAATGTGGTCCTCCAAGAGGATAAGCCAGCTAGATAGCTCGCTAGGCTTAACGCGACCTCCTCTCTAACGTGAAATCTGGGCTTAAGATTAATATACTCCATTAGGATTAAAATAACTTGGGTGAGCACGGGGATATTCCATCTGTTCATCAAGTGCTCACCAATAAAAATCCCGTGCTCACCCAAAAAGGTATTACGCTAAATAAAAGGATTTATTTCTATAATAGAAGCAATTTATACAATTACTTTCAAATTAATTAAATTGTTGACCACACTCTCCAGCTCTCTATTAACTTTTTCTCTTTTTCTAGTTCTTTCAGATATAACTCTGACTAAATCTAGGGTAATTTTATGTTTAACTCTTTCAATTCTTTCTTCAGTTACTGTCAACGATTATCGAGGTAACCCTTATTTATTTTAAGTAAATCTGTGTGTGTAAATATAAAGTCTACTTGAAAGTAATCTATATTTTTACCATCATTTATTCCAAAATCGAGGTTGAATTTGCTACTTGTCCTTCCTTAAGGTTATTAGTTTTTCATTTTGTGTCCATTCTGAGAATAATTGTATTTTCATGGTAGTCCAAAAAAGACATTAGATGTACTGATTGCAGTTATGATTGGGTTTCTAGGTTTAGTACCAGCTGTAATAGGAGGTTTAGTATTTTTACTATCCGCTTTCTCAAATGATAGTAGCGATATGCAGATTGGCAAGAGCTTCATAGGAGCATATATTATATTATGCTAACTAGTCTGGAGATTAGTGTTTGTTTTTCTTTTTGTTATAGAATAGATTCTGTTTATGAAAAGATGTAATTAAGTTCTTGCTACTAAAAGGAGAGATAAGACTTGCAATATTCCTACTACTAACAATGTGTAATCGTATCCATAAAATGAGTAAAGTAGCGGAAGCAATAAGCCAGCTATACCATAACCACTATCCCTATATAATCTGTAATAGCCTAATGCTTTACCTCTCACACTCTCGCTAATCCTATCGTTAACAAAAGCTATTAAATTAGGATAGATCATGCCCATACCAATACCTTCTATTATCGAAAATAAAATAGGAAATTCGGAATATTTTATGAAACCTAAAAACATTAAGAAAAAACCTATTACAAGTATTTGTCTTCTTTTATTGTAAGCATCTGCCAGATATCCAAATAGTGGTTGTGAAAGTGACCAGGTAAACGTATAGCTAGATACGGTTATTCCTATTAGAAGTAGGGCATAGTGTTGTAACAATAGAAATGTGGGTATTAGGATAAAGAAGGCGGAATCAACAAACTTCTCTAGGAGTCCTGCGATGCCTATACTGGTAATGGAAAGGTAATTTATATGATCGTCCTTCTTTGATAAACCGGTTGGTATTAAGGTTTTGGTCTCCATTACGTTAAAGGATAAAATTAGGGCTATCAAGCTAATTATTCCAATGAAAATATAACTTAGCCTGAACAAAGAGCTAGCGAAGAGACTTCCGAAAGAGACTCCTAAATAGCCGGACATTTCATTTATTCCAGTAGCTAAGCCTGCCCTCAATTTACCGCTAATGTCTATTTGCGAAGTGACAGTAGTAGTCCACGTAAAGGCTTGATTTATTGCAAGTAAAATCGAAATTGCAACCAAGGTATATATGTTAATTGAGAAAAATAATGAGACTGATATCAACGCTACTAACCAGCCTATTATGAGTACTCTCTTTCTTCCTAAGTCATCAGAGAGTTTCCCTGCGACGAAGTTAAACGCACCTTTTACAAAACCAAAGGATACTAATGGTAATAATAGGCCCAACGCTATTGGAATATTTACTTGCTTCTCAAATACCGGTATAGCTATTCTTAGAGTTCCTAAATATAATCCTGTAAAAAAGACTAATATTGTAAACATAATAAATTGTCTATTCATTACATGCACTAAGATTTAAAAGGGATAAAAACGATTATTCACTGTGGATAGTGAATTAGAAAATAACTTAAGAAAGTTAGGATTTTCAGTCTATGAATCCAAAGTTTATCTAACTTTATTAAATCTCTGTAACTCCACGATGAAGGAACTTTCAGAAAATGCTAAAATACCTTATCAGAAAGTTTATGAAGTTGTGAGGTCGTTAGAGGATAAGGGTTTAGTTAAGGTAATTGAAGGAAGGCCGAAGAAAGTCAAACTAATAGATCCCTCAATATCTTTAAAAGTATATAGGGATAAAGTTGTAAGTGAATTAGATTATATAATACGTAATATTATTTCGCTTTGGAATGAAAAGAGAAAAAGAGAAGCCGACCGTAGTTTACACATTAAAGGTAAAAAGACCGTTATGAGGGTAATAAGGGAATTAGCGGAGAAAAGTGGCAAGATGAAGGTCGTCTGGGATATTTTGCCTGAGTGGTTAGTTACCATTCTTAAAAACTATAGGGGTAATTTAACTTTAATAACTTCTTCCAATAATTTAAGTCTAAATGCTGAGATTAAATATGTTAGAAATGTCAAATCGAAATTTATAATATTTGACGATTCAGTATTGGTTACTTTCGATGACCAAGATGAGATCGTTGTAAATTCTTGTAAGGGATGTGTACTCCAAGCAGAAGAACACTTTGATCTATTAACTTACAAGAGTGAATAACTCTTATATCTAATTACTTATATTTAAATAAATGATGATATTCAGGCAAATTATAAGCAAAAATGGAGGTTGCGCCACTTACGTTTTTGGCTGTACTCAAGCTGGTGAATTGTTTGTAGTTGATCCTAAGTACGAAATGGTAGATGAAATCGTTAAGCTTGCCCAAGATCTAGGGGATATGAAAATAGCTTACATAATAGATACACACACTCATGCAGATCACTTATCTGGTGTTAAGAAACTGCAGTCTTTGACTAACGCTAACGTTTACTATCATGAGGAGTCAAAAGTTAAATTTAAGGTGGAGAGGATTAAGGATGGAGAGGAAATAAAGGCTGGAAATGTTAAGATAAAGGTAGTTTATACTCCTGGACATACTCCAGACAGTATTTCAGTTCTAATATATGATAGAAGAAGGGATGAAAGTTGGAATGAACCATGGGCTGTATTAACTGGGGATACATTGTTTGTAGGTGGTATAGGGAGAATCGATATAGGTGGGGAGAATGCTGAAGAGAATTTATATTATAGTCTAGGTAAGCTAAAAGAATTGCCAGATTATGTCGAAATTTACCCAGCACATACTGCAGGTTCAGTATGTGGTATTGGGATAAGTGGAAAACCTAGTTCTACAATAGGGTTTGAAAAGAGATTCAATGCTTTATTTAGAATAAACAATAAAGACGAATTTATAAATAAAATTAGAGAAATTAAAATGCCTAAACCTAAGGAATTTGATGAGTATATAAGGAAGAATTTAGAGGGGATTATTTGAGGAAGAGAAAAATCTTTTAAATGTTTTAAATTATGTTTGCAACAGCACCTTTAGCTGGTCCCGTATCATTTCCTATCTTGTAATTAAGGACAAATTGCAGTTCACATTACACAATTCTTGTAAGACCAATGAAATAGGAGATGTTGCCCTAGACTCAATTACGAATTAACCTAAAGGTTACGAAATAGTAGCTGGTATTTATATAAACATCTACTCCCTTGTAGGAAATCTAGACTCAAGAAAAAATCTACACTATAAGAAAAGCAACCTTGGCTGACTACAATTCAAGACTTTTAGTAAAAGAGGTTATTAACACAACCCCCGAAGAAGCACTTTTAGAAGTTAAAAATGGTTCCTTAGCATTAATAGGAATCGAGGTAAGAGAGGGGTTTTAACATGAAAGGGATTAGTTTCTCAGACTATATCTCTAGATTATGTCTATTGGCTCCTTCTTGTATGATATACTTAAAGCCTAACGTTGATGCAGACATTGCAGTAGAAGCTTACAGAGAAGGAATAGAAGTTTTTAAAAACGATCCAGAGAAATCGGCTAAAAACTATCTCCAAATTATCGGAATATTATCCGGAGACTATCATGAAAATAATAATTTAGGGAATATAATCATAAGCTTACTACGACCAGGTCAGAATTAGTGAAAGCCAAGAATGATTATGAAAGAGTAGGACTTGAACTAAAGGAGTTAAGGATAAAGGACTAATTTTTAGGGCAAAATTTTTCTGACTAACTATGTAAAATTAGAAAATTTTATAAGGTGAGTTTTTTACCACTAAAGATATATCTAATTTATGGTCAAAGTTGGAGATAAGGCACCCCTATTTGACGGAATTGCAGACAACGGTGAGAAGATTTCACTGTCAGACTTTATAGGGAAACACAATATAGTCCTTTATTTCTACCCTAAAGACGATACACCAGGCTGTACTAGGGAAGCTTGTGCTTTTAGAGATAATTGGGATCTCCTTAAGGATTATGACGTTGTAGTAATAGGAGTTAGTTCAGATGATATAGAATCTCACAAAAGGTTCAAGGAAAAGTATAAACTCCCGTTTATTCTAATTAGTGATCCAGATAAGAAAATCAGGGAACTTTACGGTGCTAAAGGATTCATATTACCAGCAAGGGTTACTTTCGTTATTGATAAAAAGGGAATAATAAGGCATATTTATAATTCGCAAACTAATCCAGCAAATCACGTTAATGAAGCTCTTAAGGCGTTAAAACAAATAAAAGCGGAAGAGATAAGCTAACCGATTACCCTCTTTATTTCCTCTAAAGCCGATGGATTTTCTAGTGCAGAGGTATCCCCCAAGGGTTTATTTAAGTATATTGCCCTTATCAGTCTTCTCATTATTTTCGCATTTCTAGTCTTGGGTAACTCCTTGACGATCTTTATTTCTGATGGTGCAAATGCCTTACCCAGCTTCTCCTCCGTATATCTTATCAAGTCCTTTTCGATCCCGCTAAGCTTTGCGACTACGAAACAGACTATTTTCTCTCCCTTCATTGGATCTGGAACTCCTATACATGCTGATTCAACTACATTTGGAAATGAATTTAACACGCTTTCGATTTCGGCAGGACCTACTCTCTTTCCTGCAACTTTTATTGTATCATCACTTCTACCTACGATGTAAAAGTACCCTTCCTCGTCTCTATAGGCTAAATCTCCATGAACCCATACATCCTTCCAAACTGACCAATAAGTTTCAATATACCTCTCTGGATTCCTCCAAAATCCCCTGGTCATACCTGGCCAAACACTTAACACAACTAACTCCCCCTCAACGTTTGGCGGAGCTTCTCTTCCTTCCTCACTAAATACTGAGGCATTAATCCCCGGTGAAGGGCCATTGAACGATGAAGGCTTTATCTTCTTTATAACGTAATTCCCTAAAATACCTCCGGAGATTTCAGTACCTCCGGAATAGTTTATAATGGGATTCTTTCCACTAGCGTTAAATAACCAATACCAACTTTCCGGATCAATTGGCTCTCCAGTGTTACCTGTTAATCTAACGTTTAGATTAAAATTACCTTGACTTCTTAACGCTCTAACCAGACTAGCAGAAACTCCTAAAACATCAACCTTCATATCTTCAACGAACTTCTGTATCACATCTCCACTTGTATATCCTTCGATCATTCCCATTTTAGCGTTTAGTAATAGTGCTCCAAATACCATCCATGGTCCCATCATCCACCCCATGTCAGTAACCCACATTAATGTCTCATCTTTTTTCAGATCGAACTGAAAGTAAATGTCAGCAGAAGCCTTTATTGGAAACCCATCGTGAGTATGAACGCAACCCTTGGGTTTTCCAGTAGTCCCAGAAGTGTAAATTATCATCATTGGGTCTTCAGTATCAGTATTTTCTACATAGTCTCCACTTGTTCTTACTATATCCTTATATTCATAAAAATCACCTTTAATGCCTCCCCTATTTAATACTACTTTATTTATATTTAGTCCTTCCAGATTTTTCAACATATCAACTTCTTTTCCTCTTCTAATACTCTTATCAACAGTAAAGATTACTTTAGCCTCACTATCATCTACTCTAACTCTTATTGGTTCTGGACCAAATCCCGAAAATAAAGGTACGATTATCATCCCTGCTCTAATTGCACCTAACATTACCGATACAATTTCAGGGATCATCGGCATGTAAATTGCAACCCTATCTCCTTTCTTTAAACCTATTCTCTTTAACCAACTTGCAATTGACTTACTCTCATTTAGAATTTGAGAATAAGTTACCGTTCTAGTATTGAAATCTTCATCCATCCACTTAATAAACACATTAGCACTATCACGTAATTGATCGCCAATATTCAATTTTCCCCCTATAAACCATCGGGGCCATTGTTTCCCCATACTTAGATCTAAAACTTTGGTGTAAGGTTCTTGAAATCGGACGTTAATTAACTTTACAAATTCATTCCAAAATTCTGGATTCTCGTATGTGTACTTAATAAAGTCTTCTAGTTTATCGAGGTTCTTTTCAATCATGAACTTGTATACATTGCTATTTTCTATCCACTCCTTATCTGGATTAAATACCATTAATATCTATCCCATTAATTTTTATGGCTTGGGCAATTTTAAACGCTTTTATATTACTCTCATATTTTAAGGCTTTGATGAAAGATTCCTCATTTATTAAACCTTCAAACGCTCCCAGGGAATATAAAAACCCTAGGATTGCAGCATTTGCAGCTTTAATATTTCCAGCCTTTACGGCTATTTGATTAGCGTCAATTACGTGAACATTACACCCTTTTAATTTATCGAGAACCTCTTGTAAACTAAGTAATTTAACTTTAGGTAAAACTGGTCTCATTACGTAGTTATTTATAATGATAGTAGTATGTTTTCTTGAAGCGTAGTTTAAGTTTCTTAAAACCTCAGTAGCCTCTAAGCCGACTAGATAATCAGCCTTTCCCAATGGTATTAATGGAGAATTAACTTCACCTATTCTCACGTGAATGTTAACTCCTCCACCTCTTTGCGCTAAACCATGAGTTTCTGCTATTAAGACCTTGGTATTTGAATAGTTCCCAGCCTCAGCTATCATCTTACCGGCAGTTATTATACCTTGGCCTCCCACACCGGCGATTAAAATGTTTACCCTAGCCATAATTCATCCCATTTTTCCGGTTTGTTACCCTTTAAGGATATTGCTTTAAACGGGCAAACTGGTACACAAGCCCCACAACCTATGCAAGTATAATTATCTATCTCAGCTTTCTTATCCTTTCTGGGAATTATGGCTGGGCATGTAAAGTAGTCATAACATATGCTACAACCGGTGCATTTCTCTAGGTCTACTATAGCCTTTGGTAGATTATCTTCCTCCACATTATCCATAACTAATAACGCACAAGCTCTTTTAGCTATAACAACTGCTGGTTGTTTATTATCCTTAACCCACTTTAACGCGTTCGATAACTCCTTTATTGAAGAGTTAACGTCAAAAGGATCAACATACTTTACATACTTTACTCCTAAACCCTTAGCAACCTCTCCTATATCAATTTCCTTTGATGGACTCGGCTGTTGTCCGGTCATTGCAGTAGACCTATTATCTAAGACAAACACGAGCATTGGAGTTTGATTATAAACAGCATTTACGAGTGCTGAAATCCCGCTGTGGAAGAACGTAGAATCTCCAATAACTGCTATCGGTATATTTCCAGTAGACCTATAAACGCCATTTGCAATTCCTATACTTGAACCCATATCGGTAGAAGAGTCTTGGGCGTCAAAAGGTGGTAAAAATCCTAATGTATAACATCCAATATCACCAGAGATGAACGTTTCGTTAGGCTTAAAGGAAGCCATTGTAATTGCCTTCTTCAAATCTATGAATGAGTTTCTGTGTGGACATCCTGGACATAGTGCTGGAGGTCTCGGTGGTATATCTTGGGGAATTTCTAAGTACTCTGATACAAGGTCTAACCCAAAGAATTTGCTAAAGGCATAGTATATCTTATCTAATGTCATCTCTCCAACTCTACTTACTAAATCCTTTCCATGTAATTCCACTCTTACCCCTTGATCATATAGGAGATCCTTTACTTGATATTCCACAATTGGCTCACCTTCTTCTACTATTAAAACCCTTTTAGAGTTGCTCACTGCATCGAGAATTAGCCTTTTGGGTATAGGGACGGGAGTAGATAATCTTAATACGTTCGTCTTAATCTCTAACTCTTTTATCGCATCTATTACGTAACCGAATGAGATACCTGAGGCAATTATTAGATTTTCACTATCGTTGTCGATTAGTTCATTCAAATTCTCTACCTCCTCTTCAATTTTTTCCCATCTCTTTAACTGTTCAACTCTATTTCTTCTAGCGTTCTCTGGGACTAACACATAACGTCTAGGATTCTTAATAAGACTGCCTAGGACTGGTTTAGAGGGAGGTTTAAGTTCTACTGGCCCTCTAATGTGACCTATCCTCGTAGTTGATCTAAGAATTACTGGGTGTTTAACTTTGTTACTTAGCTTGAAGGCCTCTACGGTTAAGTCATGAGCGGATTGCGGATCATATGGCTCTATAACTGGAATTAACGCATGTAAACCGTAGTATCTGTTATCTTGCTCATTTTGTGATGACCACATAGAAGGATCATCTGCAGAAACTATAACTAGCGCTCCTTCAACTCCAGTATATGATGAGCTCATTAACGGATCTGCTGCAACGTTTAACCCTACGTGTTTCATAGCAGTTAGGGCAAAAGCTCCGTTGATAGCTGCTCCATAAGCCGTTTCAAATGCCACTTTTTCGTTTGTACTCCATTCTGCATATATTTTACCATATTTCATTAAAGTTTCTATTATTTCAGTAGATGGCGTGCCCGGATAGCCTGTAGCTATGGACACTCCAGCACTTAATGCGCCAAAGGCTATTGCCTCATTCCCCAAAATTACTCTCTTAGTTGTAGAAAGTTCAATCACATTTATAATTATAGTTTAAACGTTAATAAGTGTTGCTTTCTAAAGTTTAAGATTTTAATAATTTGATTAAACTTCAGAAGTAAAGTTTATTTTAGTACATGGGTAGTTTAATCTTTTTAATCTATCAATGCATACTCTATCACATGGCTCAAACTCATGAAATGCTAGAGAAATTCCTAAATAATTTTCTTAAATTAATAATAGTGAGTGAATTATTGAATGTAGAGATAGATATGAGTAACCTGGAGAGACTCGTAAAAGTATCAAGTGATATTGCCCTAGATCTTTCCATAGGAGTTACGAGAAGAAAATTTGGTAATGATAAAACTAAGAAAATAAAAGAAAGTCTAAGTAACGTATATTTATGGTTAGAATCAACATCTACCACTCCAGAGTTATATTATCTTTTTATGGATAAACTTAGTAAAATAGTAACGGAAAATAACATCGATTTAGCATGGAAGGAATTAGAGGAATTTGAACATCATCTATCGGAGCTTAATAAGAGTCAGACTAAGGATGTAGAATTGGGGAAGACTCTTGAAAAAATCAGCGATATGAAAAAAGCTCTAATCAATTATTTGGTTTCTACTCAAGGAGATAGTGATGAAGCATATTTAATAATAAGAGATGAGGTTTTTCATTTAATTCTTGGTAATAATATATACGAGTTAAAAGTTAATGAACTAAGCGAAGATGAGAGGAAATCCCCCGATAGTTTTAGACTTCACTCCGCGTTGAAATTGTTGCTAGATGAAGAGAATAAAATAAGAAATAAGAAACTGTTGGGAGAAGTTTTCACAATAAGTAAGATAAAAGATAGGAATGGAAATATCATAAATGTTATGATAAGCTTCGCTAACTCCAAGGAAATATTAAATTTAAGAGAAAACTCTGATATTTCAGTTAAGCTTCTGCGTAAAGTTCAAGACGTCTGTATATTCTTATCCGGCAGTACGTTATATGGAATGATTCCTTGTAGTATAGAGTTAGATACGAATACAGAATATATATATAAGGGTGAAAGTATTTTCGAAAAAAATTAGTCAACCTTAACTCGTAAAGGCCACTGAAAGTTCATGATCTTGGCTTTTGCCCCTACTTTAACATTCCCTTCAGCGTAGCACAATAATCCTCCTTCAACGTTAGGAAATCTAATTAGGACAATATAGACTGGTTGTGCTAATTTGTTCCCTTCATCATCATTGTAAATTATTGTATATGAATCCACGTAAGCCTCATCCTTATTTATTTCCACATAATTCTCTATCTTCACGAAGCAGTGCTCACAATATGATCTAGCGGGAACGTAGATTCTTCCACACTTACTACACTTACTTCCCACAATCTTACTTTGTTTCAGTCCGTTGAAGAACTGTTCTCCCGCTGGACCTACTGTATACTCATATTTTTCAGCTTCCATTATGTCGTACCATCTTAATAGGCTTCCTTCTTTTCCGCTTTTCTCCCAGGACATTTAGATCACCTTAAAGCACTGGATATCTTCGATACTTCCTTTCCTTTCCTCCTTTGGTTTCCACACTGCCTTAACCCTCTTCCCTATGATTTCCATACTCTTAACCTGTTCATAACTTACACATATTCTGTGGAATATTCCAGGGTATACGAAATCTCTATCATTAGAAGGTAATAATCTTATAACACCTACTATCTCTGGCTCCTCTAATTTAGCCCTAGTCCAACTTATGAAACTAGCAACTGCAGTCATTACAATCCCTTCATCTTTTACCTCCACCCACTCATCAGTAGGTCTAAAACATTCATCGCAATACATTTTTGGTGGTACATGTATCCTACCGCACTTATTGCACTTCCTTCCATATATTTTACCTTCCTTAAGTCCAAGTAGGTATTTACTTTGGGCTTGTCCAGCTGTGTACGCGTATTTGGCGTTTGGTTTATATGAAACTAGATAATGTTTACTTAAGTCTTCTTCCTTTAGAGGAGTTACCATCTCATATCACCTTAATTACGTAAAACTATAACCGTACCCGCTTGCATTAAATCTCCCCAAGCTTGGGCTACGCCAGTATGTACTGGTCTTTTAACTTGCATTTTCCCAGCGGTCCCCTTAAGTTGCCAATATATACTTATGACTTTCATTAAACCCGCAGCGGCAATAGGGTTACCTACTCCCAGTAAGCCTCCACTAGGGCTACTGGGTATATCTCCATCAATGTCGAATACTCCCTCCTTTAATAATTTTGGAGCCTCTCCTCTCTTAGCCAATTGTAATGCTTCTAAATGATGTAGTTCTTTGTAATCAAACGGATCATACGGTTCAGCAACATCTATTTCCTTATTGGGTCTTTCAATTCCGGCCATCTTATAAGCCATTCTAGCCGCGAATTCCACATATCTAGCATAAGCTAGATCTCTAGCAGGCCATTCTGTATTATCTAACGTCCATCCAACACCTTCAACCCAAACTGGTGTATCAGTATACCTTCTTGCTACATCTTCAGAAGCTAATACGATTGCAGCCCCGCCATCACTAACTGGGCTAACGTCTAAGAGTTGAACTGGCCAAACTAAGACTTCACTCTTCAGCACGTCCTCTACCGTTATATTTGATCCTAATTGCGCATATGGGTTGTTTATCGCATTCCTCTTGTTTTTTACAGAAACTAATGCAATCTCCTCTTTTTTAATTCCATAGGTTGCCATATATCTGTGCATTTCCATTGCGAATATCCAAATTAGGTTGGGGTTCAATGGTTTTTCCAAAATCGGATCCCATATATATCTGAATACCGCTTGAGGATGAGGTCTAGCTGGGCTCATCTTTTCCTCAGCAACAGCCAAGACTTTCTGGCATAAACCACTGGCAACATGATACCATCCTGCTATTGCAGTCATAACTCCTGTAGCCCCACCTACATAAACTCTACTTACTGGTTTTCTAATGCCTCCAGCACCATGTGATAAGTATTCACCCTTTAGGTTAACTCCATCAAAAGCATCTGGTGCACTTCCAATAACAACACAATCAATATCCTTTAACTCCAGTCCAGCCTCATTTAATGCTTTATTCGCAGCCTCCCACGCTATCTCTTGTGGAGTTTCTAGTAGTCTTCTCCTAAATAGAGTTAAGCCAGCACCTATTACAGCAACTCTTTTATTTAAATGAATATTTACCTTCACGGCTTTTCCACCACCACAACTGATCCAGTAAGCGTGGGAATTCCACGCCAAGATGCGACTAGAGCCCTTTCACCTTTCCCTTGTTTGATATAATCTATTGCATCTAACAATAATGAAAAACCTGAAGCTTCTAAAGGAACCCCCTTAGCCATATGCCCACCTAATGGATTTACTGGAATTTCTCCTTGAAGAGAGAAATTACCCTCCCTTAAGTCTTTTGATGGTTCCTCGGAAATTCTCAATCCCTCTAAGTGCTGTAATTCTTTGTAACTGTATCTATCATCAACGAAAGCAGCATCAAAGTATTTTCTAGGCGACTCAATTCCAGCCATTCTATATGCCATATCAGAGGCTATCCTCATGTAGTTTGCCTTTCCTAGTTCCGCAGTTTCTAAGTTTGAAGAATCCGTTGCGAATCCTAGTCCCTTGATTACTACATAATCGTCTTTTTTCAGCTTTCTAGCGACTTCCTCATCAGCAACTACTATAACTACTGCCCCGTCCACAAAAGGTGCTATATCCAATTCACTAAGAGGATAAACTACGTAATCTTTCTTTAGCACGTCTTCAGCCGATATATTACTAGCATAAGATGCTCTAGGAGATAAGAGACCAGCCTTCTTATTTTTTTCCACGACTAATGCCAAATCTTCTCTTGTTATCCCTTTTCTATGCATGAATTTTACAGCATCTAACCCTGCAATAAAATGAAAATTTGGTGGATTAATGGATCTGACATATATTGGATCCATGGCGAATTTCTCCAAGTCACTAAACGTGAGTATGTCGCTTACTTTAGAATGGGCTTCAACTGAGACTACGTTAGCTACACCGGAATTAATATGCATTACTGCATGGGCTAATCCTTGGAGCGAGTCTCCAGCTACAGTCATGGTTGGTCTCATTGCCCCTCCTATTTGGTCTGGTGCAAATTCATCTGATATCGAAATTCCCTCCCAGAAGTCCTCTTGGCAAGATATAAAAGAGTCTACATCATATCTAGGATTTATATTCCCTGCATCTTTATATGCTCTAGACGCAGCCTCAAAAACCATTTCTCTAAATGAGACTTCTGGCGTTGTAGGTCTAAAGCCAAACCAACCTACGCCTATTATAGCAATTCGATTCAAAAAAGTCCCCAACTATATTCTATTTGCGTAATTATTAAAGCTTTTTACCCTAAGTCGGAAAGGATCAAAACTAATTAAATATACGGTATTCCATACCGTTCAATATATTTAGCAATAATGTGTCTTTGTACTTCATCAGTTCCCTCACCTATCCTAAGTAATCTGGCATCACGATATATTCGTTCAATAGTAGTTCCCTTAGCATAACCCATACCACCAAATACTTGTAAGGAGATATCAATTATTTCGTTAGCAATAATCGCGGATAATAGCTTTAACATTGCCACATACACTCCCTTATCCTTTGAATTTTCATCGAACTTACTACTAATATCCTTAGCCATTGACTTTACCGCGTTTAGTTTAGCTATGGAATCGGCAAAGTACCACCTTATGCCTTGAAAATCATAAATGGAATTGCCAAATGCTGTCCTTGATTTAGCCCACTTAAGAGCTTCTTCTAATGCAGCCTCAGCTAAACCTATTGCAATCCCCGATATAGCAAGTCTACCTATTTCTAGCACTGAATTCACCATATTCCATCCACTATTTACTTCTCCAACAACGTAATCGTTTGACACTTCACAATCATGAAAGATTACCTCAGCGGTTCCAGTTCCTCTATTACCCATGACTTCTATTTTTCTAGTCTCAATGCAATTATCTCTAGGCACTATAAAGACAGATAAATCATGTCTAGATGGGCCAGTTTTCGCAACAGTGACGAAAATATCAGCGTAAAGTCCTTGAGTTATCCACATCTTATGTCCTTTTATTCTCCACAATCCATTTCTCTTTTCAGCAAAAGTCTTTATCGAACCTATATCACTTCCACCTGAAGGTTCAGTTAGAGCAAAACTACCTATCATCTCTCCCTTACTCATCGGTTCTAGAAACTCTTTCCTTTGTCTTTCATCCGCATATAATCTAATCATTTCTCCAGCCAATTCTCCTTGAGCATCAGCGATTAACGCTAAAGACCCACTAACCTTGGCAATTTCTTCTAAAATTATCATCATATCGTAGTGTGATAGTCCACTAGTTAAAGGTATTAGAAAGCCTAACTCTCCAAGCTTCTTAACTAAATCCCTAGGGTAATAATCTTCTTTATCTATTTTAGTTGCTGTTTTCTCAACGTCTCTTTTGAGGAACTCCCTTAGGGATTGTATAAAAAGTTCTTTTTCGCTCATATATTTATCTTACATCTAGTAACTTTTAAATCTTATATTAATCTATCGTTATTGAACGAAAGGTATATATAATTTTTAATTTACAAATATATATGATAACATGAGCTGGAAAATATATTCTCTAGATCAGATTAGAGCCTTGGCGAAATTCTCAACAGAAAACCCAGAAGCCTTCTGGAGGGATAAAGCTAATTACATAAGTTGGTTTAGACAACCAGAGAAGATACTGGAGGGAGAACCACCATACGAGAAGTGGTTCGTCGGGGGAACACTTAATATATCCTATAATGCGATAGATAGGCATTTGCCACATAAGAAAGACAAGGTGGCATTTTATTGGACCAATGAGAGATTAGATAGTTTTAGGTCAATATCCTTTCAAGATTTGTATCAAGAAGTAAATAAAGCAGCTTATGTCTTAAGCGAATTAGGCGTTAAAAAAGGCGATACTGTATCTATGCTGATGCCTAATATACCAGAAGCTGTATACTTCTCCCTAGCAGCCCATAGACTAGGGGCAATTTTAGTTATACATTACGTAGGTTTGAGTGAGGAGACATTAGCATATAGGTTCAACGATTGTAATTCAAAAGTATTGATTGTTGCTTCAAAGACATTTAGGAATGGAAATGAGATAAGAATTAAGGATTTTGTGGATAAAGTTTTGGACTCTCATACTACACCTATACAGAAAGTCTTGATAGTGCCGAGGGGATATTCTGATATTAATGTTAATACACAAAGAGATATTGTTTACGATGATGTTAAACCTAGGGGAAAAGTCTACGTTAAACCAGTAGAAGTTGAAGCTAACGAACCTGCAACAGTTTACTATACATCTGGAACTACAGGGAGACCTAAGGGATTATATCATACTAATGGAGGATATGTAATTGCACTTAACTGGGCCTTTAAAGCGATATTTAACCCAACGGAGAACGATGTTTGGTGGACTGTTTCAGAATTAGGTTGGCCAGTATGGCCAATGGCCAATTTATATACAATACCAGTTATGGGAATACCTGGCGTGCTCTTTGAGGGATATGTTGGCTATAAAAGAGACCTATTCTCCAGAATAATTGAGAGGTATAATGTAAGTCTAGTGTGGAGTTCAACCACAACTCTCTACACTCTGAAAAGTTTAGGAGAGGAGTCAGTTAAAGGTGGTGATACGTCAAGCTTAAGAATGATTCTCAATACTGGGGAACCTTTAAACATTGGAGCATGGCTCTGGTTAAATCAGAATCTTCCTCACGTTAAGATAGCAGATGCGTACTGGATGACTGAACATTTATCCCCCGTGGGCGCAACTCCTTACGGAATTGGTGAGATTCCCTTTAAAGCAGGTTCAGCTGGAATACAATTCCCGGGAGGAACCTATTTCTTAATTGTTGACGATGAAGGAAAACCATTGCCTCCTAAGCAAAAGGGTTACATAGTGTTAAAACCACTTAATCCAGCTTTAGCTAAAATGTGGAATGATCCCAATTACGAGAAGATAAAGGAGAAGTATTGGTCTAGATTCCCAGGATACTTCTACACTGGAGATTACGGTTATGTTGATGAGGATGGATATCTGTTCGTGCTAGGAAGAGCTGATGACGTAATAAGAGCAGAAGGGGAGAGAATAGGAACACTTGAAGTTGAAAGTGTAATAGTAACTCATCCAAACGTGGCAGAAGCTGCTGTAGTAGGCCAAGGTGCTAATGTAGTAGCATTTGTAGTCCCAAGACATGGGGTTGAGGTTAGTGATGTCCTCAGAAATGATATTAAGAACTATTGTAGGAACGCTGGATACATAGTGGACAAAGTGGTGTTTGTGAAGAGACTGCCTAAAACTAAAAGCGGGAAGATAATGAGAAGGTTACTAAAGGCTATCCTAGCCAATGAGAACCCTGGTGATATTTCAACGTTGGATGATATAAGGATAATGGACGAACTCAAGGAATCATTAAAGAGCCTAAGCTAAAATGTTTTTTATCGAAAACTCAATTAGCTTCCTTTGGGCATTTCTTAAATGGTAGAGGAACGTTACCTTGCTTATTCCTAGTAGTTCAGCTAATTCATCTGCAGTTGCTCTTCTAGGATAGTCTAAATAACCATGGGAATACGCTACTGTAAGCACTCTCTTTTCCCATTCAGTCAGATTAGGGTAGAGAATTGGGTTAAAGTCTGTTATCTCCACCTTATTTACCTTTCCTAAACTTTTGATCTCACCTAGAATCTCTCGAAGATTTTTGCTAGAAGTTACAAATGACCATCTTTCTTCTTTTTCTTTTATGAGATTACCTAGGATCAATACTTCCTTGTCGTAGAGGACCCCAGCTATTGATCCCTTGTATTTATTTAAAAAATCCACATAAGTTCCTCCCTTAAACCTATCCACCTTTATAACTTTTACAACGCTTCTGTGCGTTTTCATTAAATTTGATATAACCTTATCTTCTGTTGACTCAATAAGAATTCTACTCCTTAAATAGTTCTTATGTGGATAAACTTCCAAATTAATGGTATATGCGGTAAATGGCATATGTGAAGTCCAACAATCTTCATGGTTTACAACAATATCTACATGTTTAATCAAGTTAATCATGTACTATTTAAACTCTTTAATAATATAAATGTTATGTATTATAAGGAACTATTATATAGTATACTGTTAGTCGTATGTTTATTAAACTAGTTTAATATAGAATATTAAATTATTGATTTGAAAAGCAAAAATATGGCAGAAAAAGCTGCAGTAAAAGCGGGGGAAATAATTGCAAGAATGGATAGGATTCCTATATGGGGATTATCATATATTTTTATAGGGATACTAGGGGTAGGATTTCTCTTTACTTTTTATGATATTTTCGATATAAACGTATCATTTATACAAACAGCATTAACGCTATTCCACGTTAGCAGTCCATCCTCTCCTCAAATTCCAGCATTACTAGGTCCCATAGTCCTATTAAACCTCATAGGGTATATAATAGGATCCCTCATACTTTCCCCAATATCTGACGTAATAGGTAGGAGAAGAATGTTAATGATAACTATGCTAATAACTGGGCTAGGTAGTTTATATAACGCATTAGCTAACGACTATATTAATTTCCTTTTAGCTAGGACTATAACTGGAATAGGAGTTGGTGCCGATTTAGCCATAGTTAACACTTATATTGGGGAAGTCGCTCCCATTAACGGTAGGGCTAAATACACTAGCCTAGTATTCTTGTTTTCAACACTAGGAGCTACACTAGGCATATGGTTAGGATTGTTTTTAACAACGCCCTCTGCTCCATTTCCTCTAGGTTTACCGTTTGCACTTGGTGGAAGTGGATTTTTTGCAGTTAATGGATGGAGAGTAATGTATGGTATAGGTGCATTGTTGGCTTTAATAGGATTGCTGTTAAGGTTTAGCTTACCGGAATCTCCAAGGTGGTTGCTATCTAAGGGTAAATTGACTGAGGCTGAAAGGATAGTTGAGATGATGGAGAAGAAGGCTAGTAGTAAGTTTGGTAATCTCCCACCACTACCAAACATAATTCAGCCTTACATTGCAGAGAGGTTTTCCTATTTGGATGCATTAAAGACCGTATTTAGTTCCTCAATTTACATAAAGAGGTTTAGTATACTGGTCTCGATGTGGTTATTTGGTTATATGACCGTCTATACCTTGGCAGCTGGTTTAACGTCTGTATTAGCCTCGTTAGGATTTGCTCCACCAGAAGCTGGAATGATTGCAGCAATAGGCGTTTTAGGTTTCATATTGGTTCCTATAACAACTTTCTTTATTGGAGACAGACTTGAAAGAAAGACATGGACAGCCATTTCAGTAATCTTCACAATAATTGGGGGGGTTATTAATAGCTATAGCAGGTACCAACGTCGTTTTATCTTTCCTAGGATCTATAATTCTCTTTTATGGGTTCAATTTATGGGTTCCTACTTCATATGCTTGGACTGCTGAGAGTTTTCCTACGAGAGCTAGGAGTACTGGTTTTGCCTTATGCGACGGTGTAGGTCATATAGGGGGTGGGATAGGGATTATTGCAATTTCCTCTTTTATAGGTTCTCTGATAGCTTCTGGCGTTACTACAACCTTGGCAATAGAGGTGTTTTTGCTGATAGCCTTGTTTCAAGTAATTTCAACAATAATTGCGATATCAATAGGTCATAGGTCAGCTAACAAGAGATTGGATGAGGTTTCTCCTTAAGATATCAACTCAGTTTAATGATAAACTTAAATAATTTTTTTAAGTATGTACTCTCATGAGTGAGACAATAAGAAGCATAATGAGATTATTCCCACTAGGAATAGTAGTAGTTACAACTAAATGGAGTGATAATTTAGTAGGAATGACAGTTAACACGTTTAATTCTCTTTCTTTAGACCCACCATTAGTTATGTTTACAGCAGATAAAATTAAGGGTAATGATGTACCTTTTATCGAGAGCAATGGTTTCATAGTAAATTTTGTTGAAGATGAGAAAATATTCAATACGTTTGCTTTTAAACCTGTAAAGGAAAGATTCAAGGAGGTAAAGTTCTTTGAAGGTTTAAACGGAATGCCCATATTGGCTGATAGTTACGCTTACATAGAAGCTAGAAAGTATAAGACTATTGATATTGGTGATCATACCATAGTAGTAGGTGAGGTAGTTAATGGAAAGGTTCTAAGAGATAATTTCTCGCCCTTAGTCTATTATAATAGAAACTATTGGAAATTATGTAAATAACCTTAAATCAGTTTAATGGTTGGTTAATTTATCCTTTTTACACTTTGTGATTTGATGATCAATATTTTACGCGTATCCCATGTGTGTATAAGAGTTAGCGATTTAGATAAGGCCAGATATTTTTACTCAGAGCTTTTAGGACTTGTGGAGACGGAAAAGGATGGCGACTACATTTACTTGAGGGGTATAGAAGAAGGTCAGCATCACAGTTTAATATTAAAGAAGGCAAATTCTGCTGGTTTATCTTATATTGGGCTAAGGGTTACTAAGGGAGAGGAGCTGGATAAGGCAAAGCGAGAATTAGAGGGTTTAGGTCTTAAAGTGATGAGATTTAGGGAAAAAGGGGTAAGTGACGGGTTATTATTTGAAACTCCTCAAGGTATCCCAATTTTCCTATATTATGAAATGGAGTATGTTGGAGATCTGAGGTTAGCGTTCCATAAGCATAGAGGCGTAAGCCCGGTAAGATTAGCACATGTGAATTATATTGTGAACGATTTAGAGAAAGAAACTGATTTTCTTAGGAAAATAATGGGTTATTACGAAACTGAGATGTATTTGGATAAAGATGGAAATCGAACTGTTGTATGGTTAACTAAAAGAGGGGATTCTCACGAAATTGCAATAGCTAGATCTGATAAAAACTTCCCAGGTTTTCATCATGAGACATATTACGTTCATGACGTTAGGGATGTTATAAAGGCAGCTGATATTTTAGCTTCGGTAGGATTATGGGATAATATAGAGAGAGGACCAGGTAGACATGGAGCGACAGAAGGTTATTATATTTATTTGAGAGATTTCGATAGAAATAGAATAGAATTTTTTACAAATGATTACGTAGTATTGGATCCGGATAAATGGAAACCAGTAGTTTGGACCCATGATCAATATAGGTACAGAAGTGATTTCTGGAGTAGACCGATTCCTCAATCTTGGTTAAATGAGTGGGTTCCCGTGGAGGACATTTCCACAGGTCAATTAAAGGGGTGGTCTAAATGATACGAAAAGGAATAGATTATGTAAAAAGTATTAAAGAGAATCAACCAGTAGTATACTATGAAGGAGATATAGTCAGTGATGTTACTGAACATCCAGCGTTTAAAATACCTATATCTACAGTGGCAAAATACTATGATTTACACTGGGAAGAACATTATAAACAATATTTAAGAGTTTATAATCCAGATGTGGGTGAAGAAACAAGTATTAGCTTCTTAAGACCTAGAAATAAGCAAGACTTAGCGAAAATGAGGGATGGGTTGATAAAAATCTATGACTTCTATAGGGGATTTTTTGGCAGAAGTCCAGACTATCTAAATATATGGACGATGGTATTTTACGCTCATGCTGAAGATTATTTTGGAAAACATTTTGGCTCAAAGTTCATGGAAAATGCCATAGAAATTTATAAGGAAGCTACAAAAAAGGATCTATTTTATACTCACGCTATTGTGGCACCAATGTACGATAGATCTAGACCACCTTCCCAGTGGGAAGATCCATATATTCAAATAGGAATAGTTGAAGAAAGACCAGAAGGGGTTTTAGTAAGGGGTGCGGCGATGATAAGTACTGCAGGTCCATATGCTGAAATGCTGTGGTATATGCCAAACGTTAGAAGGGACAGCGACCCTAGATATGCAATTTACTTTTCAATACCAACTAATGCTAAGGGAGTTAAATTCTTAGCTAGAAGAGGATTTCAACCTAGAGAAGGAGGAGAGTTTGAATATCCAATTTCATCTAAATTCGAGGAATCTGATGCCATTTTAATATTAGATAATGTGCTTGTTCCGTGGGATAGAATAATATTCTTCAAAAAACCAGAATTAATTGAAGACTTGATGTGGCACACTGTAAGGCTTAGAGGCTGGTTTAATTGGCACTTCGCAATTCAGCATTACTCCAGACTTAAATTCTTAGCTGGTTTAGCCATTGCAATCGCAGAAGCAGCAGGGACTAGCAATTTTATCAACGTCCAAGAAAAGATAGGTGAAATATTAATATACGTCTCATTAAACGAAGCTGCTCTTTACGCATCGGTTGAGAGAGCAGAAGAGTTACCTAACATTACTAGACCAGATCCATACACTTCAATATCAGTAAGTCACTTTAATATGAAGGCATTACCTAGGGCTAATGAAATATTAAGATCAATTTCCGGTGGCGCTTCTATACCAATACCAGCAGGCATAAGGGATTTCGAAAACCCTGAGGAGAGAAAACTATTAGATAAATACATGGCAATGAAGGGCCTGAACGCATTGGATAGGGTCAAATTGTTTAATCTGTTGTGGGATGTGATAGGGTCTGAAGCTGGTATGAGATATGAACAATATGATAGATTTAGTAGGGGAGATCCAACAATAAGATGGGCTCAGACATATACTGAAGTATTTAGAGACAGGAAACACGAGTTCGTAAGATTGGTTAAAGAGATATTGGATCAAATGCCAAATCCCAAAGCATAACGGTCAGCAGTATCGAGCTAGCTGTGAAGTCTATATTGGCAAAAGAACAACGACTCTTTAGAGTGGGGAGGAGATCGGTATATCAAGTACATAACCAGATGATGTGGACTTATATTCGAAATAGGTTTATGCTAGAAATATATAAATTGTGCTGGAGTTTGAGTGTGGATAATAATTTTGCTAATGTAGTATAAATCATATAAAGTTTCCAGTTTGTTTTCAACTTAACATATGATTTAGATTTTCACAAGACAAGATTTGGCGATTCTTGATCTTTTTCTAGAGTTTCGTTAGAATTAAAGCGTTTGACTAGAGTGATTAGGAGGAATTTAAACTAATTTTCAAATGCATGAAATTTTTGTCAATACTCACAAAAAGAAGAAGATATGTAGAATAATAAGCATATCTCTTTATGTCAATACTAGTGAGTAAACTTTAAATGTTTACAAGAGAAGAAAACATAATGACTACTACTGTTATATCAATAAGAGTTGACGAGAGGTTAAAGAAGGAGTTAGAAGAGTTAGGAATAGATTACCCGGAGCTAGTTAGAAAGTATTTAGAGGAGATCGTGAGGAAGGAAAAAATGAGGAGAGAATTAAGAGAGGCAGACGTGATTAGAGAGGAACTCTTAAAATCTCATGGACATTACTCGCCCTCGGCAGAACTTGTAAGAGAAGATAGAGATGGCTATCATTGATACTTCTGCTCTGTTTGCAATTTATTTTCCAGAGAAAATGACCGATTTTATAAGGAGAGAAATTGAAAAAGTTGAGGAATGTTACTTTCTTGATCTAATATTTTATGAATTCCCTAACGTAATTCGTAAAAGGATAGTGAGGAATGAACTAAGTAAAGAGAAAGGGGATGAGATATTAATTAGAGCTTTATCTTTTGTTGATCTATGTATTGTAGTGAATGGAAAGGAATTAACTAGGACTGCCTATGACATTAGCTTAAAGTATAGCTTAACAACTTATGACGCTTCATTAATAGCTTTGGCAAAGAAAGTAGGAGACGTAATATTAACTGCAGATGAAAAACTATTAAGGGGAGTTAGAAATTTTCCAGAGATTTCAAAATATTTTGTCTTTCCTTGATTAAAGATTTTCTAACAAATACCACTATATAGCTACCAATGAAAAAGTATGAATTTCAAATTAAATTAAGTCTCAGTTTGTTTTCAACTTAACATATGATTTAGATTTTCACAAGACAAGATTTGGCGATTCTTGATCTTTTTCTAGAGTTTCGTTAGAATTAAAGCGTTTGACTAGAGTGATTAGGAGGAATTTAAACTAATTTTCAAATGCATGAAATTGTTATCCACATCCCTTAAGACTGGAGATATGAAAACTAACGGCCTCACAAGAATATATAGCAAAATTTATAAATATTCGTGTAAAAATTGGAAAAATAGAATAAGAGAAACAAGCATATATGAAGATAAAAAGATCCAGTAGCAGTTACCATAAGTTAACTTAGTTTTTTATTTTAACTTAGAGAGAGGATTTTATGATGACAATTGGATTATTTATATCTCATGGTTCTCCTACTATCCTTATTGAGGAAAACAAGTGGAAGGATCTACTCAGAAATATAGGAAAGAGTGTCATTGAAAAATATAAGCCAGATACAATAATCGTATCTAGTCCTCATTTCATATCATGGACTGGGGATTATTATATAGAAAACAGTGAGAAATTAGAGTGTATACAAGACTATTACGGTTTCCCAGAAGAGACCTACAAGTATTGTTATGAGGCATATAATGATGTAGAACTAGTAAACGAAATCGTAAAGGGTTCCGATGGAATCATAAAAGAGGATAACAGATGGGGTTTAGATCATGGTGCGTGGATCCCCCTTTTATTCATGTTTCCGGAGTATAAGCCAAAAGTAGTAACAATATCCATTACTGACAATAGCCCAGAATCACACTATGCTGTAGGTGAAAAGATTAGAAACGCGGTAAGGAAACTGGGAAGGAAAGTATTATTCCTAGCTACTGGTTCACCAACTCACAGACTAGACCTATTCTACTTCAAGATAACTCCTAAACCTACAAAGTTTGATATAATACTAATGGATCTGATAAAATCAGGCGAGTTTGATAAAATATTGAAAATTGGCGAACTATATCCTAAGGAGTATCAATCTGCCATGCCTGAAGGAAATCTAAATACTCTATACATGCTCTTAGGGTTTGTTAAACCTAAGAAGGCTGAGATTTTAGGATATGACACACCTTGGCCTGGAGTTAGTATGCTAGCTGCAAGCTTTTATGATTAAAAGACTCATTTTTAGATATGCGTTTTTGCCCTAAATGTGGTTCCTTGATGAAGGTAAAAGGTAACAAAATGGTCTGCAGTAGGTGTAAATACTCTGATCATGATGTAGAAAAAGTGATACTAAAGGAGAATATCTCTCATGAAAATGATAAGACTATAATCGCTGATGGGGAGACCTTAGAGGGTAGAGTTGCTATATCACTGTGTCCTAGATGTGGTTCGGTAAGAGCAATATTACTTAATAAAAGGAAAAGATTGTATAGGTGCATGGCGTGTAATTTTGTTTATAACATTTAGAAATCTCTTATATCTATACCAGTCATCTTTTGGTAATTTTCAAAACCATATTGTTCAATTATATCCAAGGCTAAACCTTTTTTCTCCTTTACCTTAGGAAATATATATTTCTCCTCATTCATATTGTGATCTAATACTATCTTTACATACCTAGGTAGCCATTCTTTTCTCTTCTCTTTTATTATTGAGTCTCCATACTTCTCAATTAGTTTATGGTCGTTAGAGTAAGGTTTAGCTTCTGGTATATCTTTGAAGACATATAGGTCCTCCATCTTAGCGTGGACATTAACTATAAAGTTATGTACTGCTTCCAATTCTTGCCAAGGATCGTCAATTTTTTCTAAAAAATAGAATCTTATCCTAAATATAGCATGTTCGAATTTAAGAAGTTCTATTATATCCACAATTTTCATTAATCTTGGGAGATTAAAAAAACTTATATTAAGGGGAGTAAATTGTAGAAGTAATAATGAGACTTTTATTGCTTCTAATACTAGCAATTGCAGTAATTTCGAAAACGTTCATGTTGGGCAATTACATAATATACGTTAACGTAAATCAGAATTTCCCGATAGTTCAAGATGTTGAGAACTCCACGATTGGTATAAAATTTTTAATAAGTGTAAAGAATTTTACAATAGAACCTCAAACAATTAAGGGAATATTAGAAATAAGGAACTTAACGAATTTCTCTGAAATAATAGTACCTTATTATCTTATTAACACCGCTTTCTCAATAATTTATAATGGAATCTATTACGCAAACATTACAATAAACTCCACACAATCTAACGATAATGGCAATTTTGGTAATAACCTCACAAATATCTCGTTGATAACTACCTATTCGTCATCATTAACCTTAAACACTTTTTATAATAATGGGGTTATTGTAATGGTGTTAGTTGCAATATTTTCACTAGGCTTATATACACTTTTGCAAAATAGGAAAAAGAGAAAATAAGAGGTAATATTATGCAAGGGAACCGGAAGGTTCTTTTACTTCTTCTTTCTTACTTACCGATTGTAATCCTATTACTATCATCGATTTCTGGAGTAACTTTGATGAGATATAGCAAGAGACTTCTAAGGCGTCTTTAGCTCTAGCTAAACTCTCCTTAATTATCTTAATCGGTAAATCAGGAGATACTACCACGAAATATTTTATACTATCAGGAATGAACGTGGTAAAGAATTTTTCAAAGTTCGATATAATTTTTACGTTTATAAGGTATATGTATCTTATATCTTCTTTATTTAATAGCTTTAATAAGTCATCGTCAAGATAGTAATCAAGTTCTTTAACACTTAATTGTTTCATCATGTATAATTGATTCTAAGTTATATATTAATTTAACTCCTTTAGTTGTTTCTAGTAATAATGGAGACTTACGACTAAACTATTTCTTACTGGGAGATTTCTATCTAGTTTCTTAAACTCTCTAAAGGTTATCTTTCCGCAATTTTGTAAGCTATTTTTTTGACGTCTATTGAAAAAGATATATCGAAAAATTTATTTGCCTTTATGGTGTCCTTTACTCCATGGATTCAAAAAGTATCATGCGCACATTAATTACTCTTACTCTTATGCTAACTTTAGTAAATTACGTAGAGACTATGGTCATACCTGCTTTGCCGAAAATTGAAGATCAATTCTCTACTACAGCAACGACTGTTGCTTGGGTTACATCAGCTTACCTTATAGTCGGTGCAATTGCATCACCGCTTTTTGGAAAACTAGGTGATAGGTATGGAAAGAAGAAAGTTTACCTCTTGTCAATTGGCTTTTATTCGCTAGCCGTATTATTAGCTGGGTTCTCAACAAACATCTACTTTTTAATTTTCGCTAGAGCGATTCAAGGGCTAGGCTATGCGACGTTTCCTCTTGCTATAGCGATTATAACTGATCTATTTCCTAAAGAGAGGGTAGCTTGGGCTCAAGGTATTTTAAGTGCAACGCTCGCAGCTGGCCCAGCTTTAGGACTACTAATTGGTTCCTATATAGTTCAAGATCTGGGATGGCCTTATGCCTTTCACACTGCATTTGTACTATCGATAATTTTGGTAATAGTTTCCGCAAAGTACATAGTCGAAATACCCGAGAAGACTAAGGAGAAGATAGATTATTTGGGTGCTACGTTCCTTATGTTAACAGTGGTTCCATTATTAGTATATTTATCTAATGGTCCTAGTGTTGGCTGGACTTCAATTAGTCAGTTATTATTAGTTGTAATTTCAGTAATAGCATTTCCCATATTTTTATGGGTAGAGAGAAGAACAAATGAACCTTTAATGAGACTTGATTTATTTGGAATAAGAAATATAATGGTCGCAAATATAGCTGGGCTAATATCTGGAGCTGGAATGTTTCTTATGTTTACGGGACTAGTTTACTATCTTCAACTGCCTAAGCCTTATGGACTAGGCTTATCAATAATAGAGTCTGGGATCTTAATGGCACCGGTAGCGTTAGTGATGATGATTGTTGGACCAATAGTTGGAAGATTAATTAACAACACTGGACCTAAGCCATTACTTATCGTAGGTTCTCTAATTAGCATTGTTGGTTACTTATTATTAGACACTTTTAGATATACCGTGTATGAAGTTGTATTAGATGTTATGATAACAGCGGTAGGGTTAGTCAATATTATGATTCCACTAGTTAACATGGTTGCAGTATCTTTACCAGAGGAACAAAGGGGAATAGGAATAGGTATGAACACTTTAATAAGAACTATCGGAAGTTCAATTGGCCCGGTAATTTCAACAGTATTTATGGACACTTACACTACGTGGATAATATACGATTATAATAATCAGTTTATACCAGTAGCTCAAGTACCCTCTTATTCTGCCTTTCATTACATGTACACTGCTGCAGTCGGTATAATGTTCCTAAATCTTATTGTTGCTCTATTCACTAGGAATTACGTAATTAAGGCAGGACAGCATGCGTGAAATTTCCACTTATTTTTTCTATTTAAGTACTACAGTACAATTTATACAAATCCTATATACTTCCTATGAGGTACGATACATAAATACTTATTAATATGGAAAAAAATTTGTAGAAATAATGTCTACTGTACCAATTAACGAATTATCTCAACATATCGAGGACGGCCTAATTCAAATGATAAGTAGAAGTGGAAATATGAAGTTTATAAAGCACTTTAGTCCAGATTTGATAGTTGACGCCCAGAAATTTTTCAAGACTTTTGTACCTACTGCTAAGTATTATGTAGTAATAGTTCCACATAATATGAAAAATGAAGAGGTAAAAGATGAGCTTATATCTATGTCGAGAAGCAATTTTAATCTTACAATTCTTTATTCCTATAAGCTTAAGGATAAAATGTTTATAATAGGTTATGATTGAGTGAAATAAAAAGGAAGGAAAAAAGTGCTTATAATAGACCTCTAGCTTTCATGGCTCTTACTACTCTATCTACAGCTAGCGCCATAGCAGCAGTTCTTAGATCCTGATCTTCTAACTTCTTTTGATGATAATCGTACAGTGTATTAAACGCATTGTTCATCCTGTTAACTATAAGCTTCTTAGCTTCTTCATCACTTATTATCTCTCCCATTTTATTATTAGCCCACTCCACATAACTCCCAACAACCCCACCAGCATTAGCAAGTATATCCGGAACAACAACTATACCTCTCTGCCTCATTATCTCGTCAGCGTCTGCAGTCAATGGACCATTTGCACCTTCTACAATTAGCTTAGCCTTAACCTTAGGAGCATTAAACTTATTTATAACGTTTTCAAGCGCTGCAGGTATTAATATATCACAGTCCGATATTAGCAATTCTTCATTTGTTACTTTTCTTCCCTCGGGGTAGTTTATAACGCTTCCAGTTTTCTCCTTTATTTCCATAGCCTTTCCAACATCTATTCCTTTCTCATTAATTACTCCGCCTTTAGAGTCACTAATTCCAACTATTTTAGCTCCCATTTCACTTAGGAATTTGGCAGCATAATAGCCAACATTTCCATATCCTTGAATTATTACTCTAGCCTCTTCAATACCTCCTATAAACTTACTTGCAGCTTCTTTAGCTATGGTAGCAACTCCAAGTCCAGTACTGTATAGTCTTACACCTATTCCGCCTAACTCCACCGGCTTCCCTGTAAATACTGCGAAATCAACTTTTCCGGTTATCTTTATATACTCGTCTAGGAACCAAGCCATGGTTTGCGAATCTGTGTTCACATCTGGGGCTGGGATATCTAATTCACTACCTAAATATTTATAAATAGCTTGAATATACTTTCTCGATAATTGTTCTAGCTCTTCCCTAGTTAACTTTTTAGGGTCAACTCTAATTCCGCCTTTTCCTCCTCCATATGGTAATAATAGCAATGAGTTTTTCCACGTCATTATCATGGATAACGCTTCCACTTCATCTTGCGTAACATTAGGATGGTACCTAACTCCACCCTTATAGGGGCCTAGTGCAGAATTATGCTGACTTCTCCAACCTATAAACGTCTTTAACTTGCCGTCTGATCCCCTAATTTGTATCTTAACTTGAATTATCCTTTCGGGTTGAGAAAGAGTCTCTAAAGTTTCGTTATCCAGACCCAATAATTCTCCGACTTTATATAACTTTTTGACTTGTTGAGTATAGAGACTCGAACTAAGAACTTCTTCCATCGTTATAATATCGTTTTTTAAGAATAAAAATTTTTTCCAGCATAGCCTTAAAATTTACTTTACTCACAATTTTCTTTAGGTGAAAAAGTCAAAACGATATAAAAAGGGAATTTATTAATTGATATGCTATCAAAATGTAATAAAAGATTTTTAGTTATTATTGATTTTTTAGAAACTGTTTTGAAGCTTACAGCCATTACAATAAACAGTTTCTACTTTTCATTATTTTAGTAGGATTTTTCGAGCTAAAGTAAGGCATAGTTCCTCTACTAAAAAGTTTTCATTAGGATTCACAGTAACATTTTTTCAATTAATCTCCTTTCTCTTTCTGATCCTCAATAATTTCCTCTATTTCTCTAGTTCTAAAACCGCTCAAAACTGCTATATAATGAAATATTATACCTATAGTTGAAATTATTATAATATCGTAAGGAAATGTTATAAGCGCAGAGTTGCCTAATGGTCCAAATTCACTAAGATAACTGATAATGTAAATAGCAAGAATCAAGCCCATAAGCCAAAATCCACTCTTCAAATGTTCTTTTCCATTAGAGTTTACAGTTAGATAAGCAATTATTACGGGAATTAATGCTATCAATGTAAACAATGCAAAGTATAGTATAGGGTAATCGTTATCTAAAATTAGCTCATAATATCCTATTATTGACAATATGATGTTTGCAACTAACTGTGATAATCCTAAGCTAATGCCAAGCCATTTCTTTATTCCTAGCATTTTCACTGCATAATTCATCCAGAAGATTGGAATTCCAATAAATAAAGCAGAGACTATATAAAACAATGTTGTAAATCCTGACCAATAAACTATCAGCAAGGAAACTATTGTAGCAATCGGTGCTATAATGCTTGCAAAAGGTATCTTAATTCCTCTCTTTAAATCCGGGGCTGTTTTTCTCAACGTCTGTAAACCTATACCGCCCATGATATACGTAAGTACAGTAGCTGAGGAGTTGAATCCTACTAATAAATACCAACTTGGAAATGGAAGCAAGAAAACGATACTGGCTATTAAAGATACTATTAAGGACCATATAGGTATTCTATAACTATTTAATTTCTTGAATATTGACGGGAAATATTCCTCTGCTGATAAACCATAAAGGGTCCTAGCTGATGTCCCAGTATAAACTAATCCAGTTCCACTGGGAGATATAATTGCATCTATTAAAAGTACATATCCCCAAGCTCCAGCCAAGGCGAGACCCTCAGCTTCTAACTCACTGTAGAATGGACTATTAGCCCACTTACTGCTCAATAGCGCTGACCAATTGCCGGGGGTTATTCCAGCAGATACCCAATTTATTGCGCCTATAAAAGCTATTTGTAGGAAAGTGTAAATTAATATGGCAATTACTATTGAGAGAATTATGGCTTTCCATACGGTCTTTTCGGGGTCCTTAGCTTCTCCAGAATACTCTATGGGTTGTCTAAATCCTAAATACGAGTAAATTATCCCAGCAGAGGGTATTGCATATAGCATACCGACTGGGCCAATATAATTCGATGCAACACTTTTAGGGAATATTCCTCCATAATTTATAAAATTACTTGATTTAAAAGCAAAAAATAGTAATATAAATGTAACGACCGGTATGATCAATTTCCAAACTGTTATAGCAGAATTCGTTTTCCCTAAGACCTTTATACCATAATAATTCACTAAAAAATAGATAAATAGTAGAAGAGTTGAAAGCAATAGTCCTAAAGGCGTTAATATAGTAACTGGCGTATTATTAACGACTTCTGAAATAGTAAGCAAATGACTCAAAGTAGGATTCACACTTGTCAAGTATTCGATTGTTGCTAAAGCTTCTATAGAAGGTGTAGAGATTGCGGAGAGTAGGTAAAGGAATGCTATAACAAATCCGGTGTAACTTCCGTGGGAATAAACTGGATATCTAACTATTCCACCAGTTTTAGGTATTGAACTTCCGAGTTCTGCATAAGCTAACCCTATAAACATTACCATTATCCCAGCTATTACCCAAGATAAGACTCCAGATAGTCCAGCTATTGAAGCAACGCTTAAGGAAGCTAATAACCAACCTGAACCTATCATTGCACTTAAAGATAAAAAGGTAAGATCCAAGAGACTTAACTCTTTCCTTAACAATTTATCTGAGTTACTTATGCTTGTCATACAATTTGTTTACGAAGTAAGATAGGTCTTTTTAAAGTAACATCTAAAGAAGTATACGTTAATTGTACAACTTAATAGGAAATGATTTCGTAATTCGAAAATACGTGATAGTACTCTTACTAAACTGGCAACCTAAGAAGAGATGAACTAGGATGAATTCTCAATTTTTTCTCAGAATTATTATATGTCAAAAAACACACCCAATAGATAATAGATATATAATATTGTATAAGCCTTTTTCTCATCTTATCTAGTTACATCAACTCTATTAAATTAGAGAAATATAATTTGACAATATTGAAAACTTTTGGTATTTCCTAACTCATAATTAGATTAAAAATACTTCCCCTTTTAATCAGTTTAATTTATATACCGCTTTTTAGCAATAGTGAAAGATGTCGGAACAAGAAACAAACCAGGTTAATTTGGACTTGACAGAATATAGACAAGGAAAGGCTATAGTACCAGATAATTACTATAATCCAAACATAGCACCACTCCCTAAAAACGCAAAAACATGGACATGGATCAACTATACTACCATATGGGCTGGAATGATACACAATGTTCCCGCATTTATGCTTGCTGGTTTACTAACGTTTGAATTCGGTCCACTAATAGCCTTAATGATTATAGCGGTAGCTTACTTTACCTTGCTAATAGCACTCTATCTAAACGGCCATATAGGTACAAAATGGGGGATTCCATTTCCCTCATCAATTAGACCTATGTTTGGAATAAAGGGTGCAAGAATACCGGTAATAATGAGGGCAATTTCAGCGTTATTTTGGTTCTCTGTTGAGACCTATGCGGGTGGCCTAATATTGGATGCACTCATCTCAATCTTTTACCCCTCATGGTCAACGATCTCGGCTAACTTCTTAGGAATGCCACTTCATCTTGCAATTTCGTTCTTTCTCTTCTGGTTCCTTAACGTGCTAGTCTTGTTTAAGGGAATGGATGAGATAAAGAAATTTGAACTAATTGCTGGTCCCTTGGTAATAGTAATCTTAGGAGGTTTAATGATTCACGTGATTACTCTTTCAAATGGTATATCACCACTCTTTCAAATAAAGGGTAGTGACGTTTCATTGCCCAACATAGCCTTAGCAGTATCCACAATGGCCGGCTTTTGGGCAACCCTAGTTCTAAACATTCCAGACTTTACTAGATTTTCAAGAAGTCAGAAGGACCAACTAATAGGGCAAACTATTGGTCTACCTATCCTTACGTTGCTTTTCAGCCTTATAGCAGTTGGTCTAGCATCCGCAGTGATTTACATTTACCATATTCCAAGTAGTGAGGCAATTAATTATGTGAACCCAGTAAATATAATGTATCTCTTTACTAACGATTCTTACATAACGCTTATCTTAGGAATTAGTCTCGTTATTGCAACAATTTCAGTTAATGTTGCAGCTAATATCGTCTCACCCGTTTACGACTTGATAAGCCTATTCCCAAAGAAGCTCAATACTTGGTCTAAATCAGCCCTTATATCGGCTATCTTAGGTTTGCTTTACGCACCATGGCTATGGTATAATAACGCTTCAAGTATAGAAAACGTGATAAATTTGATTGGTGCTGGTCTAGGTTCTGTTGCAGGAGTCATGATTGCTCACTACTGGATTCTAAGGAAAACTGAAATTAAACTTGCAGATCTATTTAAGCCAGATGGAATATATTGGTACATGTCAGGTTATAACATTAATGCAATAATTGCAATGATAATAGGGTTCTCTATACCAGTAATAGGATTTCTAATTCCTAAACTATCCTTGCTATATGATTATGGCTGGTACTTGGGACTATTTTTAAGCCTAGCTATATATTTAGGATTAGAAAGAAGAAGGGAGCAGGAGAAATTAGAGCCTTAATTTTTTATTTTCTTTTAAGTAGATATCTTTGTATTTTACCACTCTCAGTCTTTGGTAATTTATCAACAAAGTCAACCTTTTCTAGATGCACATGCTTAGAGTATTTAGTGTTTACAAAATAGATAATCTCCTTCTTTAGTTCCTCAGTTGGACTATATCCACTTTTAAGAACAATATAAGCGTGCAATATATGTCCTCGTATCGGATCTTCATCAGCAACAACAGCAGATTCTAATACTGCGGGAAATTCTAATAAAATGCTCTCAACTTCAAATGGACCTACTCTGTAACCGGATACCTTAACCACATCATCCTTCCTTCCAATAAACCAGAAATATCCTTCTTCATCCTTATACGCATTGTCACCAGTCAAGTACCAATCTCCCCTAAATGACTCCTTAGTCTTCTCTGGATTATTTAAATATCCTAAGAAGTGGAAACCTGGAGAATCTCTCTTGACAGCTATAATATCTTCTAATACATCTACTTCATAACCAGGAGCAGGCAGTCCCATACTTCCTACCTTTAGGTTGGCCTCATATCCCCAGCCATTATAAACCACCATTCCAACCTCAGTTTGTCCATAATGGTCTTTAATACTAACATTATACTTATCCATAAACCACTTTATAATTTCTGGGTTAAGTGGCTCACCGGCAGAACTAGCTCTTTCTAGTACTAAACCGTATTTCCTCTTAACCGTTCCGGCTATCATTCTATACGCAGTAGGTGCAAAGGCAAAATTGGTGACCTTATTTTCTTCTAGGAACTCCATTGTTCTTTCAGGGTTAAATGGTTCGTCAAGAAAGATTACGGCTTTTCCAAACATTAGCGGTCCTATTATACCATAATACAATCCGTAAGCCCATCCAGGATCTGCGGGATTCCAAAATACGTCATTCTCCCTAATACCTATACCATACTTCATGTAGACATAAGTGTTAAGTAATAACCTCTTAGCGATTAGAGCTCCTTTAGGTGTTCCCGTAGTTCCAGAAGTGTAAAGTAATATTATAGGGTCATCCCAATTTATCTTTTCAATCTCTTTTAATTCACCGTAACTTAATAATTCGTCGAACTTGGAAAAGGGTATTGCATCATTTACCTTATCCTTTTGATCGTCTTGACAAAAGATAACTTTTGGTTTCACGTCTCTAGTCCTCATCCTAATTGCTTCGGGCCCGAATGCAGTAAATAATGGCTGATAAATTGCTCCTAATGATAGAGTTGCTAAAAGTACTATAACTTGTTGAATTTTCTTTGAAGCTAATACTGCTATTACGTCTCCTTTCTTAGCGTTATGAAACTCCTTAAGATATAAGGCAAGTCTTAACGCCTTTCTTTTAAGATCCCTGAAGCTTATCTCCTCTATAATCTCATTAGAGAGCCTCTTAACCGCTATACCATCATGAGAAGTTAAAACGTCTAATGGACTTTTATCTAAATAATTAATTATCTCACTCCACGAGAAGCTTCTTCTAATCTCCTCATAACTTACCATAAATTAATTATACATTTAAAACTTAAAAATGTTGGGAAAAAATGAAAAGGGAAAAACACTAACTCTTAATCGACTTATTCTCCACTACTAATTTCCCATTTTGAATTACATGTATAACATTAGAGATATCCCTTATATTTTGTGTAGGATCGCCGTTAATAATTATAATATCAGCGTCTTTTCCAATCTCTATGTTTCCAGTGTTAATTCCAATTGCCATAGCAGCGTTATAGGTCGAAGCTCTCAGAGCCTCTATTGGAGATAGTCCTCCTCTCTCAACTAGTAAAACCGTCTCCATCCAATTCTTTCCAATATCAATCTCCTCTATTCCAGTTTCAAAACCTAAATCGGTGCCACTTATTATTGTAACCCCATACTCTTTAGCTTTTCTAACTACTTCTGAGACACTTTCCCTTACAGAGACTATCTTTTGAAGTCCCCACTCATCAACTCCTATCTGTTTACCGTATTTGTATATTAACTCTTGAATAGTCAATGTCGGAGTTAGCGTTACGTTTTTCTCCCTCATTAACTTCAACGTGTCATCCTTAAGCAAAGTACCGTGTTCTAACGTTTTTATCCCAGCCTCTATTGCAATTCTTGCTCCTCTATCTCCATGAGCGTGAGCTGCTACGTAAGTATTTACTTTTTCAGCTTCGTTTACTATCGCCCTAATTTCCTCATAACTTAACTGAGGGTGTTCTGGTCTATCCCTCTGTGATAATACTCCACCAGTTGCAAATATTTTGATGAAATCAGCACCATCTCTTAGAACTTTCCTGGCTGCGTGAATACATGATTCCACTCCATCGCAAAATTCTGAAAAGCTCATAGTTTTTGAAAACTCTAACGGTACATCATGGCTCAATTCTCCATGTCCAAAAGTCTGTGTAATAGGTTTCCCTGCAGCAATTACCTTAGGTCCGCTTATAATCCTTTCATTTACAGCTCTCTTTAAGGCTAAAGACACTGTTTCTCCACAATCTCTGACAGTTGTAAATCCTGCTAACAATAATTTTTCTAGCCATTTACTAGAGCGAAGTACTCTATACTCCGGTTTCTCAAACATTATCTTTAATAGACTACCACCTTTGATTCCAGAAAGATGAATATGAGCGTCAATTAATCCCGGCATCACGAACATGTCTTTAGCGTCAATTTCCATTTTTGCACTGTGATCTTCTCTAGACACTTCTACGATTTTTCCTTCTCTAATATAGATGTTAACTTTCCCTATTAATTCCTTTCCATTAAAAACTATTCCGTTTCTTATAGCTAGTTCCATGGTTATCACTATCTTTTTACTATTTCTTGTCCCTCAAATGTTGTCCCTTTAGTTTCTTTATACAATAAATACGCTATTAACGTCACAATCATTCCAGCTATTCCCCAATATACTGGTGCTAATCTATAACCAGTAGCGTAAATCAAGTAGCTTGCAATAAATGGCGTTGTTCCTCCAAATACTGCGACTCCCACATGGTAATCAAAGGATAATGCTGTATACCTTACTTTGGTTGGGAATAACTCTGTTAATGCGGCTGCATATGCACCAGTTGACATTGAACCTACCACGGAATATATTATTTGAGCTAGCAATATTAGTGCGAATTGGCCAGTAGAGATTAGGTAGAAATATGGATATACAAGGATTAGTAAGCCTGCTGCAGTTGCTACCATCAATGGCTTTCTCCCAATTTTATCAGCAAGCATTGCGAACAAGATTATAGATATTGTTTCGACAATGTATCCTATCGTTAATGCTAATGAAACAACTCGTGCAGGTACTCCTATTACGGTTTCTAGATACGATGATGCAAAAACACTAGTAGCATATGTCATCGTAGTTCCACCTATTATGAACCCTAAACCCAACAGTATTCTTTTCCAATACATTCTGAACGCATCAACTAATGGAAAATGAGAAATCTCGTTCTTCTCCTTAACCTTTTTGAATACTGGTGATTCAGAAATTTTCAGTCTTATAATGACTCCTATTACTGCTATAAATGCACCAATTATGAAAAGTATTCTCCAGCCTATAGATGCGAAAGTATTAGGTAGCATAAAACTACTGAAGATGAATATTAATCCAGTAGCCATTAGTGGTCCTAAACCTTGGGCCATTTGAGCAATTCCGGTATAGAAAGCTCTTTTCCTAGGATCCGCAAATTCCGCTGAGAGAGTAATTCCTCCTCCGAATTCACCTCCCAGCGAAAATCCTTGGAGCAATCTCAAAATTGTTAACAATGCAGGTGCTAAAATACCTATTGCAGCGTAACTCGGTAGTAAACCCGTGAATAATGACGATAAACCCATTAATGTCATTGTGATTATTAACGTATATTTCCTTCCTATTTTATCACCTAGATGACCAAATACTATTGCACCTAGAGGTCTACCAGCAAAACCCGTAGCAAATACTGCAAGTGTGTCAAGAAGTGACACTATTTTATTTCCAGATGGAAAGAATAGGCTGGCTAAAATACTAGCTACGAAACCGAATATTAAAAAGTCGTAAAATTCGAATGCTATACCTATCATAGCTGCGATTGAAACTTTTGTTTCTTCCTTCATATTTCGGTAATTGTTTTTAATGTCTTAAATTTTTTTCCATTAAAAGTTTAACATCAATTTATTATGATGAAGAGAGTTTTTTAAATATAACTGAAATGGTTCTAGTTAAAGATAATAATGGATTTAAAAGTTTTCACTTAATCTATAACCTTAAAGAGATAACTCTTCTCTCAATAACATTAATTAAACTTTACAAATCTTATTTTGGTTAAATAGTAGTATCCGTGCAAAGACGAGCTTTAATATAATAAATTCTAGAAATCTGAAACTATCTATGATAAATTTTGCAGAGAAAAATATCTTTTTAAAATAACAATATTTTTAGATTCTACAATCCATTTATTTCTTCTCACGTTTCATAAACTCTATCAATTTTTCTCTTTTTAGCTATTCAATTTTTCATATAGCAAAATTTTTGAGTTAATTGCTTAAATTATGTAACCAAGAGGTTTATTGATTTCATGTTGCCATAAAATTTATTATGACAACAAAAGGTAACAACATAATATGAATTTACACAGTCACATAACACTAGCTTTAGCATTTGGCTTAATTTTCTTTCATAATGATATAACCTTAGCTGTTTTGGTAGGGATCGGAGCGGCAATACCTGATCTGGATAGGGAATATGTGTTCACTAAGAGGAAAATATTTGCAAAATATCAACTGCATAGGGCTCTATTCCACAACGTCTTTTTCGCTCTGTTAGTAACTTATTTTAACTTTTACTTAGGACTAGGAATATTTCTTCATATAGCCTTAGATCTACTTACATCGCCTACAGATAGGGGTGTAGAGTTGTTTTTCCCTTTTGGTAGATTAGTTAAGAATTACGAACTAGACTATGATGGTAACATAAGGAAAAATAGGGGGTAATGTGGTATCTTGAAGATCCAGTAAGGATAATAAATAGGACGGCAGATCCGGGATTAAAAGATGTAATTAAGATGCCTTGGATCAGAATTTATGGTCCCTTTAAAAATAGCAGATTAGTTGATTGGATGATATTCTACTCTTCCTTCATTTTTATTCAATTGTATGAGTTGCATCATCTTGTTGAATGGTGGGAGTTATTTCTATATACCATATTTGTGAAATACATCTTCATTACAATTGGAATTATAATATTTTACTTTACAGGGGAATTATGGAGAAGAAGGTTACAATTTCAGAAGGTAAATAACAAATTGAAATACGTAATAATAGGTACAATGGCTTTAGGGCTATCTCTTCTTGTAGTTCAAGGTATAAGTCTATATTCGCCCATGAAGCCCATAATTAATCTAAATACGTTAGGGCTTATAATTGTCTCAATGCTCATAGGGTTATCTTTGGCATATATTCACGTAAGGCTAAGGTTCAAAAAAGTTACACTATAACGTTATCTTCTCTTTCTTAGTATCAACGCTATGACAATGGCTAATACTGCTATTGCCACCGTCATTTCTAATAAAAGCATAGTATTTATGGACAATTGTAATGTCTCAACTATCGGTTCATTCACCACTAAGGTTCCACCTGATGTTAAGTTATAATTTCCGATAAACCTTCCCACTTCATAAAAGGGAATGCTTGCATTTATTTTAACAGCTGTATTGGCGTTAATCCATACGCTTCCATTAACCCTTTTGCCATTCAAATATACCGGTACATTAGAGTTTATTATAACTCGATATTGTTTTATCGTGGTTATGTTTACGTTTAAAGGTGAGCTAATGTTAAACGATTGGGATGGAAAAATTGATGAAATGATATATCTTTCATTGCTACCATTATAATATGTGTAATTGATTATATTGATTTGAGTACCTTGAGCAAACCAATTTGTATTGTTTAAGGTAACTTGTTTGCCATTTACAATAGCAATAACTGGAATTGATGAGTTTACTTTCACCAAGTAGTAATATGTGTAATTTGGTATAATGTTTATAATCTTGAACCAACTGACATTGGGTTCTATCAAGCTAGGATAGCTTCCATGAAGGACTGCAAAGGATGATGAGTTAATGGAATAATTCGTAAAGAAGCCCAAACTAATTGGGGCTGAAACGTAACCAGAGAAATTACGTGAAAGGACGTTATTAATCAGAAATGGTACTTTACTACTAATATTTAAATATAAGAAACCTGGAATTGAGGGGCCAAAATTAGTAGTCAACAATCCTGGTTCTTGTTCACCAACTGTGACGTAAGCATCACCGTTTTTGTATATGGTAACACGTAAATTATTAGTTGATTCCGCTGTATCACTCCCGTAGTTATATACTTGCGAAAATGGTACCCATTTACCGTTTTTGATATACAATAGTGCTAGGAAAGAAGACATGTTTAAAAAGGTCGTAGATTCACCATTTCCAAATCCTCCCCATACCAATTCAGCATCTAAGTAGTCTCCTAAATATGTTATAATACCTAAATTTACGCTAGGAGTAGTCTGATTGGCTATTATAATTGAGGCTGAAGTTAAGTTATTGACAGGGATGAAAACCGTATCGTAAAATATTGGATTAGGCGGAGTTATACTTCCATTCTGAAGAATAACATAACCGAAACTAACATATACTCCTTGAGTATCATAGCTCTCATTTATTATAAGGTAAAACGAAAAGGGAAAATTGTAATTAGTATAATAAGTGCCATAAGCGTAATACGAGGAATGAGAGAAAAGTTCTAAGGTAGGATATATTTCACCTTTTCCAGTTACGTTGTTTATTCCAGCGAAAGGAGTTGTTGAGTTCCAAATATTATTACTAAAGAATACCTTACTTTCATTTGTAATGAAATCGGCTACATTTTGTAACCAGAAATAGTACTCTTCACTACTAGTGTTAACTTGTAGCATAACGTTCAATTGAAGCGAAGCGCCATAAGGTGGAACTCCAAGTTTTGACCCAGATGCATTATAAGCTAATAAAGATGTCACATTCGCATATCCTAATACTTGATTCGTGTATATAGGACCGTTATAAGCTACTACTCCAGTGGGTAATGAGATTACAATTAATGGTGTTGGAAAGAGCAAAAGGAGAGCTAATATTGTATTCCTTATCACATAAGGGAAATGAATGTTCAAAAATAAAAACGTTTTCCTAAATTGCAAGCAAGTTATTAATTCTTTTAATCATATCAGCTTCTCTGAACGTATAGAACGTTATTGCTTGGCCTACTCTTCCCATTCTGCCAGTCCTTCCTACTCTATGTATGTAAGTTTCCACATCCCTTGGAATATCGAAGTTTATTACCTTGTTAACATCTATAATGTCGATTCCTCTTGAAGCCAAATCAGTTGCAACTAGAACGTTGTACTTTCCTTTCTTAAATCCATAAAAGTTCTTCAATCTAACGCTCTGAGGCATATCACCACTTAAAAGTCCCACATTTACTCCCCTCCCCTTTAATAAGTAGAATAATTTCCTAGCCCTATCCCTAGTCCTAGTGAATACTAGAATTTTCTCGCCATTTATTTCCTCCAATAATTTCGATACTTTATCACTCCAATCATTCCTAACCTTCACGAATTTCTGTTTAACCTCCTCCACTGGTTTATATTCATCTAATACGATCTCTCTAAGGTCCTTAGAGAACTCTTTTGCAAGAGTCATAATTTCATCTGGTATTGTAGCTGAGAAGTACCCCGTGATTTTAGGATTACAGTGATTCAATATCATTCTAATATCATCTATAAAACCCATGTCTAGCATCCTATCCGCCTCGTCAACTACAACAAAATCGTAAGCAGAGAAGTCAATCTTACCCTTACTCCATAGATCCAAAAGCCTACCTGGGGTACCAACAACTATCTTGGATTGTCTTTGATCATCGTAACTCATTCCGCCTATTACCAAGCTAACGTCAATTTGTTTGTATTTCCCTAGTTTCCTTATCTCATCTAGAATTTGTATTGCCAATTCCCTAGTAGGTGATAAAATTAAAGCCGAACTATTTCGTTCTAGAATTGGAATAACATATGCTGCAGTCTTACCAGATCCTGTTTTAGCTTGAACTATTACACTCTTACCGTTCATCAATTCCGGAATTACAGCTTCTTGAACTTTGGTAGGCTTAATGTAGCCAGCTTCATTCAAAGCCTTTCTTAGTTCTTCACTTAAATTTTCAAACATAATGGGTAACTGCTCGTGTTAGTCTAATAAAGCTATGCTTATTCGAGCAATAAAAAAATTTATGCGTTTACTACTTTTGTAAGTAAGTTTAAATTTAACTTGTCAACTACATTATTTGCCATGGACAGCTCAAAACACTCATTGTTTTACTCAGCTATAATCCTTGTGTTAATGACAATCTCAGCAAGGGCCACTAATAACATGGTTACTACTACAGTTCCACTATTGGCTAAATATAGCCTTCAACTATCTAACTCGTTGGTTGGTCTTTTGTCAGCCTTATTATTTGCCTTCAATTTTATCTCTACAACATTTATTAATCCTAAACTTAATTCCAAGGTAAGAAAGAGAGTACTTATAATATCCAATGTTGTAATTTTACTTTCTTTACCACTTTATTATCTGTCTAACTCATTATCAATATGGATAATCTCAATCTTCGCTGGAGTTGCATTTGGTTTAGTAATGCCTAATCTAGTGACTGCCGCGAGTTTAGCAAGTGATAAGAGATCAGTCGAGAGATTACTATCTTTATACTCAACTAGCCTTAGTACCAGTTTGATCCTAGGCCCAGCAATTGAAGTCTATTTACTAACAAAATATGACTATAGGGGTATATTCTTATGGTTTATTCCATTAGCGTTCATAGGTGTTATAATTGCATCGAGAATTAGATTCCCAGATGTTAAGAGAGAAAATAGTGGAATTTCAGTGATTAAAAATAAGGGTCTAATAGCAGCTGCCTTATCGATTACCACTTATAATATACCATTCGCAGCATTCACGACTTTCTTAGCAATATTAGCTAAGGATAGATTCAACTTACCTAGCTTTGATGCGTACTTTGTCTTTTTGCCATTCTATATAATGTCTTTCTTGACTAGACTTACGATGACCATTAGACCATTTGAAAACCTCAGAACGCCAATGTTAATCTCTATCATTATAACGATTTTGGGGTTATTCGGAATATTATACGCTCCTAATTACTCTATATTTCTAGTAGTTATAGCGCTACTGGGGATACCTCACGGCTCAATATTTCCTATGGCTACTATAATGATAAGTAGAGCTACCAGTATAGCTGAAAGGAACGCAGTGAATTCGTATTTCTTAGCTTATAACAATTTATTATTCCTAGTAGTTCCAGCCATAATCGGATTTGTATCAGAAATAGTTGGGTTATCACTCTCTATGTCGTCCTTAGTAATACCCGTTGTCATTACCGCAATAGCTTTCTTCAAGATGTTTTGGAACGATAATATTATAGTTAAGAGATGAAAATTTAAATAGCTATAGGACTCCGCATATCCATATGGATAAGAAACTCTTGATTTTTGTAGTTTTAATAGTTATAATTTCTTTTGCTTTAATAGTGCTATATCCCTCAAATGATCTTTTACTCTCCCCTCAAGAGGCTGAGGCGATCTTTGGTGGAAATTGGGAAGTTCTACAGAATGATACTAATTTAAAGTATATTAGCACGATAACAATGTACTACGTTAACAGTTCAAATATCACTACACAACATTCAATAAAAGTGAAGTCGATTGAACAAGAAACACTTGTAGGTAATCTACTAAATAATACTAACGTAGAGATGGTAATAGTTGTTGTGAAGTTCTCATCAAATGTGAGTTGGAATGAGATCTTTACTATCAATAACAGTTACTATAAGTATGATGGATATTGCATAATTTATTCGGCAACCTCTTTTACGTATCCTAGAACAGTTATAGTCGCTTTTATGGGATCAACGCTAGTTGAAATAACACTTTATGGGTACAAAGCCTCATTTTCTCAGATTAAGGAATTAATAAGTGACTTGCAAAGTTAGATCTTCTACTTGACTACGTACAAGTTACTATATAGGTACGATTATCCTCAGAGCCACACTTTGTACATTTAGGGAAGTATTCAAGTGTAGTAAGGTGTAATATACTAGGACACAAGATGAATAGAAAACAAAGGGAAATAGAATTCTTAAGACGTGCATGAACAGAATGAGCATAAGAGCAATTTCTTGGGTTAAGGATAAACCAATGTAGGTATACTATTGAACGCTTTTAAATACAGCCTAAAAAAAGAAAGCTAACGTAAGAGCGTCAGTGGACTTGGTAATTTTGAGGCGTCAAATCAAGCGCTTTATGACTAAATCCACAGTGTTTAATGAGTTCTAGACTTACGTTCATGAGTGAAAAAGGGATCTCTAAATACTGATTAACAAACCTATTTCGAAAGAGTTTAAATATTTGCAAGCAAGCTTCATCTTTAATGAAAACAAAACTGCTAATCGCTGGAATTCTCGCAATAGCCGTAGTTGCAATTTCAGTAACTACGATGTCAGCCCTTATTAGTTCTTCATCCAAAATAGTTGCTCTCTCCTCTTCTGAAGCTCAGACAATCTTTGGAGGATCATGGGAAGTTTTGCAAAACCAAACTTATTTGAAAGTATATTCTACAGAAAATATTACTATATACTATGCCAATGGTACTAACGTTACTATACCATATCCGCAACATGTCAAGTCACTAGATCATGAAGTACTTGTAGGGAATATAAATGGTACTAAAGTTAAAATGGTGATAAACGTAGTTCAATTCACTTCAAACGTTAGTCATTTTGTTCTTCCTTTATCTCATTTCATACAGGACGAACATCACCATCACTTCTCACATGACTTCATGCTAATCTATAACTCTACTGAATATAATGGGTATAGGGTAATTTACTTCGCATCTACTTCTCCATACCCACATACTATACTAATAGCATATAAGGGTACAACATTAATAGAAGTCACTTTAAATGGATATGTCGCTTCAATAACGCAGATGGAAGAAGTACTAAATTATATTTAATTTTTTCCTACTTAACTATATTTTCTTTGATCATTACTTTTATTTCCTCTTCATTGTATCCTAATTCCCTTAGTATCTCCATGGTATTTTCCCCTAAATTAGGCTCCCTTTTATTATCTAAAGAGCCAGGTAATGGAAGCTTTGGAATTAGTATATTGCTATTATATCTTTTTTCCCACTCTATGAAGTCAGCATTTACAACATCTTTTAACTTATTCATTTTGGCTACTGGTATATCATTCTCACTTAGTAAGTTAATTATATCATCGAGTTTCATTCTACTGAACTTATCTTGTAACAGTTCATGTAATTCCTTTCTATTTTTTACTCTGGCAGAGTTAGTTCTAAACTTCTCATCATTTAGCAAATTCTCTAATCTTAATAGTTTGCATAACTTGCTGAATTTAACGTCATCGTTTACTGCCAAATAAAATTCATCTCCCTCTTCACTTCGGAATAGCTCATATGGAGCCCAAAAAGGTAATTCGTCTTTACCTCCCTCAAAAACCTTTCCAAATTTCTCATATTCAATCAAATAATATCCCAACCAAACTGCATCAGCTTGCACAATATTCACCCTATAATGTCCAGGTTTTTTCATCAATAACGCGTAAAGTATAGTGATTACACAGTAAGTTGAAGTATTCATATCGGTGATCGATGCTGGTAATCTAGCTTTTCCATTAGCATCCATTATCCCACTAACGCTCTCTATGATTGTACCGAAGGCTGGTAAATTCTCGTATTTTCCCTTAGGATAGCCCTTTATTGAACAATAGACTAAACTTGGATTAAGTGAGAAGAGAGTTTTTTCATCGAATCCTAACTTCTCCATTGTATATGGGGATAGATTTTCTATAAGCACGTGAGATTCCTTAATTAGCTTTAAAAAGACTTCCTTTCCCTTCTTACTCCTTAGGTCTATTGCAATTGACTTCTTACCTCTGTTATTAAAAATAAACATGGAATCCCCCATGACATCATCTCTTCTGCTGGGATCACCTTGAATAGGTTCTACCTTTATTACCTCAAATCCTAAATGAGCTAACATCTCGCCAGCAAAGGGAGCTGATATAACATGACCTAGCTCGATAACTCTATACATATTTAGATGTTGATAGCGTTTCCTTTTAAAGTTTTATACAGTATAATATACGAAAATAATTTAATGGTAGAAAAATATAGTTATTTCATGAATCTTGAGATTGATCTGAGAAAGATAAAATTTTCCACATATGAAGAATTGATGAAGTCATTTGCGTGGGAGATTCCTAGGAAATTTAATATAGGTGAGGCAATATTAGATAGGAAAATTAGGGAAGGATTAGGTGACAATATTGCATTATACTACGAAGATGAAGAAGGCAATAAAGGAGTTTACACTTTTCGTGAAATTAAAAGATTGTCTGACGCCTTCATTAAACTTTTCAAGGAAAGGTTCGGGATAGGAAGAGGAGACATTGTGGGAGTTTATCTTCAACCAAGGCTAGAAACTATAATTACCATTCTTTCCGTCTATCGTTTAGGAGCGATTACGTTATCTATATCCCCTCTAATGGGAATTGAAGCAGTTGAGTATAGGTTAAGGCATAGTGGAGCTAAAGTTCTAGTCACGGATAGAAAAAGTGTAATTGGGAAAATTAAGGATGTTATTAATATTGTATTAGTAGGTGAAGATTCGAAAGATGTAGTGGGATTTGATGAGATAAGGAAAGAGAGTGCTGAGTTTAATGCTGTAGAAACTGATAGTGAAGAACCCGCTCAATTATTTTATACCTCTGGCAGTACTGGAGCACCTAAAGGTGTTCTTCACGCTCACAGATTTCTCTTAGGTCATATTCCTGCTTATCAATTGTACTTCGAAATGGCACCTAAAGATAATGATGTTTTTTACACTCCGGCTGATTGGGGATGGATAGGTGCCTTAGGTGACGTAATACTACCAAGTCTCTACTTTGGTAAACCTATAATAGCCTATAGGAGAGAAGGGAAGTTTAGTCCAAGAGACCATTTGGCAATAATGCAAAAATATGGAGTTACTTGTGCCTTTATACCGCCAACCGCGTTAAGGATGATCAGAAGGGATGTGGAGAAGCCATCTAAAGAGTATGATCTAAAATTAAGGGCTGTAAGCAGTGCAGGAGAAGCAGTAGGTGAGGAGTTAATTAACTGGGCAATTAAGGAGCTAAGCCCTAATGTAAATGAGTTCTATGGATGTACTGAGGCTAATTTAGTTGCAGTTAATAATTCTGTATGGAGAAAAATAGGATCTGTAGGTAAACCTACACCCGGACATGAGGTAGGGGTTATCGATGAGAACGGTAATCCAGTAATTAATCAAATCGGAGATATTGCTGTGAAAAACGGAGATCCAGTACTATTTTTGGGCTACTTTAAAAACCCTGAGGCCACTACAAAGAAGTTTAGAGGAGATTGGTTCTTAATAGGTGATGTGGGAATTATGGACGAGAAAGGTTATTTGTGGTTTAAGGGTAGGGCTGATGATGTGATAAAGGTTTCTGGATATAGGCTAGGTCCAGAAGAAATAGAAAGAGTAATCTTACAACATCCTGCAGTTCAAGATGTAGCAGTAATAGGTAAACAAGATCCTTTAAGGGGAAATGTAATTAAAGCGTTTATAGTATTAAAGGAAGATTTTTCAGCGTCAGATAACTTGACAAAAGAAATACAGCAACTAGTTAAAGACAAGTTAGCAACCTATGCTTATCCTAGGGAAATAGAATATGTGAAAGAATTACCTAGGACAGAAACTGGAAAACTTAAGCGATTTGAACTCAGAAAAAGAGAGAATGAAAAAATAGGCTAAAGTTATTATTGTAGGCTTGTTCCTACCTTATCGGGTGGTGACAGTAATGCAGTTATTCCCCCTATTATGGCTACTGAAATATCGAAAGTCGCAATTCCTAGTACTGGATTATTAAAAGCTAAACCTAGCGCGGTTACTATGTAAGGTGCGAACGAGGAGAACGCTACGCCTAGGTTTATTGAGAAAGCTATATATGAATATCTAACATTAGTAGATATATTTTCACATAACCATGCAGGGAAAATTGAGTACTGAAATGCGAACAAGGATCCCATAATAATGCCTGCTATAATTCCTGAAATGTAGGATCCAGTGTACAATAAGGAGATTATTGGATAAACCAGTATTCCGATTACGAATCCTAAAATACCAATCAGTAACTTTCTTCTCTTTAAGACGTCACTTAAATAACCTGTCAAAGGAGATATAAATAACCAAATTAAGTTTGTTGCTAGCACAATATTATCTATTTCATAACTAGATAAACTTGTATGTAGAGCTAGGAAGGTTGGCATATAAGCTATTATACCGTAATATATAGAACCATTGGCAAATAATACAATAGTTGCTATGATGACCATCTTCCACCATCTTCTAAATACAGTGGCTATTGGTATTTTTTCAGGTTTATCGGCTACCTTAGTTAACCATTCCACACTTTCACCAACTTTCCATCTAACCGCTAAAGCTATTATTAAAGGGATGGCCCCGAACCAGAACATTATCCTCCAACCTAATGTTTGAAAAGCTGTTCCGGGTGCTAAAGCTAACGCTACCTCATTCGCTATAACTGCAAATATTAAGCCTAAAGCTGCTCCACCTTGTTGCAAACCCCCTAGAAGTCCTCTTAACGTGTCTGGAGCGAATTCCGTTACTAAGGTCATTCCTCCTCCCCACTCTCCCGCTAAGAAGAAACCTTGTAGAATCCTTAGTATAACCAATAATATAGTTGCAAGTATTCCAATCTGATAATAGGTTGGTAAAAATCCTATAAATATTGTCACTAATCCCATTCCTAGAAGAGAAATAAACCATAATCTTTTCCTTCCTATCCTATCACCATAATGCCCGAAGAAAATACCACCTATTGGTCTAGCAAAATATCCTACTACTAGAGTCAGTAAGAATTCGAGCAGACTGGCGGTCTTATCTGTTGCGGGGAAAAATAATGGGGCTATAGTATTTGCGACATATAAATACACAACGAGATCAAATAACTCAAATCCCCAACCTAGGTTTGCAGATATTGCTACTTTTAATGAGGTTGTTAAATCTTTATTTGACATGTTATTAACTATCTTAATTCTTGTAGATAAAGATATCTTCTTTTTAATTGATTATCATGAAATTATTTATTTTTACCATTTTTTTAATAAATAAAAATTAAGCTCCAACGTATGGTATCGTTCTCCCAAATCCCAATAAATTAGCAACTATTGCTAAAATTATTAAAGCTACGATTATCATTAAGCCATAATAGTCAAGACTAGTAAACTTAAGCTCTACTAGACTAGTCCTACTTGGATAAGCCCTAAATCCCCTAGTATCAGCAGAAATTGCTAAATTCTTAGCTCCCCTAAATAAATATACCATAGTTGGTATTATCGCCTCAAATATTGCGTAAACTATTAACAGTGATGATATTATCCTTGGCTTACCGTATCCTAAACCTCTTATATATTGCATCTTCACTGAAGTATCCAATAGCTCGAATATCCTAGGTATCATCCTTATGCCAACTAACACTGAAAACGTTATTGCTATAGGTATCTTTATTTTAGTGAACATCCTGAATATATCAGACCCAGTTGTTGTAGTAATAAATAGTAATGCTGATAATAAGACTGGGGCTACTCTAAATGCAGTCTGAAGACCGTAAATTAGAGCTTCTAACGTCAATTGTTGCTCATAACCCATGACTTGGAAATACGATGGGAAGGTCCAAATAACCGTAAATTGTTTCACATTAGGGAAGGCTAATTGTAATATACTAGGTGGAGTATAAGGAGCAATGCTCCATGTTCCACCTAATATTGTCGAAAGCGTCAGAAAGAACGCATATCCGAATTTCCTTACTCCCTCATTCAACGTTAGATATGATAATAGGAGAATTAAGGTCAATATAGCACCTATCCACCATATAGTAGTAGCAGCTACAGTCATTACTACAATTGTAAGTACTAGTTTTATAACGGGATTTAACTTGTAGAGAAACGTATTTCCACTCTCATAACGCGTTATTTCCCTTAAACCCGTTATACCCACTAAGAAAATCACAAATAAAGCTGGTACTGCAGATCCGTAGAGAACAATTACCCAACTTATTATTTGATCAACTAAATTGTTCATTTTTTATCAATCCTCCTAATTCGTATTCTAATGGAGGCTCTATACCATGCTTTAGTGATCTACTGAAAACCTCCTCCGGCTTTCCCTCTAAGACGATTTTTCCCTCATTCATTACTAATAAATAATCAGCGAATCTATCTACAAATCTAGAATCATGAGTTACAACCAGTATAGTATATCCCTTATCCCTTAATTCTAAGAGTTCTTTTCCTAAGATTTGCCTATGATACCAATCTTGCCCACTTGTCGGCTCATCCATCAGTATGACCTTAGCCCCACCTGCTAGTATCGAAGCCATTGCAACTCTTCTCCTTTGTCCCATGGAAAGAACTAAGGGATCTTCCTTTCGATAGGCGTCTAGAGAGAACGTCTTCATAACTTCTTCTAACCTCTTCTCGTTATATATACCTCTATTCTTCATTGAGAACTTAATCTCATCCTCAACGGTTCTCTTTATAAACATAACGTCAAAGAACTGAGGTAAATACGCTAAGAACTTTCCCCTCTCCACTAGTTTAGCCTTACTTAAATCTATACCGTTAACTACAACCTTCTCTTCTTCTACTATTAGCCTTTTCTTGTCGATTAAACCAACAATTGTCTTCAATAAAGTAGTTTTCCCAGAGCCGTTCTTACCCATTAACGCCGTTATAGTACCTTGTTTTAATGATATTTTGGTATTAATTAAATACCTTCCACTTTTTGTCTTAACCTTTACACTTGCGTAAAGAGCTTCTCCATTTCCCTCAACTCTAGAAGGTGGTTTATATGTGTAAGTTTTCCTTAAGTACTCATAATCTATTTTCTTAAAACCGCTTTTCTTTAGAAATAGCATATAATCTGGTATTTCGAGACCCAGAGAGTGAAGGAAATCGGCCTTATCAACAATCTCATCTTTTCTGACATCTATAGCAATTTTTCCCTCTTCTACTACAATTATTCTATCCACAAAGGGCAATACTCTCTCTATTTTATGCTCAACTAAGACTAGGCTAATTCCCTCAGATCTGAGGGCTTTTACTAACTCTAAAATTTCCCTAGTACCTTGAGGGTCTATATTAGAAGTGGGTTCGTCTAAAATTAGAGCCTTAGGTTTCGTGGCTAAAACTGAAGCTAGGACAGTTCTTTGAAGCTCTCCTCCAGATAAGGTATTTATCTCTCTATCCCTCAAATGAGAAATGCCACATATTTTCATCGACTCTTCAACCCTCTTTACCATCTCATCCCTACTTATCATATAGTTCTCTACGCCGAAAGCTACCTCATCTATTACAGTGTAATTAAAAGCTTGAGTGTCTGGATCTTGTAATAGCGTACCCACGTATTTAGATATTTCATGAGTTGGTGTACTCTTTACGTCAAGTCCAAAAACTCTAACTTCTCCTTTTACTTCAGCGTTGATCAAGTGTGGAATTACGCCGTTAATAACACTTACTAATGTTGACTTCCCACTTCCCGACCTTCCAGTTATTAAAACTGACTCTCCTTCTTCTATATCAAGCTTATCTACAACTAGGCTGGGCTTATTCTTGCCTAAATACGTTACTTGGAGATCCCTAATTTCCACGAATTTCACTGTCCCACCGCCTTGGCTATCCTTTGCCCAGCTAAAGCTCCTAAGATTCCTATGATCACATCACCTGGTATAAAGGCTAGAAGGTCAAATTGTATAGTAGCCCAGTTTACTATAGCCCCACTTATTAATGGCCTAAAGAAGCCAAGATAAAAAATTGGGTCTGGAATTGCAAACAATATACCAATTATTATCCCTTCTAGTACAGCTAATCCCAAAACAGTTCTAGTTGCAACCGATGACCCGTCTGTACTTTTATGCCCGATACCGAACAATTTACCTCTACTACCAATAATAACAAGGTCGAGAAATAGCCCATAAGTTAGAGCTTCATAAATTGTATACATCGGCTCTCCACCAAAACCATAGAAAAATAAGTCTGATAGTATGTTGAAAATTAGCAAACTTAACATTCCAGTACCAGGTTTTCTTACTAAGGCAGCTACGATAAGTAGAATGAACATTCTCCCCCAAAATCCTACTCCTATGAAAGGTGTACTGGGTAAAAATCTTCCAATGAAACTGCCTATATAGAATTCCCAAACCACGCTAAAGGCTGCTCCTACCGCGATATAGACTAGATCAATAGTTGTAAAACTCTTTAAACCGAATCTCCTAGCGAAGTAGAAAACTATTGCCAGCCCAACTATAAAATAGATAGTAACTATTTCCCAAGGAATCATACCAGGAACTGAAGTATCGAACTTTATCCCATTGAATGCCATATTTAATATCTGCTATAAATATTTAAAAGGATTTCCTATAATGGTAATATAAACTATATAGTCTATTTATGGTAATATTTTCCCTTACATTTAGAGATTTTTCATAATTCTGGGAATTATCTCTTTTAAATTTCTTGCCTTTTCGATGATCTCAGGGTAGAAATCGTATCTGTCTAACAAGATTGCATCTACATAGCTTCTCTTAGCTCCTACGTAATCAATTTCATATATATCCCCTATATGCAAAGCTGGATATCCTCCCTTAGAAATCGCAATTGCGAAGATTTTAGGATTGGGTTTGACAATACCAATCTCATGAGATAAGACTAAATGGTCAAAGTACTTTACTAATCCTAACTCTTCCAACAATTTTTTGGTTCTAGGTGATGAATTACTTACTAAGATTAATTTCATGTTGATACTCTTAATGGTTTCTAAAAACTCAATCACATCATCATATACGAAAGCTTCCCCATCCCTTATATCAGAACTCTTTATATCATTAATTAATTTATCATTTGGAGGGATATTCAAATTATATAGAAATTCCTTAATATCAGTTGGTTGGGAATAGTTGTTAATTGCCATGGCTTTCACATAAGCTCTAAATACCCTTTTAGTTTCAAAATCGTAACCGTGTTCTTTGAGAATAGTTTGCAATTTCTCATAAAATGCTGGTTTAAAACCAACTAATGTGTTTCCAAAATCTAAGAAAATCGCTCTATACACGTGCTTTTACTAAATTTCTAAGGTTATATGCTTTTGTTCTCCCTAAAATATTGGGAAAAACTTTACTAGATAGAAAGAAATGTAGACATTAATGAGTAAAAACGATAGATACATTAATCCTTTAATCCTCGATAATCCTTTAAGGTCTTTAGTTTCTCCCCCTAATAAGATATTATCAAGATTTCTTGAATATCTAAAAGAAGACTACACGGTAGTAGATTTGGGATGTGGCCCAGGGTTCTTTACTGTAATCCTTGCTAGAATTGTGAAAACCGTTTATGCAGTAGACCCAGACGATAGGGCAATAAGGAGATTAAAGGAAAAGGTCCAAAAAATGTCTTTGAATAACGTTATACCCTACGTTGCTCCAGCTCAGAAGTTAGAATTTATTAAAGATAAAAGTATTGACTTTGTTTTCTCTAACCTAATGCTATGCTGTACTTCAGACCATAATGGTGCTCTTAAGGAAATTAAGAGGATTATAAAGGACAATGGCTTAGCTTACATTAGTGTTACAAGGAGCCTTATCATGAAAGATAAAAGGGACGTTAGTGGGGATGAATGGAAAGAAATTCTTGGTCGATTTAAGATAATAAAGGAAGGAAAGAATTTAGTGGAGAGATGGGCTCTAGTGCAACAAATCGGTTGAGGTTATATATCTTAAAAAGCTTTCAGAGGTAAGCTAAATATATCATTATAGCACCGGCAATAATTGCCAAACCGTTAATTGCAGGGTTATCATATCTGAAATTCGCCAGGGCAAATCTCCTCCATCTTCCATGTTTTTTAATGTAAATTCCTTTTTCAGTGAATATATCCAAGAACATGTGAGAGGGTCCAACAACTAGACCGTTTAACAATGTTAGTAACACTACTTTATTGTTAAGGGAGAAATAATACTCGTGATAGCTAAATCCATAGTAATAAATTAAAAGAAGGATAATGATTGGTATTGTGGATACAATACCCCAAGCTACACTCCTAGGAATTGTATGCGTTAACGGTGTCCTTACTGGCAAATATCCGTACCTAGTAGCAATCTCCTTATGACCAATTCTATCAATCAATGAATTGCCAATTACTGAAACTATTCCGCTTAAGATAACAGTGTAGTAAAAATATTCATGAAAGAGCATAGAGTCCAGAAGTGTCAATAAACCTGTCGAGAAGACGTAGTGGGTTCTGAGCTTCACAAGATTCATTCCCTCTCCTCGTTTATAAATCTCACCTTATTTTTAGCAATCGCTATGTGTTTACATTTCCCTCTTATTGCAAATCCCTTGCAACTACACGAATAATTGATTACTCGTTTATCCTTATACACTATCCTTACCAAGTATGATTCTAATGGGTTCCTCTCTGAGTCTATAATGATGTAATAAGTATTCCTAGTTACTCTGACTAAGTACGGGTACATATTACCATTTCTTCTAAAAAAGAATTAGATCCAGTTCAGTGAAAGTATTATTCATTGAAATTGGGAAAGTATTCCTAAGGTTTTATACGTTTTAACCCTTTTAACTTATGCTAGATAAGTTTATAAATTAGAAGTCAGATATATAGATAGGGTGAAATGTATGATAAGTCTCAAAATTAGTCACAAAAAAGATGATAAAAAGAATGACAACTGGAGTAGCATTCCGATTACTTACGACATGTCGAGACTACCAGAGGAATATCTGAGAAATGAGTTTCCAGAAGAGTGGCGTTCATTGCAAAAAGAAAAGAAATATTATGGTTGGATCTGGTATTCCTAACCTTAACTAAAACCTTTTTAAATTTTAATCTTCTCCTAAATCAAGTTTTTTGAATGTTTGTTATTTAGTACCTATATTTCTGAAAATAAGTTATATTCTTCTCTTAGAGGATTAACCCTTTTTAGTCTTATGATAATACCTTAAGTTATACTTGAGTTAAAACCGTAAAGTATATTTAAGAGATTAACATAACGATAACTTGAAGAAATATGACAACAGTAAAGTTCAAGTATAAGGGAGAAGAGAAACAAGTAGATATAAGTAAGATAAAGAAGGTGTGGAGAGTCGGCAAGATGATAAGCTTCACCTATGATGAGGGTGGAGGAAAGACTGGTAGAGGAGCAGTAAGCGAGAAAGACGCTCCAAAAGAGCTATTACAAATGTTAGAGAAACAAAAGAAATAAAGTAATTAGGAAAACGTAAAGCTAGAATCTTTTTTGTCTTTCTGTTTTATTATACCTTTGTTCTGTTGTTCAGTTATTTATGAGAGTTAGGCAAGTTAAAATAGTATGGGTGTTTCAACTGATCACGTTCTTCATAAGCTTTAATAAAGAATTAACACAATATGTTATTTTGAATGATTAGAGTGGCCAGGGCTGAAAAATGTGATGAAATGTTTTTAATATGACTTGAAAGTTCTACCTAACCAATAACCTCTTTGTACAGCCTTACCTATACTGGGTTGATCATCAACAATATTATGTATTTCCACGTCAAACTTTATGCTATTTCTATCCTCCAAAAACTTCACGCCAATTTCACTTAACTCCTTTCTTAGCAAGTATTCCCTAGTTCTGTCCAATCCTTTGAATGACCTCTCCGTCATGTAAACCTCATTATATTTAGCCAATTCAAATGCGTAGTCATGATAAACGTAAAGGTTAGAATCTATCAGCACTTTTTCTCCCTTGACGTCCGGCATTTTAGGTATTTCGTAATCTGGTATAGCCATTATACAGTCTGAACACTCCATCTTAGAGTTAAGCTTTACCTCTACATTAAGTCTCCTTAATTCCCTCTCATAGTAATTAATTAACTCTTGAAACTCTTTAACTTTCCACGGATCTTTGTAGAGTAGGAATTGACCTCCTAATTTATTAGTTTGTTCATATAAGGTTACCGTAAAGCCCCTTAAAGCTAAAACTCTAGCAGCCTCCAAACCCATTACACCTCCTCCCACAACGATAACCTCTCCTTTGCCCTTCTCCAATGGTGGTAGCAATTCCCAGCCTAATTCTGGGTTAACATCGCATCTTACCTCTTTATATACAACCCCTCTACATGACTGATTACACCTAATGCATGGTCTTATTGGTAAATCCCTTTTCGCTTTCTCTAGCCAATAGGGATCAGCTAACAATTGCCTTCCTAATACGACTACATCAGCAATTTCTCTCGCCTTAATTGCTTCCTCCGGAGTTATAATAGATCCAACGAGAAATATTGGAATGTTAACTGCATCCCTTACTATCTTTGCCTCTTCAAGAAATGCTAATCTCTTGTAGTAATATGGCATACTAGAACCTAAAGGACCATCTCTACCAGCTGATAAATGAATGTAGTCTATTCCGGCCTTTTCTAACCTTTTACCTATTTCAGCCACAATCTCTGGAGTTAAACCCTCATTATCAAATTCGGTTACGCTGATCCTTATACCTACAGTGATTTTAGCCTTCTCCTTTATGCCCTTAAGGATTTCCTCTACAAACTTTACACCATCTTTATACTTATCGCTCCTCTTATTTGTTGCGGGTGATAAGAATTGGGCTAATAGATATCCATGAGCTCCGTGAAGTTCAATTCCATCAAATCCAGCTCTCTTAGCTCTTATCGCTGCGTTTATGAAATCGTTTTTAACTCTCTCTATATCCTCCTTCGTCATCTCCCTTACTTCGTCCATTATAGGAATGGGTGAAGGAGCTATAGGTTTGTTACCCCAAATTATGTCCTTCCTAGTCTTCCTACCAACGTGAACTAATTGTACGAAAATCTTACTTCCCAAAGCGTGAATTAACTCAGTTAACCTCATGAACTTTGGCGTTAACTCATCTGAGTACATTCCCAGTTCGTTAACTGATCCTCTAGCGTCTATATGATTAACGTATGTATATTCCGTTATTATTAATCCAACTTCTCCCTTAGCTCTCTCAGCTAAGTAGGCTATATGAGCATCACTGGGATAGCCCTCTGGCGTACCTAAATTACTAATCATTGGAGACATGGCTATTCTGTTCTTTAAAATAACATCGCCAACTCTTATTGGTTCTAGTAACTTCGATAAATCCATGAGGATTATTAGAATGATATAGTTAAAAAGTTAACTGTAAGGCCCTGTATTTTCCTATTACTAATTAATCTTAAATAAATATAATAACTGAAAAGTAATTACATATTCGACAATTGCTATGAAGCTCTCTCATATAAGAAATTTCCAATATTATCATATGTCATGTCGACTTTAGCTAATCTAAATCCCTTGTTTCGTAATAACTCATTTACTTCTTTCTCGAATTCCTTCCTAACTTCTATCAAAATTTTATCAGTAACATCCAAAGTGTTAGTAGCGCCTTTCAACACTTCCACCTCTGCACCTTCAACGTCAATCTTTAATAAATTGACCTTTTTGAGACTAAGAGAATCCAAAGTTATTGCATCAGCCGAAATCTTGTTACCACTAATCTCATAAGCTGAGGTCATGTCATTATTGGCAAAGAGCTCAATTTTACAAATTGTACTCCAGACAGCCATATTGAAAAGTTTAACGTTATTCATCAATTTATTTTCCTTAACGTTTAGTTCTAAGATTTTGAAAGAGATAGGATTTGGTTCAAAGGCTATAACATTTGCACCTCTTTTTCCAGCCCTTATGGTATATGAACCTATATATGCTCCTACATCTACAAATACCATACCCTTTTCAAAGCTAATCCAATTCCTAACCTCTGGTTCATTGTGAAGCAATATCATCCAAATATCATGAATTAGATTTTCCTTTCTCACATACCAATACATATCATCAAATTTCACCTTTAGTAATTTAGTATATTCTTCGCTTATTTTAGGAAACTTGTTAAAATACCTTAAGTTAATGTATGTTTTTAAATAGGTATAATATAGAAATAATCCAGATGAGAAATTTGAAGGTTTAACACTAAGATAATCTCTTAATGAGGGAGGTTTGGGTTTTAACTCCTCTATTCTCAAATCAAATTGGCCTCTTCCATTAATTCCTTTATCCTTTCGGCGTGATTTTTCCAGCTTAAAGTCTTGGCAATCTCCCACGAGCTTAAACTCATTTTCCTCCTCAAATTCTCATCCTCTAAAATCTCATTTATCCTATCTACAGCCTCCATCCAATCTCTAACTACGAAACCATTATCCCTTATAAATTCCTTACTTCCCAAACCATCATTAACTATAACTGGCATTCCACTAGCCATTGCCTCCAAAACTCCCATTCCTGGACCCTTCTCATTGAAACCAAACCTAATAAGTACTGCAGATTTATCGTATAGATTTTGTAATTCTTTCTCACTTATTGGTCCAGTAACCATTACCTCTTTATATTTACTCATAAACTCGCGCATTGTATCCTCTCTTGCCCAAGATCCCGCCATAATTAATTTTCCCTTAATTTTCTTAGCAATTTCGCCGTAAATCTCTGGCTTTCTCCCAGCATCCCACATCGATACAGCTAAAACGATCTTATCTCTTTCCACGTTAATTTTATCTTTGGGATAACATCCAGGATAAACTACTTCTGCTCTAAATCCGTTTTCACTTAGTATCTTTTTATTCCAATAACTGTTGACTAAAGTAAGCTTACTCTTGCCTATTATTTTCTTCTCTAACATTCTTGGAAAAGCCCATTTTAGGCTTTTACTATCGAGAGAAGTCTCATGAATATATAAGGCGTAGTCTTCACCATACTTTCTTTTCCTTAAATAACCTGTTATTCCAGCGAATTGATCATGAAATATTGCTGGTCCCTTTATCATATCTCTTGCCTTTATTATTCTATCCAAATCTACTGTTGCTACGCCTCCCCTATTTTTAGCGTAAATCGATGTTATGAACTTGTAAATGAACTTACTGCTATTATTCTCGAAAAGTACTTGTAAGTTAACGTTTGACAGATCGTATTTAGTCCCAGCATTCCTATAGGCTATTAATTTAGCGTTCATATTTCTAGCTTCTTCCAAAGCTACTCTAGTTACACCTCCACTCCAGAGTATCCTCAGTACAATGTTAATCATTATAGCTCTCCCAGATTCCCAAACTTAACTTCTTCACCCTTTTCACAACCAGTATAGGCTAAAGATGAAGAGTAGACAGCCCTCCTATTAAAGTACAACTTATAATACTCTTCCTTTCTTGTCATCTTATCCTTCCTATAATAGTTATAAAAGTAGATAGTAGAGGACCTATCAGCCCTATTTATCTCCATGATGAAGAGATTTAGTGCGGATTGTGTAAAGTCTTGTAACTTGTCAACTTCTTTAACGCTATATGTTGCCAAATATTTAGAAATAAGTTCCGAATCAACCATAAACGTGGGGTCCATTCCCAGTGCATTACCTAACCTATATTTGTCAACACTACCATTATGGGCTAAGAATAGTAGTGATTTTGGAGTACTTTCTAAGTAAGGATGTGAATAATAAGGAGAGACTAGTTTTTTATCACTAGCTTGTCTAGCGTGAATTATTACTTTCATTTCACCATCTAGTAAGTTTAGGATTTTCTCTAGATTTTCGTCCTTAAATATTGGGAGATGACTTCTATAATGTATTAGATTATTACTAGTAATTGCTACAATTCCCCAGCCATCCCCATGAGTTTCGTTAGTTAGTGGGTCCTTTAGTGATGCCTTAACTAGACAATTAGTAAGTCTCTTTAAGTACTCCTTATCATTTCCATTATATGCTAACATTCTACACATGTTGATTTAATACATGATATGAGGGGGATAAAAATGTTTCATCTTTTTGAATAGAGACCCATCCATATCGGTAGATCAAAAACCTTTTATAAATATAAATCAATTGAATTCTCATATATTTTTCTTTAACTGTAAAAAGAGTTTATTATGTAAGATGTGTTTGGGTCTACTAGAAAAGACTGGTAATTATGGTTCATAAACCTTATAGAAGAACTCATTAGCCTTAGGAGTAAGTTCCTCCCTTAACTTCATAAATAACTCATATGCTTTGTATCCTATCCAGTTCTGAGGTAATAAATCCTCCGGTAAATCTGGATCTATGTTCAGAAATTTTCTGTATTCGTGAACAAGTAGTATCCTCGTTACGAACGCCTCATTACTTTTTAGACTACCTACCTTTTCGAGGACTCCAGTCCATTTCTCTAAGAACGCTTTATAAGCTTGTTCAACTTCAGATAAATTCCAACACTTTTCCACTAACCGTTTAGGTTCTCCTAGATAATTCGCAACAAAAATGTCTATTTGTATGCCATTAGATGAAATATAATTATCGTTGATGAAATTCTTTAATGTATCTTCAATTGGGTTTGGTGAGATCCACGTTGATTGTGCTAGCATGCCAAATCCAAGCCACCTCAGCTCTCTCCTTAACCTATCTCTTAGTTCCCTATTGGTCTCTGGAATATTATATACTACTATTCTCCACCTATTATCCCACTTTCTTCTTACCTTTTCATAAACTCTCTTAGTTCCTTCCAATAATCTTACCATACCTTTCTCAGATAATTTATAGCTAATTTTCTTATTTTCTCTTCTTATTCCTACTATGAGTCCAGCTTTCTTCATTCTATATAATCCTGCTCTTATCGCTCCTTCGGAAAATCCGAATTCCTTAAAGATTACGATTAAACTTTTAGAACTTATTGTTCCTCCAGAATCCTTCACATAATCTCCATAGAGTGTAAAGAACAATGACTGTATCTTCATTAATAATAACCTTTTAGATTAATACTAAAAAATTTTCTTAGTTACAGCAAGTGCTATAAAACTTCATTTACTTCTTTATAGAGGGTTTTAGTTTTAATTCATTTTTATAAATTACTTGATCTCCCCTATTCTAAACTTATATCGTTGTATCTTACCAGTTGCAGTCTTAGGAATTTCATTAACAAACCTTATTTCTTTAGGAACCTTATAATGGTCTAATTTTTCCCTAAGATAATTCCTTATTTCCTCGGCTAATTCACTACTAGGCAAATATCCTGGTTTTAACGTGACAAACCCAATCACTCTTACTAGTCCCACTTCATCTGGAATACCTACGACTGCAGCTTCTAGAACAGCTGGATGTGTTAAAAGTGCTGCTTCCACTTCTATTGGGGAAACCCATAACCCAGAAGTCTTAATCATATCGTCTGACCTTCCAACATAGTAATAATACCCCTCTTCATCTCTGTAAAACTTATCTCCAGTTCTAAACCAAAATCCGACCATGTTCTTTCTAGTACTTTCGTAATCGTTCCAATAGAACATTGCTACACTATCTCCTTTTACGTAAAGATCTCCAACCGTTTTAGGTGGAACCTCATTGCCGTTTTCATCCACTATTTTAACTTCATACCCCGGGACTGGCTTCCCAGTACAGCCGGGCTTAGAATTACCTGGAACGTTAGAGATGTATATGTGAAGAGCCTCAGTGGAACCGATGCCGTCCAGAATTTCTACACCATATCTCTCTTTCCATTTAATATATATTAATGGGGGTAAGGGTTCTCCAGCAGAAACACAAAATCTTAAACTAGTTAAGTCGTAATTCTCCCAATCCTTTACATGAAGGATTGCGTTATACAAAGTAGGCACTCCAAAGAAGATAGTCGGTTTATATTTATGTATAGTTTCCAATACCTTTCTGGGTTCAACTCTATCTGGCATTAGAACGGTCGAAGCACCATTACCAAAGGCGAAATAGGATCCATTTCCTAGCCCATATGCGAAGAACAGTTTAGACGCACTGAATAGTCTATCTTTTTCATTGATTTGGAGAATATTCTTCACATAGGTATCGAGAACGACTAATATATCTTTATGCAAGTGAACTGCTGCTTTAGGATGCCCTGTAGTTCCGGACGTATAGAGCCAAAATGCCATATCGTTTGGTGAAGTCTTTTCAGGTTCTAGATGAGTAGAGGCTGTTGAAACAAGCCCATAATAAAATGCTAACTCTGCTTTGTGATCGTGATTTTCCAAAGTGATTTTTTGTGCTTCGGATATACCTGGTAAAATAATTACATGTTTAAGTCTATCAGCTCTACCTTTAAGATATGGGGCTAACTTAGTCCAAATGTCGGGTTCGATTGCTAATACCTTAGCTCCGGTATCCTCTAATAGGAAAAGATACTCTTCTGGTTTCAGATACGTATTAACTGGTACTGGGATTGCACCAATTTTCATCGCACCATAGAAAATCGATATGAAGAAAGGGGTATCATACGCTATCATCAATATTCTATTTTCTTTCTCTACTCCTAATTCCTTTAGAACATTCCCTACTTTGTTTATTTCCTCTATTACCTTGCGATATGACCAAATTTCGTCTTTATAATAAATTGCTATCCTCTTATTTGCCTCGCTATTATCCCATTTCGAGAATAAAGCATCAGTTATGTTTAAAAATCTGCCATATCTTGTAGCCATTATTATTTAATTTTAAAAACCAATTTATATAGTTAACGCAGTTTATATAGTACGTAAAAATCTCGCAATTTACTTTAGTACAATATTATAACGGAGATTTTTATCGTAGTCTATTTCAGTATATCCAAGCTTCCTTATTTCTTCATTAATTGAGCTTACATACTCCTCAATGAGTTTATCATTTGTTAATTCGGAAATATTAAGATCTCTAAGATGAGCCTCATTTAGGGATTTCGCTCTATACAGCATCTCTAAAGCTCTAGGGAACCAGAAGTTAAGCGCAGCTTGTACTCTATTCCTATTCTGATAAGCTTTTAATACGTTCTCAGAGTAAAATAAATGGCTCTCTTCCTCCTTAATCATGCTAGAGGCTAAATTTGCTAATGGTTCAAATGAGCAGTCTTTAATTGCTCTCAACTGATACAATCCGGCCCTATCTACCAGAAATACAAACGCTATTACATCTTCCCAGTTAAATAAAGGTAAATTGGAAACCTCTAACATGTGAATTCCCAATCTCGCATCTACGATTTTCGCTAGTTTATCCTTAACGTTAAACTCTTCCAATAATCTCACTAATTGCCAGCCGTGATTAAGTTCATCTGAAACTACCTTAGCTGAAAATAACCTATCATCTACTGTTGGTGCATTCACTAACCAAGGTGAAATTTGTTCTACCATAGCTAATTCAAAGTCCGCCCTCAACGCTATTATATCTATTAAGGTGTTCTTTAGATCTAGTGATAGTTCCTTTATGCTACTAAATTTTTGCATAGGAGCTCATTAAGTATCTAATTTTTAGAAACTTTTATGTTTTTCGCTTTTTTCTATCTACGGATAGAAAACGTTATATACTTTCAAGTAGAAGTATTATAATGATGACTGTCATAGAGTACAAAAAGCCTAAAAGAGTAATTGGATGGGGAGAGTATAAGGGATTAAGGAAGTTTGAGTCAATTTACGATTTACCACCAGAAGGAGTTGAAGTCTTGTTGAAGCTATTGACCGTTCAAGGAGATACGGAATTTGCGTCAATAGAACAACATATGCCTTGGTTAATTCACGCACCTAAATTATCTGATAGGGTAACGATCTCAAGAATCATGGTAGATGAAATGAGACATGGGTGGCAAGTAATTCAGATATTAAAGGAGTTCGGTGAGGAGGGAAAGAAAATAGCTGAAGATCTACTATCTAGGCGAATGGGCAAACACAAGCTTGATGCGTTTAATATTCCATTCAATATGTGGGAAGATACTCTAGGCTTTACCTTTTTAATAGATAGAGTAGGATTATACCAGTTACTAGCCTTTGAGGATTCTAGTTTTGGTCCCTTATCTAGAATAATCCCTACAATGCTTATGGAGGAGGAATTTCATATCAACTTTGGATATACTGGTATTAAGAAACTAGTTGAGGAAGGAAAGAAGGAATTAGCACAAGCATTAATAAATAAGTGGTTCCCTAGAGGCTTGGACATGTTTGGCCACTCTAAGTCGATTACGATAGATTTGGCTTATAAGTATGGGATAAAGAAGATGAAAAATGATGAAATGAGGGAACTATACATTAAAGATGTTAGAGAATTAGTCACTCCTCTAGGCCTAGAGTTACCGGATACAAATAGGAATAGAAGAGTTTTCTAGGTGAGACTGATGGGTTTGAATGAGTTAAGCCCAAAGTACTTCAAAATAGAAGTCGAAGATGGAGTAGGAATTATTAAGCTAAACAGACCTCCAGCAAATGCACATAACCTTGAGATGTTGAGAGAATTAGATAACATAATAGTTGAGTCTAGATTTGACCAGAGCGTTAAAGCCATAGTTATAACTAGCAATATTCCTAGGTTCTTCTCCGCGGGATTTGATATAAATGAAATAAAGGACAAGTCGCCGGAGTATATTGGCTTATCGAGTCAGTTCAGTAAAGAGGTTATGCTCAGGATGATGTCTACGAAAAAATTAATTATCGCAAGTATAAACGGGCATTGTATGGGAGGCGGGTTGGAACTTGCGCTAGCTTGTGATTTAAGATTTGGAGCTAACGATGAAAATATAAAGTTTGGTATGCCGGAAGTAGCTAACTTAGCTCTAATACCAGGAGAGGGTGGAACACAATTTTTAGCAAGGTTGTTGGGTAGGTCTAAGGCAATATACTTAATGGTGACCGGAAAGACGCTCTCTCCTAAGGAGGCATACGAACTCGGAATACTAGATAGATTAGTAGAACCGGAGAAACTATTCGAGGAATCCTTTGAGTTTGCGAAGCAAGTAGCTAAAGGCCCATCATTAGCTATAGGATTTGCAAAACTAGCAGTGAACGAAGGAATGGATTTGCCTTTGTATAATGCGTTTGCTTTAGAGAGGGAAATGCAAAATCAAGCTTTAGCCTCAGAAGATGCTAAGGAGGGATCTAGAGCTTTCTTTGAAAAAAGAAAACCAGTATTTAAGGGTAAATGACAATAATTTCTAACTAAATATGAAAATTTTTCATAATAGGCCCCGCTAAGCTGTTTCTCTTAATTTTTACATTAGCTAATCTTATTTTTAATTTTTCTAGATTTATTTTGGAGTGATTTTGTGTATACGGTGAACCTTGATTACGTAAAGTTAAAAATTTATTAAGAATCCGGAAATATATATTCATGTGGTAGATTCTAAGGTATTAATAAAGTTATTAGAGGATAGGCCGAGACCAAGGGGAAGTAAGATTAAGGAAGAGGATTTGAGGAGATTGGCTAAATTAGGAGAGGAGAATGTAAAATTATTAGAAGAAATGGGTTGTTGGAAGATGGAAGGTGAAGTAATATACTACAAGACTGGCTGCTTAGGGAACTACTTCAAAGAATAGATGAGTTAAAAGGTAGTGAAGCCGATCGTTTTTTGAAATTTCTAGCAATTCTAAATACACTTTTAGAGGAAAAAGGTCTAGGTAGGATAATAATCGTTGGAGGTTTCGCAGCCGAAATTTATTCTGGTAGAAGCTATAGGACTGGTGATGTAGATATAATAGTCGAAGGAGAAGCAATTGATCTAGTTATTCAAGTACTAAAGCAGATCTCAGACTTTGGACTTAGAATATACTTACCAAAGATAAGAGAAATATCAGAGAAAGGAATAGATATAGTTGGTAAAGTTTATAACAGACTTAAGCCTCCTCTCAAGATACAAGTAGACTCTTATCATGTTTTCATAATTCCGCCAGAGGAGGTTATATTAACCTACTTAGAGGCGTGGAAATTCTGGAACAGCATTGAAGATCGAAATAAGACTATTCTAGTTTATTGCTCCCAACTAAATAGACTAGATATTGAGTATCTAAATTCAGAGAGTGAAAGAAGACAAGTGAAAGATTATCTTGAGAAAATTAAGAATTATTGTTAGGTTAGGACGTGACCAACAAAATCTCTTTGTTATAAGATATGACAATAGTTTGTGAGATTTTGGTGGAGTTTAAGGATTTCCATCAATCTCGCTACTATACTAAACGTCTTTCAATGAATCTCGATAGTTCCTCAAAAAAGTATAATAGTTATAGATAATTCAATTATTCTAATTAGATGGTAACCAAAGTGGAAGAATTTGGGGATAAAAGTTAATCATATTTTTCAATGTAAGATGAGATTCTTATATAGTGCGATAAAGAAAAATCTCAAACATACTCGTCATTGCTATGCGTTTATAATCTACAGGTTAAGCTTAAACTAGCTTCTCTTCCGTTATATTGAATAAGACATAAACTTAGATCAAGATTTTTATTAGTAATTGTTTTATATTTCTTCTAATGCTAGGAAGGAACCAAGAGAAATATGATAAGTAGACAAAAATCACAACCTTCCTATTCCCTATTGATATATTCCCATCGAATTTTTTGATGAAATGAAATTAAAACCTAGGGAATTAATATTCTCACTGAATCATCTTACATAAATATATATAATGTCAATTTATTTGATTATTTGTAGTTGAGACACTCTCAAGGTAGATTTAAATTTCTATAGGAGTAATTTAATATGTGAGCCTAGAAGAAGAAATTAAAAAAGTATTGCTCAATAATCCATCGATATTAGTGGACGTTCTAACTGCTAAACCAGAGATAATATATCAGGTTTTAGCTAAAATAACTCCATGGCAAAGCTTAGCTACGAAAGAGGACTTAAAGAGTCTAGAAAAGGATATTAATGAAATTAAGAGCGTGATGGCTACGAAGCAAGACGTTGATAGGCTGGATAGGGCTGTGGAGGAAATTAAGAGCGTGATGGCTACAAAGGAGGATCTAAAGGCGATGGCTACGAAAGAGGACTTAAAATCGATGGCTACGAAGCAAGACGTTGATAGGCTGGATAGGGCTGTGGAGGAAATTAAGAGCGTGATGGCTACAAAGGAGGATCTAAAGGCGATGGCTACGAAAGAGGACTTAAAGAGGTTAGAAAATATTGTTACGGCTCTTGGAGCTAGATGGGGAATTATGAATGAGGACGCCTTTAGACAAGGAATTAGCGAGCTTTTAAGTAGTAGTGGCTGGAAGATCTCTAGGGAAGTGCTTTATGATAAGAATGGATATGTTTATGATGAACCTTCTGATGTTGAATATGATATCGTGATTAAGGACGGAAATGTTATATTGGTTGAGATCACTTCCTCTATAAAAAGAGGAGACTTGCCAGTAATAAAGAAGAAGAAAGAGCTGTATGAAAAGGTTAAGAATGTTAAAGTAAATTTAGTTTACGTTATAACACCCTTTGTCCATGATAGATACCCTGAGAGAGTTAAAGCAATGGCTAAAGATATGGGAATAGAAATAATATATCCATCAAGCTGATTGGCAAAATACAAATCAAAACAAATTATACGATCCATTGGCCTAATTAATAGAATCGTATCGTTTAAATATAAATTTAGCTCTTCAATATATCTCAATAGAATGTTGTTATAGGGAAATTATTCCTATAAAATTATAATTTACTAGCCTAACTCCCGGCCTCACCTTCTTTAGCTAATGATGAGGTTAGTCATTTATGAGCAGGCCAAGTTGAGATTGGGCTTAATAATAATTAAATTAATTAATGTGAGTAATATTTTATATCATCCTATTAGGTCAACCAGCCAAGGAGAGTGTCGTTCTTCTCAGAATTAGGAGTAAGATGGCAAGCTAAAGCAGATTTTTTCTGATAAAGGTATGAAAAACCCCGTTAAACTATTTCTTTTAATTTTTACCTTAGCTAATCTTATTTTTAATAAGTAGTCTGATATCATATGAAGTTGGTAGTTGCGACAAATTTCGATGATTCTCTATTAGAGGGATTAAGAAAATATCCAGAGGTCAAATATGTTTTTGGAAGTTTCAAGAGAACAGTAACTGGTCATGGTAGGGCTGGTTTTATTGTACCAGATATCAATGAAGAGCAGTTCAAGCATCATATTGATTTAGCACATGCCTACGGTATAAAATTTCTTTATACGATGAATACTAATACGCTACTGGGTAAAGAATATGATACGGAATTTATTTATAAAGTAATGAAAGAAATAGAAAAATTGATAAATCTAGGAGTTGATGGATTTATAATAGCATTGCCTTTTCTAATTAGAATTATAAGAAGTGAATATCCTGACTTAGAAGTGTCAGCATCATCTTTTTCCAGGATTCGCAATGTGAGAGAAGTTGAAGAGTATGTAAATTTAGGTGTAAACACTATTATAATACATGAGGATGCAAATAGGGATTTCAAATTGCTAAAGGAAATCGCTATATTATCAAGAAGTAATAGGTTTGAAATAGAGCTAATACTTAATAATTCTTGTCTTTATGGTTGCCCATTTAGACTTACACACGATAATATCTCCTCACTTACTTCAATGGTAAATGGAGTAAACGACGTTTGGTTTGAGTATCCAGTATTACTATGTGCAACGGATGTTTTAAATGATCCAGCGAATTTGATAAGGAGCAGATGGATTAGACCAGAGGATATAAAATATTATGAGGAGATAGGGATAAATAGATTTAAAATAGCTGGAAGAAATAAAAAGACAGATTGGTTATTAAAGGTAGTAAAGGCTTTTGCTGAGAGAAAGTATGAAGGAGATCTCTTAGATCTCGTTAGTTATCCCCAAGGGAGAGCTGCAACAAAGGCTGTTCAGATGGTTAATGGGCCTTCATCCTACTTTATACTAACTTCAATTAAGATAGATAATACTAAGTTCCCTGAGGGATGGATAAGATTCTTTTTCACTAATGATTGTGATACGAGAAGCTGTAAGGAATGTAAGTATTGTGATATTGTAGCTGAAAGAGTAATGACTGTAAATGGAGAACCGTTTAAGAGCAGTGAATGGAACATAAGACAACCTTATCCGATCAATTTAATACCAAAATTTAAAGAAAGAAAATAATAGTTTTTAAAAAAGGAACAACAATAATTAGTTATCCTCTAAGGTTATTTCATTCTTTTAATTAATATTCTTGTTACTCCTCCTTGTTGTTGTATATCTAGTATTTGATTTCCAGTCCTCCTAGCCCAAGCTTCAATATCTGGTTTAGCTGCTGGGTCAGTAGCCAATATCTCTAAAACCTCACCAACATTTATTTGTTTAATTGCCTTAGCTGTCTCTAAAACTGGTCCGGGACAATACATTCCCCTTGCATCTAAAGTTTTCGCAATCTTAATCTCTTGAGACATAATATAGAATACTTATTAAGGTTTATAAAACTTGTCATATATGCAATTTTTTCATTTTTATACCTATTATCCCACTACTTAAGCTCTCCTCTGCTTTCTTTAACAAAGGAAAGATAAGTCTAGCTTTAACGATAGATTTGTCAAAAAGTGCCTTACACGGGGGCAAGAGGTTTTTCACATCATAGCATACGCTTTTCCAGTATCATTTATATTGGGAATGCTATTGACAATGTATATGTTATCGCTAATAGTGCCACAAAGAGCATATCTCGCTTTGAGCCTCTCTTACCTAAATCCTTTATTTCCTTAGTGGACTTCAACTTTTCTCCCGGTATTAGATATCTAGTTGACGGCTCTAGCAACGTTATTAGGGTGATTGGATTCTTTAAACTTAACGCTATTAGCGAAATTAATGAGATGATCCAACTTATCTGTACGATCCTTTTATTTAGCCTTCTAAATGGTATCTTGTATTCCACGTATAATGCCCCAACAAAGATGTATAGTAACCAGTATATTGAGGGTATGAGGAATAGGAAGTTATAGACGAATAATCCCCATACTATCGATATGGATGCTTCAAACGCAGTACCTATTACGTTTCCCCACATGGTATATTTTGCAAGATATAACGTGAATGTAAGTAACATTAGTGCTAATGGTATTAAAATGTAAACTGATTGCTCATTATACGGGAGGAACACATAGGGAATAATTGGAGGTATCATTAATAGTATGTCCTTATATCCTATCTTTAGGGACATGACTTTGGGTTGTAAATATTCCATTATTGGTAGAGTATAAATTATTATTGGAACAAGTATTAATGTCCTCACTAGATTAACAGTAAGGAATGGTATTAGAGCAACTACGTAAGTGAGGGCTCCTAAAAAATACAGTGCGTGATTTCTAACCTTACCTCTGTTCATTTAGTCATCACCACTTGTTTAAGTGTTAGTGCGAAAAATGAGAGTATTCCAATTCCTTGTAACGGGGCAGACAATAAAAGGATTGGTATTGACAACCCAAAATCGTACAAAAACCTCATCATTAAACCGAGGTTTACTAGCACGAAAGGAACATAAGATGGCTTAATACGTATCCTTCTTTCAAAGGCGTTTACGAACAAGTCCATTAATACTACATCTACTCCAAATACCGTGTTGAAGAGGAAACCCACTGCCAATGCGTGAATATATATGTCGTAGTTGAAAACAAATATTGATGCAAGTAAAAGGTATATCCATGCAGTTGTTAAGTGGAGAATTGGATATTTCCTCCCCTTAAATCTGTATAACCCAGAAGCGTGAAATGACAAGATCCAGGCTATAAACATTAAAACACTACCATTAGGGTAAACCCCCATCCCTATGATTAATAATATGAAGGCTAAAACGTTTTCCCAATGTCTAGCTATCTTTATTCCAGTGACAAGCGCTACATCCCTATCCATTACAGCCAAAATCATACTAGCTGGGAATATTAGATTTACATAAGGTATTGTATATCCTAATCCCAGTTGAAGTGCCACAATTGTAGTTGATATCATAATTGAGTAAAACAGTAACCAGTTGTAAGTTGTAGGTTGTAAGCCTAACTTTGACGTTCCCAAATATTCTCGTGAATAATAAAGAAGGATTGCCATGCCTAATAAAGTAAAAATAAATCCCAACTGTTGGCTAATGAAAAGAAATGAGATTGAGGCAAAAATTATAGACAACAAATAGATTACTATTAACTTATTATCAGCAGTTTTTCCACTCCATTCGATACTTAGGGCTACCAGTATCTCGTTTCCTATTAAGGCACCGAAGAATCCGTATATCATTATAAACCAGTGTGCTGGAAATAGAGAGGCTGTAGGGTCTAAGAAGAACCCTTGCATGTCCATGAATTCAAATACCGCCGGTATACCTCCAAGTAGTAATAATAATATTCCAACGATCATCAGTAAAAGTGGTAATCTCATATGCTTTTTCCTTTAAAAATAAGGATTTATATGAAGCACCTAAGGTATTAGGTAATTGCGTGGCATTTCCAATCTCTTGGAGGTTCTGCTAATGCTATGTCTTCCAAGATTAGCTTAGCTTGTTCCTCATCTGATAGGGACTCTAAAAACTGATATATGCTTCCCTCCTCAGCACCATCATGCTCCAAAAGTACTCTCATGAATTCGCGTATTTTCTCCTTTGCTCCTTCAATCTCATTAGATCTCAACAATTCCTCTGTTTGTTTTAGTAGTATCCACATACTCCCATGTTCAGTCTCCAAACCTCTTATAATGGCAAATAAAGATGTGTCTGTAACCCTTTTGAATAGAATTTCCTCTTCCCAATAAATGTGATTTTTATATGCTTTCCATATTACGTCGTAAAGAGAAAGATTGGGATTTGCCAAAAATTCATCTATTAAGCCCTCAAGTCTTCTGTGGTCTAATGTTAAAATAAGTGATAGCATATTATCACTAATACGAACACTCTATTATTATTTATACTGCTTATAGTAAGGTATTATCTCCACTATACCGTTCCTCTTTCCGTCTGGAAGGTAAAGGTTGTAGTAGAATCCTATCTCTATGGTATCCCCAATTAGAACGTAAAATTTCCTCTTCTCAATATTTTTCTTCTCATCTAATCCCAGTTGAATATCGTCAATCTTAGTTACGGGTTTGCTAATTACCTTAGCTAACTCTATGGTTTGATTTACGAATTCATTACTCAAGTCTTTCAACATGAGTAGTTCGGGTTCCCAATAGCTTGACCCGTTTATGTAGATTATTCCACTTGTTTCACTAACGTATACCATTGGATGGTCTGGAATATCAAAATAAAACATGGAACCGCCTATGGGTAACTCAATCGTCTTAGCTATTCCTAATTTTTTCTTTGCCTCTTTTTCCTTTTCCCTTATATGCTGAAGGGCTATCATTTTTCTCGCCATGGTTATACTTGTTTAGTATTAAAATAAGACATAGCCCTTACATTTTAGTCAAAAAATAACCAAGTCCTTAAAACTACCTAAAACATTAGGCGAGTTCTATTTTAGCAGTTTACAATACAATGTAGCTTGGTGAAACAGTGTGGGCATAGATCCTAACTATAGACAGAACAGGCAAGTCGTAGGAGAGCATGAGGGCCATAAGATATATGGACCGGTTGATGAGCCTAAAGTCCTAGGTATTCATGGTACTATTGTCGGTGTGGATTTCGATATATGTATAGCAGATGGTTCATGTATAACCGCTTGCCCAGTAAACGTTTTCAGATGGTTTGATACTCCGGGAAATCCAGTGTCTGAAAAGAAGGCCGATCCGTTCAATGAACAAGCTTGCATATTCTGTATGGCGTGTGTTAACGTTTGCCCAGTAGCTGCAATAGATGTGAAACCACCATAATTCAGGTTTAAGGAAATATAATAATGTTTTTTAATATTCAAGTTATCAAGTAGATGGGAGTGTTCTCATGCAGTCATCTTATTTGATATTTAATAGTAAAATTATATCAGATGATCTAGAATACACTGTACTTCCCTAAAGTATGCCTCATTTAAGGGAGTTATCTCCCTTGAAAATACGTTTAGATAGATCACCTTTAACAAGGTCAAGCTATACTCCGCTATTCTTTCACCCTATTAACCTTAGTATCCCTCAAAGAACGGAGAGGAATTTAGAAAAGATTTGATACTTCTTCACTAGCTTTAGAACATGAATCCACAAAATCAATTCATTAACCTTGTTATTGATTCAACTATATCCAATAGTTAAAATTAATCAGAAATTATTAATATTTCTCCTATTATTCTAGATAACGAGGCTTGTATTATAATACGTTTTAGTGACAACTGGAGTAAAGTAGAATATCATGAAGCGAGAGTAGTAATTTATCGAAACGAAGAAGGAAAGATAAACATCTTAGAGGTGGAGTATATCTATGAGAGATAGAGAAATGGAATATCAACTATAGGAAGTAATAAACGTAAAACCACTGATAATTAAGTTTAGTGTAAAGGATGGGAACATTACTTTGATGTTCTATTGTATTTCTTTTGTTTTAGGCTGGACGAGAACCTTGTACTTAATATCATTGCTAAGCGAAGTGAAGATATGACTATAATAATTTTTTATTCTTTTGAGTTTATAAAAACAAAAATATTGCAAAGAAAGTGTGATAACTTAATTATCGGATTAATAGGGAGATCTGGCCTCTTCTTGTCCCAAACAAAGATCAAAAATCTTCTTTTCAGTATAAATTCAATATAGAACGTTCCTATAAATTATTTTCAAGAAACTCTTACTCTTGAATATATAAAGAATCTTAGATTGTGAAGAGCGTTCAAACTATGATAAAATCCATAAAGCGTTAATCTAAAATAAAAATCAATTTCTTTTAAATACCTTATAAAATTCATGTCTTCTGTAAACGATATAAGGTCTCCATAAATACGTTATTGGAAATGTGAACACATGAACTAATCTGGAGAATGGCCACAAGGCATACAGCAAGAAAGATAGGGCGATATGAATTTGCAGAATTAATGGTGTATTTTCCATTAGATTCGGATTAGGATGAAACGTTATTAGTCCTTGAAACCATGGAGCTACTGTATTTTCATAATCCGGATGTACTACAAGCGTATTAATGAGTCCAGTGATTAATACTAAGGCTAACAATATGTACACTAGATGATCAGTAATAGATAAGGAATTTACTGCCCTAGTAGTGTATGAAATAGCTAATAGCCATATAAGTCCTATTATAGTTATTATTCCGAATACTGCGCCTAGATAGAACGCAAGAGTTATATGAAGGCTATATGATATTCCTACTGCGATCAGTACCGAGGCTGGTAAGACTATTCCGAATAGATGTCCTAGAAGGACTACAATAATCCCGTAGTGGAATAAATTAGAGGCTAGGGAGTGTGTACTTTTCGAAAGTAATTGGAAAGATCTTGCCGACCAATAATATCTTCTCGTAAAATATGTGTATATATATCCAGAGAAGAATATGGTTATCGTTGTATAAGGGTAGAATATCCAGAAAAGATTACTCATAATTTATCCCCCCATAAAGTTCTAAATATGCTGTAAACACAAGAGGATAAAAAATAGAATTTCTTTCTTTCAGTCTGTTTAAGAGAATTTTCATCGGCTCTTGTATTAATTTTTTAACTTCCTCATCGTCATGATTATCTAGATACTCCAATAATATTGGTAAATAATCTGGCAATTCATTGTTGGCTATCTTTACTCTCTCTTTTAACCAGGCTAGTAATAAACCTCTTTTAGGTAATCCTATTCTTTCCCTCTCCTCTCCTGTTATATAGTAAGTCATATATAGCGTAGTATAATCATTATTATCGAAGGTATTTACGTAAATCTCCTCTAAATCGAGTTGTTTATAGTTGGATATATTTTCCAGAAATCTAAGTAAAAATTGCCTATAAGGAGATGAAGTCTGAATTATTTGATTTATGATCTCCTCTTTTTCCTTCATCCATATGGAAGGATATTCTAATAATTTTTTGACTAATTGTAATGTCTTCATTTTTTCTTCAACCTCAAATCTCTTCTAACAGTTTGTTGCAATCCTCTACTACCTTGAATATACTCTGGGGCTATTGTCTCTTCGAAAAACCCTAAGGCCTTCTCCTTATGGGCAGTGGGGATTACAAATCTATCCTCTAATCTCGCTATAGCTAGTACTCTATACATCTCTTCAAGATCTTTCTCTCCCAATGAAATTTCTTTCAAAAGTTTTTCATCTACATTCCTATTTAATCTTCTTTGTCTCATGTAAATTCTTAAGCCTATTAATTTTTTCAAGACAGATTTAATTCTCTCTGTATCACCGGCAGTAAACATGTTTGCTAGATATTCTATTGGTATTCGCATGTGCTCAACAATAGGGAAGAATTCTTCATCACTTTTCACCTTGATGTTCTCTACAATTGGGCTTAAAGGCGGAATATACCATATCATTGGCAATGTTCTAAATTCCGGATGTAAAGGTAGGGCTATTTTCCAAACTTTAACCATTTTATAGACTGGAGTCCTTTGAGCGGCTTCTATAAAATCATCAGTCACTCCATTGCTTTTTGCACTTTTTATCACTTCATCATCGAAAGGATCTAAGATTATCTCGAGCATTCTATCCATTATTTCTTTGGGATCTTTAGCAGATGCCGCCCATTCAATCCTATCAACGTCATAAAGCATAACACCCAGATATCTTATTCTTCCAACACATTCATGGAAACAAGCGGGAATCTGACCCGTTTCCAACCTAGGATAGCATAATATGCACTTTTCTGCTTTACCTGTCACCCAATTATAATATACTTTCTTATATGGACATGCGGCTATACAAAATCTCCATCCACGGCACTTGTTTTGATCATTTAAAACTATTCCGTCTTCTTCTCTCTTATACATAGCCCCAGCAGGGCATGCAGCAACACAAGCTGGATTCAAACAATGGTTACATATTCTTGGGAGGTACATCATGAAGACGTTTTCGAAATCGGTCTTTATTTTATTCTCTAATTTTTTAATATTTGGATCTTGTAGTATACTCTCTGAACCTCCTGCTAGATCATCGTTCCAGTTAGGTCCTAATCTTAATTCTATCTTCTTGCTAGTAATTAGTGAGACTGGTTCTGCCACTGGTTGCTTATCTGATTCTTTAGCATTAACTAGATTATCATATGTATAAGTAAATGGCTCAAAGTAATCGTCAATCGTAGGCAAATAGGGATTATGGAATAACTCCAGTAATCTCGCTATTCTTCCGCCTATAGCTAATTTCAACTTCCCATCCTTGGTTAGAATCCATCCACCCTTATACTTTTCTTGATCTTCCCATTCTAACGGATACCCTGGACCGGGCCTAGTTTCCACGTTATTCCAATACATATATTCTGTACCGGGTCGGTTAGTCCATAAGTTCTTACATGCCACAGTGCATGCGTTGCATCCTATGCATTTATCTAAATTAAACACACCCATAAATTGAGCTAATACTTTCATTTCATTCCAACCTCCTAATTGCAACTATTGTATCTCTTTGAGTACCTACTGGGCCATAATAATTCAAACTAAAGGAGAACTGTGCGTAACCTCCAATGAGCCATGTTGGTTTAATATGAACTCGTGTTACTGCATTATGTGATCCTCCCATTTTTCCATTTTTAGCTTGCTTAACGTAAATTGTCCTTTCTTGCGCATGATACATAATTACTGTGCCTCTTGGAATTCTATTGGTAACTACAGCACGGCAAACTATAACCCCGTTCTCATTAAAAACCTCTACCCAGTCGTTATCCTTAACTCCAATACTTTTAGCATCTTCCTCACTTATCCAAATTACTGGACCTCCTCTAAATAGAGTTAGCATTCTAAGATTGTCCATGAATGTTGAATGTATCTGCCATTTTCCATGAGGGGTCAAATATCTAGCTATTAACATTCCATTTAGATCAGATTTATTTATTTTTATAATTTCTAATGGAGGTTTATATACTGGTAACTGCTCGCCCACTTCTCTAATTAACATATGATCAAGATAGAAGTGCTGTCTACCAGATAAAGTTCTCCATGGCACGTTATATTCGATATTAAATGTAAACGCGGAGTACGTTCTACCTCCTTTAACTATTCCAGACTCTATAGGACTATCAATAACTCTACGTGGTTGGGTAACTATATCGTCAAATTGAATCCTTATTTCTTCGATACCTTCTCTTAAATTTTCAAAGTTAAGCCCAGTCTTCTCCTCTAAATATTTATACTCTCTTACAGAGACCTCACCGTTAGTAGAACCACTTAATCTTAAAATAGCTTCAGTCACCTTTTTATCTTCATTAATTAAGGGTTTTCCGTTAAAATCACCAAGAGACTCTTTCAACTCTTCGTATTCCTTGGAGTAATTAACTTCTATGCCAAAGTAATTTAGCTTCTTATCTTTTACTAGGGGTCCTAGGGTTATCATCATTTCATAAACTTTTGAATAGTCTCTCTCTACTAAGAGTACCTTTCCCATAGTTTTGCCTGGTATCATTTTTTCCTTCATTAAAATTTGCGCATCTGGATCAGTTAATAGGGGATAAGCGATCTCATCTGGCGTATCGTGTAGGAGTGGAAGGTAAACTACATCTGTTGTTTTATCAGTAAAATACCTAGATGCCATCTCTGAAAATTTCTTTGCTAATCCCACAAAGGTTTTCCAATCACTTTTAGCTTCCCATGGTGGATTTATCGCTGGAGTAAAAGGATGAACAAATGTATGCATATCAGTTGAACTAAGATCGTATTTTTCATACCAAGTTGCTGCAGGCAAAACAATGTCTGAATATAGTGCCGTACTATCCATTCTGAAGTTTACATCAATTAACAAGTCTAGTTTGCCTTCTGGTGCAGGATCTCGCCATTTTATTTCCTTTACATAATTTTTAGCTACTTCGTTTTTATTCTCAACTGAATTCTCAGTGCCTAAGAGATGCTTTAAAAAGTACTCGCTTCCTTTACCGCTAGAGAATAAAAGATTAGCTCTCCATACAAATAATATTCTAGGAAAGTTAACGGGATTATCGACATCCGAAATCGCAAATGAAATGGTATTGTTCTCTAATTTAGCTAAAACCTCCTCTATGCTTTTACCAACATGTAATGGGTTAGCATTAAACTGAGGATAAAATGGTTGCCAACCTTTTTTTGCCGATAATACTACATAATCAGCAGGATGTTTATATGTTGTTTTTCCAACTGCCAATGTGTCCATTAGAACTTCTTCGTATCTCCATTGATCAGTATGCATATATACCCATAATCCAGTACTTTGCCACCTAGGTGCTGGAATCCAATCTCTAGCAAATGCAATAGTGTTCCAACCTTCAAAAGGTCTAACTTTTTCTTGTCCTACATAGTGCGCCCATCCTCCTCCATTAACGCCAATTGCACCTATTAACATTAGTATTGTTATTATGGCACGATAAATTAGATCACTATGGAACCAATGATTCGTCCCTGCACCTACTAAAACCAAAGATTTACCCTTTGTTTCAGCAGAATTCTGAGCAAATTCTCTAGCCACTTGAATAGCTAAATCTGCCGGAACGCCAGTAATCTTCTCTTGCCATGCTGGAGTATATGGTACATCATCATAATAACTGTTCGGATATCCTTTCAAACCTTCCCGCCCTACACCTAAATTCGCTAACAATAGATCAAAAACAGTAGCTACGTAAACGTTTTTCCCTTTGGTGGTTCTGATTACCTTTACTGGAACTTCTCTTTCTATGTATCCTTTTTCATCAAACCTAGGAAAACTTACATTTACTATCTGATCGTGAATGCCTAATAACGATAGCGCTGGGTTAATATTTTTTCCCGATATACTATCTTTAAGCTCCAAATTCCATTTTTTATCATTACTCCATCTGAAACCTATACTCCCATTCGGGATTGAAAGGGTATCACTATTTAAATCAAATACTACTAATTTCCATTCACCATTATCAACTGTAGTTATATCAGAGGCTCTTAAATATCTTCCCGGTACCAGCCTATTATCCTCTTCTTCCAAAATTACCAAGAAAGGTGCATCAGTGTATTTTTTAATATAATTCTCAAAATAGTCCACCTTATTATCTACATGGAATTCCTTAGCTATAACGTGAGCCATAGCTAATGCTAAAGCACCATCAGTGCCAGGTTTAGGATGAATCCATAAATCAGCGAATTTTACATATTCTGCGTAATCTGGGGCGATAGCAACTATTTTTGTCCCCCTGTACCTTACTTCAGAGTAAAAATGAGCATCTGGGGTTCTAGTTTGTGGAATGTTCGTCCCCCAATCGATAATATAAGTGGAATTGAACCAATCGGCGCTCTCAGGAACATCTGTCTGTTCTCCCCATACTTGAGGGGATGCAATAGGTAAGTCCGCATACCAATCATAGAAACTCATTGCAACTCCTCCAATCAACGAGAGAAACCTAGTGCCAGCGGCATAACTTACCATCGACATAGCTGGAATTGGAGTGAATCCAAATATTCTATCCGGACCATATTTCCTTATAGTGTATATTAAGGCAGCAGAAATTAACTCATACACCTCATCCCACGAAATCCTAACAAATCCACCTTTGCCCCTTGCGGATTTATACTTCTTAGCTTTTTCTTGGTCTTCTACTATATTTTCCCATGCCTTAACTGGATCTTTGGTTTTTTGTAATTCTTCTCTCCATAATTCAAGTAATACCCTTCTGATATATGGATACTTAATTCTATGTGGTGAGTACTCATACCACGAAAAGCTGGCTCCCCTAGGGCAGCCCCTAGGTTCATAGGGTGGTATTTCAAGGTTAATAATAGGATAATCCAGTGCCTGCATCTCTGTAACTATAATACCATCTTTTACATAAATCATCCAACTGCAAGAGCCAGTACAATTAACGCCATGCGTACTTCTAACAACTTTATCATATTGCCATCTATTTCTGTAAAAGGATTCCCACTCTCTATTGCCCTTTTCAAATTTCTGCCACGTCATTTTTGTAATAGAAAGAATTTAACATTATAAATATACCCCCTCATAGATTAGGGTATAAGTTTAAAAATAATTATAATTATGAAAACGTGAGGAAGTGAGTTTGAGTGAATAGGGGATTGGTCTCTGGTACTTTAGCCTTCTTTTCTGGATTTGCTGCTGTTGCATTGTTTGGTACTACTGTGTTAAAGGTTGGTCCTATTCTAAAACTGAATTTGATTGAGAGTTCTTGGCTGGTTGCTATTCCTCTTGTTACTGGTGCTTTTCTTAGAATTCCATTCTCTCTATTAGTTGATAAACTTAGTAGGTGGGTGTTAGCTATTCAACTAATTATTGGTTTAATTGGACTTATAGGTATAATATACACTCTAGAGAAGATTTATGTGTTCCCTCATATGTTAATATATGAGTTATTGTTGATTTTTGGAGCTATTGCTGGTACTGGTATTTCAACATTTTCTAGTGGTATAACTTACGTCTCATATTTTTATCCACAAAGTAAGCAAGGTACCGCATTAGGAATATTTGCTGGTTTAGGAAATACCGCACCAGGAATATTCACAGTAATCCTACCTTTCGCATTAGGAACGCTAGGCTTAATATACTCTTACATAGCATGGGCAATATTTTTGACAACAATGATAATAATTTACATAATAATCTCAATCGATCCACCCTATATTAAATTTATTAAGGAAGGGAGGTCCAAGGAAGAGGCAGAAAGGCTAACTCGCAATTTAGGTATAAATATAATTCCAACCGATTCTCTTAAACAATCCATAAAGACTGCGGTGAGTGATGGAAAAGTTTGGCTATTAACGTTTATGTACTTTACGTCATTTGGTGGTTTTGAGGCTTTAACTGAATGGTTACCTACTTATTGGAAAGGACTTTATCACGTTCCCCCAGTTGAAGCGGGAATATTAACTGGTGTAGTGTATTCTTTAATAACTGCGCTGATAAGAGTTTTTGGTGGTTATGCATCTGATAAAGTTAGTGGGGAGCTCATATCGCTTATATCATATATTACGATGTTAGGAGGTAGTTTAATATTCATGTTCTCATACGCTTTTACAGTCTCTATACTTGCTGAAGTTGTGATGGCTATTGGTATGGGTATCGCCAACGGCGCAGTTTACAAGCTAGTTCCAAAGTACTCTCCTAAAGCCGTTAGTGGTGCCTCGGGATGGGTTGGTGGAATAGGATCTGCAGGAGGACTATTAATCCCTCCAGCAATGGGTTATATTGCATCGATGACAAATTTCTCAACAGCATTTTCGGTATTTGTCGTTATTAGTATGATCTCAGCTATCTTTTCCATAGAATTACTAAGAAAATATGGAAGAAAGGAAATATATTGACTAAATAATATACTTTTTGATCGACCTATATTAAACTATATAAGATTTTTTATGCATTCTAATCTCATACTACTAGCTCAATTAGTAATGAAATTAAATAGATCATCTCTACAAATTCATAAATTCCGTAATATAAGAGTTCATTTGGATTAGAATAGATTTTATGTAAACTTCCCTTGATATAAAGAATGCCACCGATCACATGAATTACTAAGTATAAGTACCCTATAGCCAGTAGAACGGTTACCATATTGGGATAAAATATTACAACGATAATGTAAAAAACAATCTCATAAATTGCTATGATATTTCCTACCCTTTTAGGAAATGTCTTTCCAAGAAATGATATTATTGAGCCTATTAAGTGTACCAATATCATGAGCGAAATTAGGTAAAGTAGTATCATCGCTTTTCCTCTACAAAATTTACTGATTAAGATTTTTTGCCTAAAATATTAGGGTCTCTATCATAGTAGCTAAGACTTATTTTGGATTTAACGTTCAATTGAATAGTATATTGGTGCAGTTGCACAGTATTTATTCTCTACATGTAAAAGTGATTAACCTCCAATATCATTCTATTGAGATTTATTGAACAACCTCACAAAGCATTTCCCTAGAAAATCCTTATATATTAATGGAGTAACATATAGCTATGATAAGGAAATCTCTTCAACTAGCGCTGATCATCTTTATTCTGGTCATAGGGGTTGTCGCAGTAGCGTTATTCTTCTACCCTGAAAGGGTTGAGAGCGAAATCGCTTCTATAAATCCCGACATAAAGGGTATATATGTTGTTGATATAGATGGTAACGTTAGTATTACAAGAGATAACAGCTCAACTCTTCATATTACCGTTTACGCTAGGGGACTCCTCACTCTATTAAGCAATATAAAGGTCTCATTCTACACATCAAATGATATTCTATACGTTTATGTGAGGGCTCCCATCAACTTCTTTCAATCCGTAAATATTTGCTTGGAGTTACCGACGAATTATTTCAAGAACGTAACAGTTAACGTAATTAATGGGGAGATATATTTGTATAATATCAGTTCAAGGTTAATCTACTTGGAGAGCGACAATGGACTCATAAAACTGAGTTCAACTAACGTCTCCGAAGGTTACATCTTTACCAGTAACGGAGTGATAAATTTGGAAAACAGTGGAGCCAACTTCCTTAACGCTGTGGTGAGAAATGGGGAGATAATCTTGAACTTCACGAAAAATTACCCTAACTCGACGTACTTAATAATGGTGAGTAACGGGAATATAAAGGTATACACCAATGTACCAATGAATATCTTTCCTACCGTAGATAACGGAGAGATCTATCTAAATGGGGAGAGGGTAAGCTCGATCCCCGGTTCGGGAACGAATTCCTCGAAGCCCGTTATCCATGCCCTCGTTGGAAATGGGGAAATACAGATATATTATACCAATTCATAGCTTAGTTAGGTCTTTCCGTGATACTGGTTAATTCACGTCTCCTTGGTGATTTCAACTTATTTATATAGAATTGTTTAGAATAATTGATTCCACATTTTTATGGTGAAACTAATAGGGGATAAGCGTGAAGTAATATTATGCAAACATTACTACTTCAGTTAATTACGCTTGTCCCCAACGGACGTACTATTTTTCTCCTACTTTAGTACAACACATTTTTACAAAGAAAACACTAATCAATGCGGTTTTAATACTTTCTATTCCATATCAAGATAAAATAAGAGAAATCTCCATGCACTGAAGTTCTCAGCTAGGTTTGGTTAGATACGTCTTTCTACCTATGTTTATCAATCCTAGTATTCCAACCATTTTTATTAAATCCCCTATTACCGCAACTATTCCCAAGTTAGTTATATATAGCGGGAGTCCAATTGTAAACGCTACCGCACCCCAAAAGAATAACGAGGAGTAGATTTTGGAAGAACTTAACGTACTTAAATAAATCGATATTCCAGCAATAGGTTCAAATAAATACCCCAAAACTATAATTTCTATACCTAGAAAATTTCCCATATACGCTAGAATCATCCCTATGAATGTTATTATCATTGCAGGAATCGCGAAACTATTCAAGATCCATTGTTTTCTTAACTCACTTCTACGATAGCTAATATAAGACGGGATTGCCAAAATCCACACTAAGGTCATTAAGATTAAGAAAGTTTTAGATAAGGCAAAGTAGATACCATTCTCTAACAATAGAATTAGCCCATATAGTATGATTATTGAGGCGATTAGGCTTATTATGTTCCCTTGTAGTAAGAATCTCCCATTCATATTTATCTATCAGTTTTTTGTCAAAATAAACTCTTGTTAAAAAGGTTTTTATGAAAATTAGTCTAATACTATCCTCACATCTACAGCAAAGGCACCGTTCTCGTTAACGAACAGAGGATTGATATCCATTTCCTTTACGTTCAAGTCAACTATCATTCTTGACACCCTGGTAATTGTCCTTATTATTGAGCTCTCATCATATCCTCTCTTTCTGGCATTTAACATGTCGTGAATCTTACTCTCAATTAATAACTCTTGAGCCTCATCCTCATATACTGGCGAAAGGGCGTAGGCTATATTTTTAAGCACTTCAACGTAGATTCCGCCACTGCCTACCAATACTACATGTCCAAATGCTGGATCCTTTAAACCTCCTATAAATACTTCCAGCCCGTTTAGCTGCTGTTGGATTAGTACTCTACTAGTTATCTTTGATAATTCGCTGTAAACCTTCTTAACGTCTTCTTTCTCAACGTTTACTACAACTCCTTTAAGTTCAGTTTTGTGTACTGGTGTATCTGGAGATATCTTCATTACAACTGGGTAACCTATATTATCTGCAACGTTTTGAGCCTCATTCTCATTGGAAGCTAATCCCCATTTTGGTGTCCTAATCCCGTAAATTTCCATAAGTTTCAGAGCTTCGAAATCCTTAAGAGTCTTCTTCCCCTTAACCAATTCTAAAGCTGATTCTATTGGTTGTACAGTTCTTATCTTCTTTCTGGGTGTAGGCCTAGAAGTGTAATATTTAATTGCCTTTACCGCATCCTCCGGGAAAGTATATCCTGGAATCCCAGTCGTCTCCAATATTTTTAATGCCATATCCTCATCTAAGCCCATGGTTACGCCGATTATTCCTTTTCCTTTAAAATTCGATATAGTCCTAGCAACGTCACTACAACTTACCATGGGTAACGATTGTACTATTATCAATTTAGTACAATCTAAATTACTAACTATTTTTAACGCGTTATAATATCTCTCCTTATCGGCATCTCCAGTTAGGTCCAGTGGATTTTTAGGAAGTGATGTCGGTGGGAGTATTTTAGTTAGCTCTTTCTTCATCCATTCTGGAATTTCTACGAGTCTTAGCCTATTTCTATCTATCTCATCTGAAACCAGTACGCCATGTCCACCGGAATTAGTTATAACTAGAATCTCTTCACTTATAGGTTCAGAGTACATTAATATCTTAGCTAAGTTCAGCATATCGTGAAGATTCTCTACCAAAATCCCTCCAACTGTCTTAACAGCTGCCTTAAATACCTCAAACGAACCAGCTAAACTCCCAGTATGAGTTTTAGCAGCTGACGCTCCGCTATTGGTAACTCCTCCTTTTAAAAAGACTACTGGTTTTCTTCTAGTTGCCTCTGGTAGTGTCTCAAGAAAAGCATTTCCGTCTGAAACTCCTTCCAAATACACAAATATTGCCCTTGTCTCAGCATCCCTAGATAAGTAGTTGATAACTTCATACTCCTTTATATCAGCCTGATTACCTAAACTCACCATATAGCTTATCCCTATCCTATACTTCTGCGCCCAGTTCAACATGTAAACTCCTAACCCACCACTTTGAACTACCAAGCCAATGTTTCCCCTCTTCACGTCAGTGTAAGTAAAGGTTGCGTTAAATTCTGGAGTTATAATGCCAAATGTATTTGGTCCTAGAACCCTAATCCCTCCTTTTCGTGCAATGTTTATTACTTCATTTTCTAATCTTTCCTCTCCAACCTCTCTAAATCCTGCAGTTATAATTATAGAAGCTTTTACTCCTTTTTCTACTAATTCTTCCATCACTTGGGGAACAGCTTCCCTCGGAACTGTAATTATGCCTAGGTCAATATCGTCTGGGATTTCCTTTACGCTTTTGTAAGCCTTTATCCCTTCAACGTCTTCGGCCTTAGCGTTAACTGGGTAGAGTTTATTATGAAATGTAGAGAGCAAATTTCTGAATATAACGTTTCCAACTTTCTCCTTATACCTTGATGCACCAATAACTGCTATACTTCTAGGTTTAAATAAGTAATTCAGTTCACTCATATAATTCTTCTTTATTTATTTCTAATAAATCTTTCCATATGTTGAACTAAGCCTTTTCTATCTAAAAGATAATTATTTTTCAAACAAAAAGACAAAAAGATAAAATAAAAAATACACTTTTATGGAGGGTGCGCAAGATGAGCTGGGATAGTCTCAACTCCAATGAACGCTGCCACGATTCCCGCAATTACAACAAATATCCAGAATAATATGAAGAATGCGTACATCCAACCTTCTAATTTTGGATCCTTAACTCCTTGTTGATCCCTAAGTTTATCTAACGCTAAAGTTACAGGATATCCTAAGATACCGGCTATTCCGTAAGTGGTATATAAGGCTAATAGTGCCAACGGTTCCCTAGTTAGTCCCAAATTATAACCTGAAACACCGTAATATATTGTTATCAAGCCTACGAATAACGCGAAAATTCCAGTACTTTGCAATCTCTTTCCCATGTAGACTGCAAATGAATATGAAAGGATTGTAATACCTAGCAATAAATATACATCGTAAAATAGTATGTTATAACTTCCGGGTAGTGTCCATGTGAACTCTCCCCATAGGCTGAGTATTACGATTATGGTACCTAAGATTGCAGCTGGAAGTATTGAATCGTCAAGACTTTTCTTTATTGCTTCATAACCGCTCTTTCTAAATCCTATGAACGCTTGAATTGTAGTATATGCAATTAACACTGATGTTAGTGGTAATATAAATAACATCAAACCCAAGTTATCTATGAAAACCATTTTATCACCAATATATAGATAGCCTTTTAAAATATATAAGCTCAATATGTTAAACTATAGTTATAAGTTAAAATTTTCACACAAAGAGATGTATAGATAACTTTTAATAAAAGATTGTTGTAAGCGATCCGTATGGATAGACTATCCAAAAAGCTTGAACCAAAGGAAAATACGATCCCACCAATCTTAGTTTACGCTCAATCATTGGCATCAATTGCACCTCTGGGCTCAGCCTCAGCCTATCTGACTTATGCTTTAACCTACTCTCTTTCATCCACAGTCATTGCCGGTATATTAGGAGCTTTGATATACTTTCTTTGGGTTTTAATAGGGTATAGGTATTCCAAAGTAATAGCCTCTACTGGGGGTACGTACGAGTTCGCTAGAGCAGGAGGTGGAGAGTTAATTGGGAGAATTGCCGGTTGGCTTTACTGGATAAGTTATATGATCTACTTGCCATCTGCAACAACGTATCTAGCAAGTGTGGTTCTACCTTCAGAGTTCAGCTTAACTCCAATGATAATATCCGTTATTGAAGTTTTAATACCGATTATTCTCACTCTATTTTTGCTTGTTGGAGTTAGACCACCCCTATTTTACGCTTTAGTAACGTCTACCATAGAAGTGATTTTAATTTTAGTCTTAGGCGTAAAGGTCTTAAGCGTTACCGGATTATCAATAGAACCATTAACGCTTAAAGTACAAGTTCCGGATTTCTTCCAAGGTGCTTTAGGAGTTGGATTTACATTAGCTGGGGGAGGAGCATCGTTCTTTCTGGGATATGAAGCAATTGGAAAAGGAAGGACTGTAGGAAGAGGCTACCTTATCTCATACTGGGTTGCCGCAATTGCGGTGATATTTGCTGCGTATTTTGAAATCGCAGCCGCTGGTTATTCCAATGTTGGCATAGCTAATTTACTTAACGTCACAAGTTATCCGGGGTTTTATATTGCTAGTAAATTTATGGGTAGTACATTTTCCTTAATATTTTTCATATTTACCGCAAATAGTTTAATAGGTTCAGTACTAGCAGCATACGTAGCGCTTTCTAGACTTTCCTATTCATTAATAAGAAAAGATATGCTAAAATCAATATTTGTAGTAGCAATACCGTTTACTTTAGTTAATTTAGTGGCATCATTTACGGGACAATACTTAAACGTTTATACTATTACCACCGAAATCTCGTTAGTAACGCTTTATGCTTCTCACGTGCTGGTGGCTGGAGTATTTCCATCATTTATAAATAAAATTTCAAGGTTAAACGTTCTTGATGTATTATTGGCAATAGCAGCAGTTATCTTAATGGGTTATGGTGTTTACAGTTACATTCTACCCTACAGTTACCCAAATTCGCTAATAGGTATAATCTCTCTTATTGGAGGTTTATTAATAGGTGTAATTAGTTTCTTGATTAAGAGATAACTTTTTCTAACAACTTGTATTAAGTAGCGTAAAGGAACTGTAGAGTCTAGCTGAAAGGTGTTTAGGAGGAAATAGTGGAGTTAATGAAAACCTTTAAGCTGCGTTAAAATCTCATAACTACTAACGTATTTTTTCCTTGGATCGTATGGTTAATACCCAATCCTTTAGTATTATAAAACCGATTTATGTGATATCTGATATTTCATCAGGAAGTAACCTTTTTCATCCATCAGTTAATTCTAACGTAAATTTTCAGTGAAAATAGTCGAAGTAACCTTCCTTTTACTTAACCAGCTATATTTTTTAACTAAACCTTTCTCAGAGATTACGATCCCAATCTCACTTACTCTATTCTTGCAAAATTTACTCTTTAGGAAATCCCACAACAAAATAGAATAAATTTAATGCCCTTTCCTCGTATACTTTGATGTCAATATATTTTTCGAAAATCCTTTTATGTTGAGAATTGGTGGGGACTCTCTCGTAAATATAGTAAATGTATTTGAAATTCCTCGCCTTAGCTCCTCCTAAGACTGCTATGTATGGCATAATATACTTTAGGTATATACTTAAGTAAACCCTCCTTATCCAACTATCAGGTTTTCCCATAGCTATAAATCCTACAATTTTTCTTGAAACTCTAGTGATCTCCCTTATTACATCCTCTATATTATCAGAGGCATGTAAGGCAAAGCTACTCATTACGATATCGAATGCCTTTTCTCTAAATGGTAGTGCATCAAACGAGCAAAGTACCTTATCATCTTCGATCAGCGCCATTTTAAGCATGTTTTCAGCATAATCCGATAATATAATCTCGTAATTGGAGTTATCTTTGTAAATTTTTTTAAACGTATATGAGAGCTCACCTTTTCCACTTGCAACGTCTAAGATTAGCTTTGGTCTCTTACAGTACTTCAGTATGGTCTTGACGAGATCTGCCCTCCATTTTACATCTTGATTAAATGAAATAAACCTATTAGCCCTATCATAAGCTTTAGGTATATCGTTGTAAACTTGTTGCAGTTCTTCGTTCGTCGCCTTAATGACTTTATTGGTCATTTTCATTTGTTATTAAAAAAGAACCTATTAAAATTTTTTCGGTTACATCAAAGTTGAGTTTATTTGACTACAGAGTTTTATTTTCATTACTTCGTATTAGCTTATCTGGAACAAACTGATGGTATTTAAAGTATAGAGATTCAGTTTAAACTTATCTACTAATTTACTAAATTAAAGTTTTTCCGCAATAATTCTCAACAATTTGGCAGAAAATTTAATAATTATCATTACTAACATATACATATGGGGAATACTGAAATAATAGATAGAGCTAAAAGTAAATTAGAGCGGTTCCTCGGATTTTCCTTTCCAACTCCGCTCGTAATCGAAACCAGTATTCCCTTTTATGGATCCTATAGATACGATGCAGTGATAATAGGTTATTTTGATGATGATGAATACGCGTTGGAGAGAACATTAATACATGAATTGGCTCATTTCGTTCAAGATAAGATCTGTAGACCTAAGTTCCCTTATCTCCACACGTTAATTGAGGCTATTCCTTTAGCTTTTGGAGTAGGAAATGGGAAACTATTAAGGTATTTCCAATTTGTTGAGGGCTTTGCCACATGGGTTGATGAGGAGATTATGGGTTATAGAGGAGACAAGTACTGGTTTTCAGTACCGAAGTATTACTTCAAGGTATATTATAAAGGGGCTGAAATGTTTAGAAAAATGGGAAAGGAGAAAGCCATAGAATTCGGATTAACTAATAGGGAGTTCTGTAGGGAGCAACAAAGATATAAGTCATTAAGAACTATCAGTATCTCAAATTGATAGATTTTTAATGTTAAAGGCTTTAAGTGCCTTATGAATGGTATAGATATTTTATGGCTTGCTTATAAAGGTTTAATGGCGAGGAAAACTTTAGCGATAATATCCATAATAGCTATCATGATCGGTATAACAAGTGTCTCCTTTATCGAGGCTTTTAGTCAAGGAGTAGAACGGTCAGTAATTTCCACACTTTTTCAACTTAATCCAACAAACATTTACGTTTTTAACGAGATAGGCTATGTATCTCCTACTGACGTATCACTTATGAGTTCATTACCCGGGGTATATGCAGTATATCCAGTAATTGAAGCCCATGGAGTAGTCCAAATAGGAGGGAGGGTTATTAATGTTTTAGTAGTAGGTGTGGATAATATATCGTCATTGCTAGGAAAAGTAGAGCTTGAGAACGGTACGGTATATCCTCCAGTGACAGTACCATACGCTGTAATAGGGCACGATATAGCTCATCCTATCCCAGACGTAACCGTTCAACCTGGTTCCACTATAATTCTAAAACTCTCCAATGGAAATACTGTACCGTTAACAGTATATGGAATTTTGCGTCCAAGCGAGTCTGTTGTAATAGGTGATACTTCCGATGTTATTTTCATTCCATTAAGTGAGGCTAAGGCATTGGTAAATCCTCCCGGCTATTTTCTGGTAGTATTGCAAGGTAGTAGCATAAGTGAAGTTAATACAATTACCACTCTGTTAAACTATATCTACGGCAATTCATTAACAGTAACCACAATACAACAAGCAATATCCTCTGTTCAAGTTATAATAACCAGCTTCTCGTTCCTAGTAATATTAATAGGGTCTATCTCATTATTTGTTGGCGCTGTTGGAATAATGGGAATAACCCTAGCTAGAGTCTATCAGAGGACTAGGGAAATAGGAATTATGAAAACTGTAGGATTAACCACTAGGCAAGTCTTATTGGTCTTCCTATTAGAAGCTTTAATCGTAGGAGTACTAGGTGGAATAGTGGGGTTAACGTTAACTGTAATGGGAACATATGTAATGGACATAAATGGTATACCGTTTAATGCGGGCTCCAGTAATGGTTCAAATCTAATCGTGGTCATACGTCCATTTCTCTCAATGTCTGACGTAGGAATATCAATCCTAATAGCCCTAGTGACAAGTATTATAGCTGGGATATATCCAGCGTGGAAAGCATCGAAATTGACCGTTATAGAAGCAGTAAGAAAAGATTAGTTAGTCTTGATATAATCCATAACCAGTATACAACTTACCATCTTTAATGACATATGAAACGTTATTGGGTTTCAGGTTCTCAATATCCCTAGTGGGGTCATCCTTTAATACTATTAAATCAGCCTTATATCCTTCCCTTATGTAACCCGCCTTGACACCAAGACATTCTGAAGCTACCGATGTTGATGCCCTTAATACGTCTAAATTACTCATATACCTAGATAGGAGAACGGCCTCTCTATAATTCTGCCCATGAGGTCTTTTCTTAGATCCCACATAATCCGTACCGGTAGCTATTTTCACCCCGTGGGAAACGGCAATCCTAATGTCCTCACTAAAATGTCTCTTGACAAGCTCTTCTCTGTAAATCCTAACCTCAGGATCCTTTACCTCAAATGGTACTTCATAAGTAGCTAATGTTGGAATATAACAAATTCCCCTTTCTTTAATCATACTCGCAGTTTCATCGTCTAACCCCAAACCGTGTTCTATTGTATCAACGCCAGCTAGAATAGAGTTCATAATTGCCTCTTTTCCATAGGCATGGGATGCAACTTTTAAACCAAATCTGTGAGATTCGTCAACTATAGCCTTCAGCTCATCCAATGCAAATCCAGGTAGAATTTTTCCACCTTGAGAAAAGGCTCCGGACGCGTAAACTTTTATTACTCTAGCCCCTTGTCTAATCGCCATTCTCACAGCTTTTCTACACTCATAAGGAGAATCACAATAAAATGAATATGAGAGCCTTTGCGCAATGTCTATTGGCAAATCCTTTGGATCGTCATTACCGCCAGTGATTGCTAAAGAGTATCCAGAGGCAATGACGGTCGGCCCCAATATCTCTCCCCTTCTCTGGAGGTAATCTAACCTTACAGCAACCTTACTTCCTAAGTCCCTTACTAGAGTGAACCCGGAACGTAATAGTCTTTCCATGTCTCTAGTACTCCTTATAGCTACATCAATTTCGTTTACTATATTCCAAGAAAGAACGTTATCTTCTTCTACTCCGAAAAAGTGTAAATGTGCATCGACTAAACCGGGCATTATGAAGTTAGCTTGAATTACTTCACTTCCTTGCGGGATATCAATTCCTTCGGTAACTCTTTCGATTTTATCATTCTCTATAACTACAGTACCTTGTTCAATAATTTTTTCTCCGTCGAATATTTTCCCTACGAGAGTTATCATCTTGTTAAAATAAGAGATGAAAGTATAAAAATCATTACATAAAAAAGATATACAGTCTGTCTAGTGTTTTAGATCAACTTCTGCAATACCATTCATAGCGGCGCTCATTACCTTTTCGTGATCTTCTGGTGAAGGGCTTGGTACAACTATGTGAATGGCCTCCATATAAGTATCAGCTTTAACTCCTCTCTTAATACCTCTAGGTACTATTACGATCGATCCTTCACGTACTTCGTATTCCTTATTGTCTACACTAACTTTTCCTTGACCTTGTAATACGTAAAAGATCAGATCTGAATCTGGTGCATGTATTGGGATATATTGTCCAGGCTTAAAAAAGACTAAAATAACCCCATATTCATCTTTCCTAAGCACCGGAATTGGAGTAAAGACCTCCCCAGTCTTTCTAAATTCAGAGATGTGCGAAATTATCGGTCTATTAGCACTTCCCTTCTTTTTTGTGAGCTTCAACACGAAATCCCCATTCGCAGTTTCTTCAACCTTATACTTCTCAATATGACCTGATAGTAGTTGTATTAAATGAGATGGATAGTGGTCAGCTATTACTGTTAGCTCCTCTCCTTCTTTTAACTTACTGAAGCTTTCCAAGACTAACTTATGTCTATATTCTGGTTGTACGGGCCTCAGATCTAATTCCATGTGATAGTGTATTATCTTATATTATAAAAAATGGGACACTAAAGTATTAGGGTTACTACGGTTTTTAGAACGATCTTCCCATAACTACGAATAGATTCAGAGCTATGCTATTAGGCGATAGAAAACATTTAAAGTAAGGATAAAGGTGTATTTGATGTAAGTTTAAGTAAAGAATTGCATTTCACTAGAGTTCACTAAATTACTTTATCGGTAAAGAATGAGTGTTGATAGCAGTTTTGTTAGTTTAGTATAAAATCACATAAAGTATTCGTTTATCTTCAATTCAACAAGCGATTCGGATGTTGAAAAAGTGAAGATGCTGTAATTTTTTATTTTTTCCCAAAATTCTATTACGTAATTAAAGCATTTGGCTAAAGTGATTAGGTGAATTTAAACTCAGTTTCAAACGCATGAAATCATTGATCACGCTCCCATAGGATTTCACTATATTTAATAACAATCCTTAACCCTTACTCTTAACTAAAGTCACGGATAAACAAGTTAATCCTTCAACCCCCTAATTTTTGTATCAACTTATATGTTAGGTCTTCATTTTATATTATGAAGAAGAAGTATAATTTCTCGTGATGATGATAAGGTTTATAATTGACACTAGAGTTTTAGAACTCCCCTATTACGAGATAATTGAAAGGAAGATTGACGAGATAAGAGAGAGTGAAGCTATAGTGATAATTTCAGAGATTGATCCAATTAGAATACTTGCGAGGTTAAAAATTCGGAAAAAGGTTGACGTTATAGTAAGACTCATACATAAAAATAATCAAAAAGAAAAGAAGTGGATAATATATTTGATTAAGTCTTCTTACCGCTAGTAAGTGCTAGGATTCCAGCGATCAACAAGAGGATAAATGATATTATTCCAATCAATCCCATTGCAGGTATCGAAAGTACTGAGGCCAAAATTAATAATACGCCAGCTACTGTTCTATCTGAAATTAATGAACCAATAATACCCAAAACAAACGCAGGGATTATTAAAAGTCCCATAAAGCCAAAGAACATCATTCCTCTACCCATCATTCCGTATCCATAAACGCCCATCATCCCATAACTTGGATAGTAAAACGCAAAAGAAAAACCAATTCCAACAATTAGAAGTAAGGAGCCAATTAATCCCAAAATTTGATAGTTTTCCATTTTCTACACCACCATTATTTCTCCATACATTCCCATTTCAGCATGACCCGGATACTCACAAACGTAGTAGTAAATCCCCGGTTGGACAAAAGTGGTCGTAAAACTGAACTCGTATGCTTGCCCAGAGTTGTAGTTGGCGTAACCTAGCATTGGCGTCATTCCTATTGTATTCATTCTAATGTACATCATTGGGTAATAAGGATAAGGTGGTGGGACCGGTGTAATTGCGATATTATGCCACATATCCTCATCTAAATTAATGAATATAACTTGGACAGTAGCTCCTCTTGGAATTATGAGTGTTGGATTAATCAGACCGTAAATTACGAAGACGTCATGTAGCGCATAAGCTGGTGGAGTTTGTCCCGTTAAGTTAATCGCCCTCTCATGACCCATTCCCAATACTACTAATACTATATTTGAAGAGGTGAATAGTATAGTATTATTATTGGAGAATATCTTAACGTAAGGCGGTACAGTTCTCATCATGGATATTGCTTCGGTTATTGGGATAGTGTTCTCATACATTACAGCGTAACCTCCAGAATATCCCATCATATGGTACATTCCTCCACTTCCCATCATTCCGTATTGGCCGTAGTTTCCCAGTGGATAATATCCCATGTGTTGTAGCTGTTGGTTATAGTACATTACAGAATTTTGTACTGGTAAATAATAATTGTAGTAATAAGCATATCCTACAAAGCTTGCGACAACTAATGCAACTATTATACCAATAATTAGGAGTTTTTTGCTTTCCATATGTATTAATTCTCATAGAGGTTTAAAAATTTTGTGATAAATGCACTATAGAAATTACAAAGTTAATTTAAAAAGTATAAAAAATAGTTAGATAACTTATTCTTTTATCTTTTATTAACGTATTTTCCATAGAGTTCATTTATTAGCTCTATATACTTCTCGTGCTTTTCTCTACCAAAATTTTCTTCAATTTTTTCAAATTTATTATAAATCACTTTATCCTCGTCATCAGATATTAAGTTTTCCGCAGTTGGAAATAAGACATTATTTTCCTTGTCGATATGACTAGCTAACAGCATGATAAGGTTATTCAAATCTTCCCGTAGGTTTTGAGGTTCACTATATTCTGCCTCAATCTTACTTATTAGGTCCCTCAATTTATTATGCTCATAGACCATAACATAAGTTGGACCACCTACCATTCCTTTTTGTTCTAAGAAGTTAAACAATACTTTTTCTTCCTTAACGTGATGACAATCGTCAACGAAGTTCTTTATGAAATTTATTATGGTTTTAATATCTTGTATATTATCCATTTTAGCGTCTATAACGTTTAATACATCCAGTGCTTTTAGAATTACATTGTGTTCATCCATTAAGGCCTTTATGGAGTTTAACATCACTGTATTTTTTCATTATCGAGTATTATACTGAACACCTAATTGTTAAGGGATGGTAAGAAATGTTAAGTAATATGAAAATTAACAATAAAATATAAATACTAGTTTTTTCAAATAAAAACATATGAAAATAGTTGTAGTGCATCAATGGGAAGATAGCCAAAAGGGAGCCGTAACTGACTTCTTTAACCAATTAGTCAGCATGGCTAAAGGTAAAAAACTCCCTAAAGGAATGAAATTGGAAAGCATAAGGATTTCTCAAGACGCTAAAACTGCAATTTGTGAATGGAATGTAGACAATATGGATTTGTTGATACAAGCAGCAAAACAATTTAATATCTCATGGAAAATTACACCACTAGTCCCGCAAACCTTATACGAGCATAAGTCTTTCTTTTAACAAAAAATAAATAAGGACTTAATTTCTTTTTTCCTTTATGCTTCTCCTCATTTAATATCCTAAACAAAAAGTCTATCCTACCTTATCTAAGTAATATTTGACAACTTTCCTTAATGCTCTACGTAAAATCTCCTCTAAAGTTGGTGTGGAAATTCCTAGTTGCATTGCTAATTCGGTTAAAGTAACCCTCCTATCATCATCAAAATAACCCATCTTGTACGCAAGCTTCAATATTTCCATTTGTCTATCGGTTAATTCATTACTACTTATTTCAGAAGTGCTTAGCACTGTAAACTTTATACCTTGACTCGTTAGGTTTCCTAAAAATTCCTTCAGTGCCATCGTATTGGGTACCAAGAGTGTATAGAGCAAAGTCCTCTCTTTTACTACCTTTATTTTCTCTACAACAACGTTCGAAATATATAGAATTTTACATACTGCACATCCGTAAGTTCTAACCCATACCTTGTTGTCATTAAGCCTTAAGACCTTAGTACTATGCGATTTAAGCTTAATTAGATCATCTTTTTGGACCTCTTTTTCGAAAAGTACTATGTGATCGGTTGTATTATCCCCAAGCTTAACGTTATCAACAACACCTTTAAGCCCAGGACTGGATATTATCTTCATCACTTCACAAGGGTGCTCCTCAATTAGGATAGTCACTTCAAACGGTGATTTAAACATCTAGTAAAGAATCTCAACTATTGTTTTAATATCTTTTTTTCTAGGTACTCCTTTAACGCTACTGCATTATTATACGGTGACTTCGAGGCATAAAGTAAAGTAATATTTCCACCTTTTTTAACTAATTGGAATAGTACACCTATCTTTGGATTAGCATCCAGTTCTTCAAAATATTTCTTTTTGAACTCATCCCATTTGCTAGCATCATGACTAAACCATTTTCGTAATTCGTCACTAGGCGCTATGTCTTTGAGCCATAAGTCGACTTTATCCTTGCTAACACCTCTTGGCCATAGCCTATCTACTAAGATTCTTACTCCGTCATCCTTTTCTATTGGATCGTAAATCCTCTTTATTCTGATCATAGTTTAAACTTTTCATATTGGTTTAAAAAGGAAAACACTAATAGATTAGGTTTACAAGAGTGGGGACTCACTGTTGAAGTTCTACTCTTAACGGTTTGTTAGTTGCATGATGTAATCCAATATGTGTAAGCATACTAGCAGCTCCTCTTCTCTTTTCATGACAAACAGGGCATTCGTATCCATCTTCCCTTACTATTGGCTTATAGTTAGAGTGCTGGAGCGCCTTATGCTGATAATATAAGGAATTGGAACTAAACGTTTCCCCACACACTTCACATTTTAGAACTATACGCTTAACCATAATTATAATTATTCTTGGTAGTATATGAGTAATCAATACCTCATCATTTAGGGGTGTTATATAAATTTTCCAAAGACAGAAAAGAGACATGTATGAATGAAAAGGAAAAGGATGAATGGAAGAAAAGGATACTTCAAGGTTTACATGAAGTTTACGATCCTGAGATACCAATAGACATAGTTAACTTGGGATTAATTTACCAATTAGATATCAGTGATGATGGAGATGTATACGTTAGGATAGGAGCTACTACACCAGCTTGTCCAGTTACTGAAGACTTGCAATATACTGTGGAGCAAGTAGTTAAGGAAAGTGTAAAGGCTAAAAGTATAAAAGTAGAGTTGGATTTGGATACTGAGTGGACGCCATTAATGATGACTGAAGAGGGTAGAAAAGAGTTCATAAGAAAATTTGGGTATGATATAGTTAGAAGATGGACTGAGAGGATGGGTATAAAATTAGAGGAAGAAAAAGTTACTTAACAACTAATACTGGTGTTTTAGCTTCATGAACAATTCTAGATGAAACACTACCTAGGAATATTCTCTTAACAGTTGATAATCCTCTACTTCCAGTAACTATCAAATCAGCTCCCGTTTTTCCTGCATAGTCTATTACTACAGTGGCTGGGTCTCCCTCAACATTTACACCTTCAACGTTTTTAACTCCACTATTTATAGCTTTCGCCTTAGCCTCCTCTATGTCTCTTTTAGCCTTATTATACATTTCATTTATTACCTCCCCAGGCACTGGGCCTAACCCCATTCCTACAAGTACTGAAGTATCAATTGCCTCAATTATTGTAAGTTTAGCCTCATACTTTTTCGCCAAATCTATTGCTACATCTAATGCTCTTTTAGCGTTTTCAGAGCCATCATATGCTACGATTATATTTTTAAACACCATATTTTAAACCCCCGTAATAATATAGACATACAAATATAAAAACCTTTATCCACTTAGTTATGAGCTTAGTAGTATAAGGGAGAATCAATATCATATTTAAAAGACTAAACACTGTTCAGTTATAATATGTAATTTCATCTGCACTTTTAAGTGAGTTACTGAAACAGTATTAATTGTTACAATTTGCTAGGAGATTACTAATTACTTAGAGAAGAGAGGTCAGAATAGAACTTTTAAGGAGAAGAGAAGAAATAGACTATAAAGATAAAACCTCAATACCTTATAACAATCATTATAATTTATGAGGATAAATTCTCCTTTATTACCCTATAGGCGTTTTTCCATAAAACCTCTTCTTCATGTCCCTCTATCGCTTTAGCCAAATCCTTAACCTTCAAGATGTTCTCAAATCCTTTTGGCGTTTCGCTTATTCCTAGAAAATCTGTACCTATGGCAACGTATTCCCAACCAAACGACTCTCCTAAGTATCTTATACTCTCAACAATACCATTAATGGTAGCCTCCTTTAAAGTGGATACTATTGCAGTAACTCCTATAACACCTTTAGTCTTAACTATAGCCTCTATCTCCTCATCGTCCAAATTCCTCTTATGCTGTTTTAATCTGGTAAAGTTAGTGTGAGAATCGATAACTGGTTTCTTAGAAATTGACGTAACATCTAAAACAGTCCTCTTGCCAGCATGGGCTAAATCTATTATTATACCCAGTTTATTAGCCAATCTAACCAACTCCTCGCCCTCTGAAGTCAATCCGTAATCCTTCTTGGACATACAAGACGATGCAAACTTATTGTCGTAATTCCAGGTTAAACCTAAATTGAGAACGTTAAGTTCTTTTAAAAGATATAGATCAGTGTAGTCCCTTAGAATGTCAGCACCTTCTAATGACAATAGTAGTTTAACATCTTTAGGCTCAATATCGTTAACATCTCTCACAATTTTCACTATACCTTTTCTCTCCAAATAATAGTAAAACTTAACTTGATCTAAAAATAGTTCAAGAGAAAAGTTTGTTGACTTAGTTGGACTTCCATAAAGAGCAGTTAATTCCTCGCTTCTCTCATCTAAAGTATCAACATGTGGGAAGAGTGAGGCAAAGACTAATGAATCAAACTCAGTTAGCATTTTTATACTGGACTGCCTATTACCTTCAATTACGTCAATTCCCATTTGGTTTGAGTAGGCTAGATCCTCGTGAAGGTCTATTAACTTCATTTTTGCCTCCAAAGAATTTATAGTACATGTAAACATTTAAAGCCATTATTATACCAGAAGCCAAGAATGGCAAATCAATCTGAGATTCGGAGAACAAGTAGCCGGTTAAGCTTGTTGAACCAGAGGAAGCTGCTAATCTAGTTACTTGATTAATCCCCATTGCTCTACCTATCTCATCTTGGCTTACCATTTCCGCAATCGCCCTTTGTTGTATAGGTAGTGCTAATATTCTCATAGCAGGAAGAATAAGGTAAATCCCTAAGGATATCGGAAAGATCCTTATGATGGGCATTATAATTGAAAGAAAAGCACCTATACCCCTTGTAATAGCTATGCTCATCACAAATCCCATCTTCCTATCCAACAGTGGTGCTATGAGGATTAACGTAGAAGCGATAAGGCTACTGAGGAAAGTGAATATTGACATTTCAGATTTTGGTGTGTGGTATACGAGGATGAAGAACGGAATCAGAAATGGAGTTATTAGACCTACAGATATACCATTTAATAACCCCGTAATTGAGAACTTCCCTATTACCACTTTGCTTTTCAAGGAAGCTGACTTAGCCCTTATGTTTTTAGCCCTTACTGGAAACAGTACAAGAACTGATAAAAACCCCATTACCATTGCAATTAAAAATCCTTGCTCCGTATTAAATAACCCAGCTACGAGAGAGCCGATTGAGGCTGATATTCCAGATAGAAATGTGAATAGAGAGAAATAAAACGTTCTATTATCGTTGTCAGTCAGTTCGGTAATTAAAGCGTTTTGTATGGGGGCTACAATTCCTCCAATTCCACCACCGGCAACTGCTCCAGTCGCTGAATACCCTCCTAGTGCTGATGCAACAAAAAGTGCGATTAGTGAGTGATTTAGGAATATCAGTAAAGCACTTAGTGGTAGGAGAATTGAGGCTAGGACTAAGGTATTTTTCCTTCCATATAAGTCGGCGAGGTAACCTACTGCTAGGCCGAATATGGCTGTAGCAAAGGTACCAGTAGTGTATGTAAATCCCAAGATTAATGATGAATATTTCAACTCAACTAAAACCAGATAAGGTAAGATAACGAATATTATCCCAGCTGACAGACTTCTTAAAATCCTTGAGGCAATTAGTGAAAAAATGCTAACCTTATCCATAAGTTAAAAGTTATACAGTTTGTTAAATAACTAACTCTATTCCTCCTCTTCCCTTTCTACTTCCTTCACTTCAACTTCTTTTTCAACTTCTGCCACAGCTCTCTTCATCTCATCTATATCCTTTTGTGGCAAGGGCTGTACTGAGACTGACCAATTGGTAATTTTCAAATACTTATCCCATTGTACAATAATTCCATTATCCGTTATATCCATTGGATGTCTAACCATCGAAATCTTAGTATCCCTCATCTTCCAAACGATTATTGACCTATACATTACACCCTCAACCTCGTCTAAATCTAGCCTTATTATACCATCCACAGCATGCTCTACACCGGGGCCTCCAAATCCCCTCTCACCCACTGAAACTTGGCTAACGAAAATTGCAGTACAGCCTAGACCGGATATAACTCTCTTCAACTGCATTACAATACTTCTCGCCATCGCTGGCTTATTCAAGTAAAGTGTACTTATAGAGTCTATAACAACTCTAGTCGCATTTATCTCTTTTATTGCAGTTCTCAAAACTTCTGATAATTCTTTAGCGTCATCAATGTTTTTCACAACGTATTTCTCTCTTTGTGCTGTGCTACCGTAACCTCCCGTGAAAGCATCTACGATTGCGAACTTCCCCTCCTTTTCATATTTCCTAACGTTCCATCCGAAGTGCTCGAAACTTCTTAGCACAGAAACTGGGTGTTCTTCTAAAGCTACGAATACCCCGCTTTCCCCCTTAGTTAAACCGTTGTAGAGGAATTGTTTACCTAATATCGATTTTCCTGTACCAGGACCTCCTGAAATTAAAACAATATGCCTCTCTGGAATACCTCCGTAAAGTATCTCGTCAAGTCCCGGAATATAGGATCTTACTCTTCTCATAGCATGACATAATTTTATATAGCAATATAAAATTAATTCTTAAAGTTTATATTGTTATAAGACTTGCATTCAGTGTTTACTCTGTATCGAAATTACAAGGAGTAGATATGTCAAGTCAGATAAGGGATTATTTCTAACTCCCAATTACTGAATTTGGTGAAATGTGCGATTAGCGATAGAATCTTAAGTAACATTGCATAATATTTTAATAAGATGTGTGTGAGATTCTATTGATGGATGTAAAACAAAGATTGATATTAAGTATGATTATATCATTGTCCCTCACAATTATATCAGAAGGCATAGTATTAATAGCAATAGCCTCTTTACTTCATATATCATTATTTTTTATATTTCCAGCACTCTTAATTTTCTGGATATTTCAATGGATTATTTCACCTTATGTAGTGGGAAGAGGTGGTTATGAGGTTTTTCCAGACGATCCTCAATACGGCTGGCTCTACAACTTAGTTAGGAAAATAGCTGAAGAGTCTAAAATTAAGCCCCCTAGGGTTTTCGTGATTGACGCACCTTACCCTAATGCCTTTGCTTACGGTAATAGATTGAGCGGTATGAGAGTTGGAATAACCTTACCTTTGTTAAATATCCTTAACCTTGATGAATTGACGGCAGTTATAGCTCACGAAGTAGGACATATAAAGCATAGAGATGTCGAGATAGGTATGACAATCGGTCTAATTCCTACAGTATTAGGATATATTAGTACACTACTGATGAATTTCGGATATTTAGCATTGTTCCTTGCAGCCGATGAAATTGAACTATTATTCGCTATAGCGGCTTTAGCAATAGGATTTGTTATCTTTATTGTAACTTTCATACTGCAAATATTCGTCTTATGGTTTAATAGGCTTAGAGAATCATACGCGGATTATAACTCATTTCTAGTATTAGGAGAGGCATCAAAAGCTTTAGCTACTGCATTAGCTAAAATCGAAATTTATATGCAAAACATTAGGATTGACCCATTTACTGGAATTATAGTAACTGCACCACCAGTGAAAGTGGAAGAGAAAGATCCTTACTTATTAGTTGAACAGTGGTTAAGAACTAAGGTTAGTGTATTTAAGGACATTTTATCTACCCATCCTTATCCAGCCAAGAGAGCCCAAATGATTTACAAGTTAATCTATGGTAATAATATATAGATTCTATATCAGTAAATAATATATTTTCTACATAAAAAATCTTTATAATCTCTCATATAAAAATATATAATTATAGAATCCAATAGAATAAAATTCGGCACATCGTTCCCGGGAATGATACCTTGGGAAATAGTCGTGGTGTATTTCATCCCGGTACCTTTAGTGGTATATGGACTGGGTAAAAGACTAGTTAAGAGTGATTTTATAACACTTGATTTTGTATATATAGCAGTTGGTGGAGCATTTAGTGTAGTTTGGGAATTCTACGTGCGTAGCTTCATAGCGAGGTTCTTCCCTAGCTCTCCTTTTTTAGAAATTGGGTTCTAGGGAAGACTTTTTATCTTTCTGATAGTCGAATTACAGGTTAGAAAGCCAAGAGTCGGTGTGATAAGCTTAGCGGTTTACACATTGTTAGCAAATTTGTTCCATTACGGCTTTGGTGACTAACTGTTGTCTATGAGTTACTTACAGCCTTTTTGCAGAAGCTATTATTATAGCCACTCGAGGTAACTTGTTCGATATTAGGTATAACGGCAATAGCAGAATTTCAGTTAGGACAAAAATAGTGGGATTTGCCGTAATTGAGGGTATAATAATTGGTATACTATGTGCAATTCCGGACCTATTATTTTATCTTAGGATTTCTAAATCCTCTGATCCACCGCGCTGTAGTGAACTGTACTACTATGCAATTTGACCTACTAGCTTTAATCCCAGCAGATGCTTTGATTGGGATCTTAAGGGCTTTAGCAAGGCAAAGAATAGCTAGGGCTGTTGGCCATTAATATTTATATTTTTACATTTCCTTACTTTTATACATATGAGGATACTGGCAGTTTACAATCATCCCGTGGAAACCCTAGGCACATTAAAGAAATTCTTACCTCATGTTGAGGAAATAATGGCTGAAGAACTTAAGGGAGATGAACAATTTGACGCGTTAATAATAATGGGAGGACCAATGGGCGTTTATGAAAGGGATAAATATCATTTTTTGAACGTAGAGATGGAGTTAATAAAAAAGGCGTATAGGCTAGATAAAAGAGTTTTAGGAGTTTGTTTAGGTTCACAGTTAATTGCGGAAACCTTAGGCGGTAAGGTAATTAAGGGTGGTTTTGGACAAGAAATTGGTGTTCAGAAAGTTAGGTTGTTGGGAGACTTAAAGGATTTTATGGGTACTGATGAGTTATTAGTATTTCAATGGCATGGTGATACATTCTCATTGCCAGATGATGCTGTATTACTAAGCTACAGTAACAAATATTTCCAAGCGTTTAGGCTAAAAAGAACTTTAGGCGTACAATTTCATGTTGAGATAAATTCGGAAATGATCAGCAAGTGGGTAAAGCTATATGGTGGGAATGAAAGTATAGTTGACGATGTGAAGAAATTTGAAAGTGAACTTGAAAATTCAGCGTCAAAATTGATAAAGTACTGGATGCAATTATAGTCTATTCAATTCAGAACCTAAGATTTCGCCCTTTTTCTGACAAGTCCTTTGGTTAACTATCGATTGGGATATTGTATTTTTTAAAATATTCTGTCTCGTAATAGATTATTCTCTCACTTAATTTAGAAAATCTATAATTTTATTTAACTTACTCTATCTCCTCAATAACTTTTAGTATCTTTATATAGAGAGATTGAAGATGCTTATGAGTTTTCTCGCCTACAAGAAATTCCAATTTCATACTGTACTAAGTCTGCTATTATTATTATAGTACTCTCTTATCTTTAGAACATCTATACTTTTTCCTTCTTATAATTTAGATAATATTAATTATAAAGCTTATATCCGATATGTAGCATATTTCTTTATCCGATATTTTCATCTCACTGATCGATTTCACTATATCTTTCACATCTAAGATTTTCAAAAATTTCATCCATACTTTTCTAGATTTCTCTTCTCCTTATAATCTCTTTCAAACCCTCTTCAGAGTAGTTTATTCAGCGGTCATTTAGCTCTCTAAGATCCATTATTCAACTCTTCTAGTAGATACTGTTACCCATCTCATGTCTGTTATGCACCATCGAGAATATAATAAACTATTTATTACAAAATTAAAAAAATTCAGAGAAGCGTAATTGCTATCAATTTGTTTTCAGTCATCTCAAGCATCGTTTCTCTAACTCCTTCTCTACCGATACCTGTTTTCTTAAATCCGCCAAAGGGTAATGAATCCCATCTCAATCTTGTACTATCATTTATGATAACCGCACCAAACTTTAACTCCCTACTTAACTTTAGAGCTCTATTTACATCATTAGTAAAGATTGCGGACTGCAAACCATATTCAGTCGAATTAGCTATTTGAATTGCCTCCTCATCGCTCTTTACACTCACAATTGGTGCTATTGGCCCAAACACTTCAGTCTTTAGCACTAACATATCTAAAGAAGGATTAGTAACCATAGCCAATGGGAAATAGCTTCCACCCTCTGGACCCTTATTAAGAATCTCAATCTTACCTCCTTTACTCTTAGCATCCTCTAATACACTATTCAAATTCTCAACGCTTTCCCTATTAATCACTGGCCCAACGTCAGTAGTCTCATCCAATGGATCACCTACTTTTAACGCTCTAGCCTTCTCGTTAAATGCTTTTACGAACTTATCGTATACCTCTTGCCTAACTATAATTCTCTTACCAGCATTACAGTTCTGTCCAGCGTACTCAAACCTAGCTCTAACAGCTATTGAGGAAGCTCTATCTATATTTGCATCTTCTAGGACGATTATGGGATCGGAACCACCTAGTTCCATTATTATTCTCTTCCCTAAGGAAACGGCTTTAGAGGCTATCTTAAGGCCAGTTTGCGTGGAACCAGTTAGTGTAATCAAACCAACTAATGGATGTGTAATTATCTCATCCCCGATCTCACTACTATAACCAGTGACTACTCTAACTACGCTATCAGGTAATCCAGCCTCAACTAATATTTTCTTCATTTCTATTGCAGCAAGAGGTGTATTTATACTTGGCTTAACCACTACTGAATTTCCGACTGCCAATGCTGGAGCAACCTTGTGAGCAAACGAGTTTATGGGGAAGTTGAAGGGTAAAATTGCAGTTACAACACCTATTGGTTCCCTTGTACTTACAACTATTCTATTCTCATTCCCAGGAGGGTATTCATAAGCGTCTACTCTATAATTCTTACCTTCTAAAACCATCCCAGCCTCTTCAGCGGCCTGTCTAAATAATCTGGAAGCTCTCAATACTTCAACTCTGGAATCCCTAATTGGCTTACCGGCTTCCATTGCAAGTAATCTGGCTAATCTCTCTTGCTCTCTTTCTAAAATTTCCGATACTTTCCTCAGTATAGCAGTCCTTTTATAGAGGGGCATCTTTGATATTATTTCAAATCCCTTGTATGCCTCCTCTATCTCTCCTCTAACCTCATCTTTACTCATTCTTTTCACAGTTCCAATTACCTTAAGATTAGAGGGGGAACGAATTTCAATAACCTCTAGACTCATTAAGTATATATTTGTATTAGGAGTTTTTAAGCAATTATGAAATAATTAATCCAATTTTTTGAACACACAATGTTTGTGGTAAGTTTTTAAACATATCATCTCTAGTTTAAAATAATTAAGAGTAAAAACGTATTAATATGGACACATCGGATCTTCTGCAAACGGATTATTATATACTGCAAAAGCTCTAGCCCTACTTCCTCCACAAATATTATTGTACTTGCAAATACCACATTTCCCTTCAAATTTTCCATCTTTTATTTTTTTCAAAACCTCGGACTTTCTATAGATATTGACGATACTTTCCTTTCTAACATTACCTAAATATAATGGTAAGAAGCCACTAGGGTAGACATCACCATTGTAACCGACAAAGATAACGCCAGCTCCGTCCCTAGTAGGCAAAATACTCTTATCAATTTCCCTTACTGGTTCACCTAATAGCTCACGTAATTTAGAAACTAGTTCATTGTTACCAGTAGCTGAAGTATACTCGAGTTTAGCTCTCCTAAAGAAAGGTGCCTCAACAGTTCTTACAACTAAATCATATCTTGTGACTTCAACTAGAAAGTCTATAACATCTTTATATCTCTCTTTAGGTATGTCCAACTCAATAACTCCTCTACCCACTGGAATTAGAAAGAACACCTCCCAAATCTTTACTCCAATCTCTTTTAGCGTTTTTACTAGAAAAGGTAACTCACTATAGCTTTTCTTCCAGACTAGGGTATTAACCTGAACTTGTATCCCGTATTTTAGTCCAAGCTCAATCCCCCTTAAAGCGTGCTTGTAACTACCAAATCCCCTTAACCAGTCGTGGGTTTGAGGAGTAGCTCCATCTAGGCTAATTGACATGTATTTAGCGTAATTGCTTATCATCTTCATTGTCTCATCGTTTAGACGATATGAAGGAGAGGGTGCTATTGAAACTATTAATCCTAATGATTTAGCGTATTCCATCAGTTCAAAAATATCACTTCTACTTAACGGATCACCACCAGTGAAAACTATAACAACCTTTCCAAATTTCGCTATATCCTCTAGTAATTTTTTACTCTCTTCAGTATTAAGCTCATCTGGTAACGGCTTATCTATAGCATTAGCTCTACAGTGTTTACAAGTTAATGGACAAGCCTTAGTTACTTCCCAGAAGACTAGATGTGGAGAGTTTTCAAAGGGCATAACGGATCATCCCCGTAAATGTCTTCATTCCAATAATACGCTCTAGCTCTATCTCCTCCTTTACATGCAGATCTATATTTACATTTTCCACAATACTCTCCCTTCAAGTACTTGTCCGTATTTATGAAAAAGTCTGGAATATTCTTAATTATCTCCTTAAGTGGTTTTTCCCTAACGTTACCTAACTTGTAAAAGTCAATGAATTGACAAGGATAAACGTCACCATTCGGATATATTGATATCATCTTCCTTCCACATCCTCCACTATTTTCAACGAATTTCATATATTTTTCAAGCTCTTCCTCATTTCTAGCTAACTTTTTAGCAATGTAAATCCCATCAAATTGTCCTAAAGTAGTTTCAATTTCAATCTTTCCACTTAGCTTAATTGCATAGTCAACTAATTTGTTTATGAAACTAACATATTCCTCAGAAGTGTACATCCACTCTCTTAATTCCTTACCCCTACCACTAGCTGATAAATGATAAAACGTTATCCTCTTAACTCCCAGTTTCAAGGCCAATTTCACGTACTCGTCTACTTGATGAATATTTTTAGCCGTAATAGTGAATCTGAGTCCAACATTTAATCCAACGTTTATTGCATTTTCAATTCCCTTTACTGTCATATTAAAGGCTCCATTTAGACCTCTAAATTTATCGTGAAATTCTGGATCGTAACTATCTAAACTTATACCTACATAAGAGAAATCCAGTTCCTTCAATTTCTTTGCAACGCTCTGGCTTATCAATGTGCCATTAGTAGATAAGGCCAATTTTATTCCCTTACTCCTAGCATACGATGCTAACTCGAAGAAGTCCCTCCTCATTAAAGGCTCTCCTCCACTCATTATGATTAACGGAATCTTCATTTCAGCCATTTCATCTATTAGCCTTAATGCGTCTTCTGTAGATAACCCATCTTCCCCCTCAGGCGATGCGTTAATATAACAATGAAGGCATTTCAAGTTGCATTTCCGAGTAAGATTCCATGTTACAACTGGTCTAAATACGTCACTGAATTTACTAGGTCTATCCTTATTATACTCACCCTTAATGTGAAATGATACTGTGCCAGAATTAGTTACTAGAACGCTTATTGGAATCATGAAAATAAAAAGGTATTTAAATCATAAAAAGGCGATCCCTAATCCTTTAGCAATTATTTTCTTAAACGGGGTTGTTCACATTTTGTACAACTATTTTCTTAACTCTCCTACACTTCTGCAATAGTTTCAACTTATTGACGCTTGGTGGTATTATAAGCTCATCAACGTCACTTATTTCTTGAATATATTTCTCCACATCGTCATCAGAGATATTAACTAGGCTTAATTTCTTAATACCTTTAAATACAATAGGCTTATTCGTTTGCATTATCTCCTCCTTGTTTACCGATAATTCGTCTATATCGGAAATTATAATTAAATTACCCATTCCTTCCTTAAATCCCTCAATGAACGTTTTACCACTTTCAACTACGCCACTTGCAGTTCTTTTGGCAGCATCAGTTAAATCCAAGAATGTCCTAAAGGCCTGATTTGTGACCTCTCCAATAGTCTTGCCAGAGGATCTAGCAATTTCTGTTAGTTTTTTATATATTTTCTCATCTACTCCTCTTATTGTAATTGTTTTCTTATTGTTTTCATTGTTTTCTTGACTCATATGTTAAACATGTATTACACATTTAAAAATTTTTTCCTAACCTAAACGTTCATGACTCGTTGAGTTTTCACAAATTGGACATCTCCTAAAGCTTCTTAATATCAATCTTTTTCCTAATTTAAAGGAAGTAGTAAGTTTCATAAAATAAGTGGATAAGGAGGTAATAAAAGATGAAGACGAAATTGAAAAGATAGAATAAAAAGAATCTAATCCCAGAAAAAATTGAAGTAAAGTTAATAAAGTGCTTAATTACCGTAGGGAGGGAAAACAACATTAGACAAGATGAGTTGGAAGACCAAGGATGTACCAACATTAGCATCATTTTTAGTGTCTAATAACGCATCATGGATAACAAGAGTAAATAGTAGTTTCCTGAAAAATGACTTATAGTATATAACGCTTAATTTTTCCAATGTAAGATTTAAGGTGTATTTATACTAAATGCGCTTAAACTATTTACGATTACTTAAATCTTCTCGAAGAGAATCTATGTTAGTATTTAAGGTTTAAGGGATTTAAGGTGAATTTACGTAAAGTACTAAGTGAATTTTATAATTGATGGAGGGATGAACTGCCAAAATGATATGTGCTGACGAGAATGTTATTCAAGATTCACTAATCTTATTGTTTGATAATTGATATATCTCATACCAACGCAGAAAACTAATTGAAAAATTAAAAATATAAAAATACTTAAATTATAAACTTCTATAAACCTAAAGATTTACTCCATAATCTCCTTTTAATACTTCAAGGTAAGAAAAAATTTAATTGTTTACTGGTAATCTATTATTCATGAGTTTAAAGGGAATGGTTTCGATTGTAACTGGTTCTGCAATGGGTATAGGAAAGGAAATTTCACTAAGACTAGCTGAAGAGGGATCTAACGTAGTTTTATTTGACATTGTAGAAAAAGTTAAGGATACTCTCCGTGAGGTTAAGGACCGTGGAGTTGATGGGTTGGCAATAGTAGGTGATGTGACTAAAAGGGTAGATGTAGAAAGAGCAACAAAAGATGCAATAGATACTTTTGGAGAAATTGATATATTAGTAAATAACGCTGGAATTTATCCAACTAAGCCCTTCTTGGAAATGACTGAAGATGATTGGGATAAAGTATTAAATGTTAACCTTAAGGGCACATTTCTCTTTTCCAGAAGCGTAGCTAAACATATGGTTCAGAGAAAGTATGGGAGGATAATAAATATTTCAAGCAATGCAGCAATTGTGGGCTTCCCTGGTTTAGCCCACTATTGTGCTAGTAAAGCTGGCGTGGTAGGTTTAACTAGGGCAATGGCTTTAGAGCTCGCTCCTTATGGAATAACAGTAAATGCTATTGCTCCTGGGCCAATAGAAACTGAGAGAACGTCCACTAGTTCTTCACAACAAGCAGACTATCAAGCGTTTTTGAGGGCAATACCAGTTGGGAGGTTAGGTAAACCAAGAGATGTAGCCAACGTGGTAATTTTCTTAGCCTCCCAAGAATCTAGTTTCATAACCGGGCAATTGATAGTAGTTGATGGAGGATATACAGTACATTGAGGAGATCCTAAAATAAAAATAATTAGAGTTTTTAAGGTTGTTTTTTAATTTTATTCCATTTTTTGAAAAATGAATATAGATAGTAAGAGATCTAGTTCTAAAACTATTTAGATAGAGCTAAGCTTAGTAAAGTATCTTAATATATCACCATAATACCTTAACTCTTAACGCTAAAGTATAACGGTTCACAGTAAGAGAATAGGAAGGAAAATTAGTCATCTCAAAAGATAACAAAGTCTGCCTTTTCATATAGTTTTTTATTCGGAGAAATTCTATTGTTACTTATTATAAAAAGTTATCACTATGGGCAAAAATGAGACGTAAAAATAAAAGTTATGAATTTTATCTCAAATTTAAATAAACAGTTTATAACAATTTGTAGAGAAACTTTTAAAAACAAATGTTTATAAATATATTTTATGGTTGCAAAAAGAGTCTATCTTTTAGATTTAGGTATACTAGGCGGAGATTCTGGATGGTTTTTACCAGGAGCTGCTGGAGGAGCAAAAACATATAGCAATAGAAACGCAACAAGTCAATGGTTAGAAATTCCAGTCTCCGCAGCCTTAATTGAGCATCCAGAAGGTTACATTTTATTCGATACCGGAATTTCACCAGATGTAATGAAAACTCATGAGAAGGGTCTGGTAGAAGCCTTCCCGTTACTTAAATTCGCTGAGGAAAATAGGTTAGAAAAGCAGTTAGCTTTAGTAAATGTTAAACCAGAGGATATTAAGGCTGTAGTAATATCTCATCTCCATTTAGATCATATTGGTCAAGCTATTATATTCAAGGATTTAAGAACCCCTATTATCGTTCAAAAGAGGGAGCTAGAATACGCCTTATTAATGATGTGGCAAGGTAAGGGAGGTGCTTATGATTTCGCCGATCTTGGACCATTAAGAGGTGCTAATTGGGTTCCGATAGCTGATGAAAAATTTGAGATAGCTGATGGTGTTATTGCAGAATTTACTGGTGGTCACACACCTGGTCATCAAATACTTCATGTAAAGACACAAGCTGGAAATACTTACATCTTAACTGGAGATTATCTGCATTTAGTTAAGGAAATGGAATTAGAGGCTAAAGGGTGGTTATTGGGTGACGCAGATGAGTGGCACACTTACATCAGAAAACTAAAATATTTAGTTTCTAAACCTAAAACTAAGCTAGTAGCTGGACATGACGTAAACCTTTGGAATAACTTCCCTAAGGCTCCGAAGGCGCTCGAGTGAGATACAATGTCCTCTAACTATATTGCATATACTCCTAACAACGATCCCGTATTTGTAATTGAAGTTCCAAGAATAAAATTTGGAATTAATGCTATAGAAGAAGTAGGAATCGAGGCAAAGCGCTTAGGTTTAAAAAAAGTAATGTTGGTTGTAGGAAAGAGACTTTCTCAAATGAAATTGACCGAGAAGGTTATACAAAAGTTAGAGGAAGCTTCTATTTCAGTAAAGGTAATTAACGAAGTTAGAATAGAGCCAGAAGATGAGGCCTTAATTGAGGCGTATAGAAAAATTAAAGATGAGAATGTAGACGGATTTGTAGCTTTGGGAGGAGGTTCAACTATAGATACTGCTAAAGTATTGGACTTGCTTCATACTTATCCTGCAGAGCTTTCAGATTACATAAACGCGCCAATAGGAAAGGGTAACATTCCCCCTGGCCCTATAAAGCCACTAATTGCCATACCAACAACTGCTGGTACTGGAAGTGAGAGTACTTCGGTTGCAGTTCTCGATGTTAAATCATTAAAAGTTAAGACTGGAATAAGTAATCCTTACATTAGGCCTACTGTTGCAATAGTTGATCCACTAACTACTGTAACTTTACCTCCGATGATTACGGCATCTACTGGTTTAGATGTTCTAAATCATGCTATAGAATCTTTTACTTCTAGACCTTACACCTCAAGGCAGTATCCAGAGTCACCATTAAAGAGAGCAGTATATGCTGGATCAACGCCAATTAGCGATATTTTTGCGGCTAAATCTATTGAATGGGTTAATAAATACTTAAGGAGAGCATATGCAAATCCTAACGATATAGAAGCTAGATATTATATGATGTTAGGTGCAAGCATAGCGGGGATAGGATTTGGCCATGCTGGAGTTCATTTACCACATGCTATGGCATATCCTATTGCCGGAATGGTTGAAAAGTGGTATCCTTCAGATTATGAGTTCGGCTATCCTATAGTTCCTCACGGTTTAGCTACTGCAATTCCTGCTGCATATGCATTTAGATATTTAGCTAAATTCTATCCAGAGAGATTTAAAGAAATATTGAAAATTGTAGGAATTGAAACAAGCAATGATCCTAAAGAGATATCAGAAGCCATATCAGAATACTATTTACACTTATTAGAAGACATATCTGTACCAACAAAGCTAAGGGATATAGGCTTCAGTGAGTCGCATTTAGATAAGCTTGTAGAAGGTACGTTAGCTCAGAGAAGGTTACTTGAACAATCTCCTAAAAGGTTGACTAGAGAAGAAATAAAGAAGATATTTATGGAAGCGTTGTAAGAAAGAAAAAAATTTTATAGAGAAGAGACGTAATTTTTCTAAAAGTTTCTTCTTCAAACAATTCCGGAAGTGATCTTATCCAGTCGTCTTATTCAATATACTAAAAAATATAGTAAACTAAAAATTTTCACAATTAGTCGTCATTATCTTGGGGTAACCACGAAACTAGAAAATGCTAAACTGTTTGACTTTATGTGTGAGGATTGGAGATTTTTGTAAGGATAAGCAGTATGAACCACGTAATCATCATTAATTTCTAAACCTTTGACCTCTATCTTTTTTATACTCTTATATATGTAATCTATCTTTTCTTTACGTATAATGTTGTCCAAGAAAGTTGATGGATCTTTTTTGTTTTAGTATTAAATATTTACGAAAAGTGTACAAACTTCAAGGCTTGTTTGAAACTGCTGACGACGGCTAACTTTATCACTTTAATACATCAATATCTATGTTGTGCCATTAAATGAGTTAAATGAGCTAATTAGGGAGAAACTTGGCATCGAAACTTATCCTTACCAAAATTACGTTAGTGAAGAAATAAAGAAAAATCTTGATAGAAAAAGATTCATTTTAGTTTCAATGCCTACTGGAAGCGGGAAGACACTAATTGAATTATCCGTTGCCTATTATTTGACGAAGAAGAAGGTTAGTAATATAGTTGTATTAGAACCCACTAGACTTCTATGCGACCAAATGTACCAAAGATTCTGGAGGAAGGTCTTTGGTGATGATGTTGGTGTAGAATATGAGGGAAATTGCGAGTCCTTTGAAAAAGGGAAGAAAATCATAGTGTCAACCCCATTTACAACAGCTAAATGCCTAGATAAAGCTGACGCAATAATAGTCGATGAAGTACATCACGCCATTGGAGATGCAAGATACGAGGAGGTGTTAGTAGATTTAGAGCCTAATTTTTTGATAGGCTTTACTGCCTTACTACCTTCTTATAAAAAGTATCTTATAGACTCCCGATTAGTTAAGTTATTAGGTCAGCCTGAGTATTTAGCCTATGATTTCAAGAGCCTTTCGACAATAGATCCATCTTTTAAGCTTCCTAAAGCAATAGCCGATATCTTCGATTCAGAGTTCAACAACTTAGAGGATTCTGTCTATGAGGCCTTCTTTAAGGGATTAATAAAAGGAAAAAAGGAAACGGTCAAGTTCTTAGAACTCACATTCTACACTTATGGTAAAGAGGCTTTCTGTGAAAGCTATAGAAGACTAATTGGGAAAATAGAGGAGAACCCTTACATTGATTCCATTTGTGACTCAAAAGATTTAAGTCACAAAGCTAGAGCATTGAGGAGTGTCTTAAATATTTATAAGGTTGAGGAATTTAAGCCAGTACTAATATTTACCTCCAGGAAGTCAACAGCGTATGAATTCGAAAGGGCCATCTCAGATATGGGGAAGGTAAAAGTAATAACTGGGGACTCACCTAGATATGAAAGGTTGAAAGTAGTTCACGATCTTAGAAAAGGGGAAATTGACGTTCTAATATCAACAATTGTGGGAGAAGAGGGAATTGATATACCGGAAGCTAAACTATTAATAATGACAGACGTTCCTCAAAGCGCATTGAGGTTTTATCAAAGATTGGGAAGACTAATAAGAGGAAAGGAAAAAGAGGAAGGGGAATCAGCTATAAAATATTTAGTTGTAACGTTAACTCCAAAAACTTCAGAATATGACAATCTAGATGAGGCATTAAGGAATCTTTACTTAGAGGGAGTTGATGTGAGTTATCTTATTGAAAAGAGAGAAGATAAGGGACCAGTCGCTAGGGTAGTAGATATTATTAACAAAAGCGGTGGGAGAGTCCTAATTAATCAGATAGATGATACGAAAAAGAGAAGCACTCTCTCGTTACTATCTCTCTTAGAATCAAATGAAAGTAAGTCACATATAGATGAGTACGTTGATAGAACGTTGAGGGACGGTAAAGCGTTATACTACTACGATGAGGAGATGATGGGAAAGGTAATTAGCCAAGTCCTATTGGGGAGTTATTGTAACATAGGTTTTGGAGAGACTTACATGAGGTTATGCAATAGTGAATATAAGAAAATTGGAGAGATTTTATGGAAGAAAAAAGGGAGCATAAAATTGGATAAGAAAAGCTCTCTCAGACTTTTCATGAAGTTATTTCTCTCCAGTAATTTGGACGAGGTAATTAACGAGTTAAGCAGTAAGAAAAGTGAGTACGAGAAGGAGTTGGAGGGAAAAGATTATAATGTTGAGGTCACGATGGGCAAAGTTGGGAATGGTCTTATGGCTCAAATTCTAATCTCAGCTAGTGTTGATTCAGTTACTGTGAATCCTAAAGTTCAAATAAATTACTATAACCTCAAAGATGAGAAGTTGGCTAAATTAAATTCTCTTGTAATAGCCTATAATAGTTTGGTTAATTTTTATAAACTAACTTCTACTAGTAATGGTAAGGTAGACTCCAAGTAGTGTTATAACGGAACCGACTATTTGAGGTAGCGTAGGAACCACACCCAACACTGCGAAACTAGTAATGTAAGCCATCACTGGCACTAATAAGGATCCAGTGCTGGCGTAAACAGTTCCCAATTCCCTAACTCCATTAAACCAGAAGTAGAATCCCAATATTTGGGCTAGGATCGCTAACAGTAAAAGTAAGGATAGTGTAACTAAACTAAATCTGAAATAATAGTCAATTGGAGTAAAAGCTAGAACTATGGGAAGTGAGGTTAAGGTCATGAATGCGTTAAGTTTTGCAATATCTTCTTTAGCTAAATTTCTGGAATAATAAATAGTACCTCCAGCCCACAATATCCCAGCCAACAATCCGAAAACTAGCCCAATGTTAAACGATAGAGTTGCTGAGGATATCACTCCTATAACTCCTAAAAGCACACCGACAATACCTTTAGGTGTAATCCTATTCCCAAGCAATCTCTCAATTATCAGAACGAATATCGGCTGTGTATAAATCATTACTGCCACTAAACCCGGGTCTGGAGATAATCCAATTCCCAGATTTATGAGGATTAAGAAGAATGCGAAATTCATTAAACCGTTTATGAATTGCTTTTTACCTACTGATAGTCCCCTACCTAGAATTAAAAAGAAAACAGCTGCTATCCCAACTCTAAAGGCACTAATGATCATAGGCGATGCAGAGTATGCAATTATCTTAGTTAAGGGGAAGGCAAAACCCCAGAATAATGATAATGGAACTATCCATCTAAGGAAAGAGATTGTGGTTTTCTGCATGCAGTAGAACAGAAAAGGTTTAAAGATTTAAAAACTTCAGTTTTGATTTGGTTTGTGGACTTCTTCCTAATCTACGACCTTCTTTACTATCAAGTGTATTTAGTGAATAGGGGAGTAATAATTTTAAATGTAGATATTTCTAATGCATAAAATTGTTGCTCACGTTCATAAACTAGAAAACTATCCTATCGTGAGAATGAGCTTTACTTAATAATGGTCACACCGTACCTTTCAGCTATTTTTGAAAGCTTTCTATCGAAGGTAATCAAAGGTAATCTTTCTCTAATCGCATGAGACAGTATAACGATATCCTTATAGTCTGCTAATGGAAGCTTTTCTTCCTTAACTATTTCTATAGCACTTCTTACGTTATCTGCACAATCGCATACAACCTCAGCCTTTTCATTCCTAATGTAAGCTAACAAGTCATCTATCTTATCCTCAAGTTTCATACCCTTTAGAAACCATACAAGTTCGTGGACAACCGTTACTGGTATTATCCACTTATCGAGACTGTCGAGTAACTCTTCAGCCCTCTTATGATACTCGGAATCTTCAATGTAGTCATAAATTATTATGTTAGTATCGATCACTGCTTTCTCCACGTTCTATTGCCTCCTCTATATCTTCTAAAGAAAGGCGTTTCCCGAGCCTTATTCTAGGTCTCTCACTCCTAACCTTCCTAAGAACTATCTCGTCATTATTTAGGTAAACCTCAAGTACATCTCCTTCCTTTATTCCAATCTTACTCCTCACTGAAGCAGGTATTGTTATCTGATAATTTCTGGTAACCTTAACCCTTTCCATGCATCTACTTCTTAATTTACTAGTATATAAATATTTCTACTAATCTCACTGGAAGTATTTTGATGTAGTCATCTTATTCGATATAGTAACAACAAAATTAGCTACAATCGCCACGACCACTTATATAGATCCTCTCATCTTCCCATGCAAAAAACTGAGATAAGTCCAGAACTCGTTGAAGACTGCTTAGCGATGAAACTAAAATTAGGGTTTATGAGGTTTGTACTAAATCATTGTCTAGGTCTAAGTCATGAAGTCAAGCTCTATGCCTTTCTCTTCAAGAAGTTTAGTTACTTTCTCCCTAATGTTAACAAGTATATCTTGTACTAAAGGTAATGGTTTCATACCGTAATCTACTAGGAACATTAGTCTATTAACCTCGGTTAACTTCCATATTTTATAGATCTGATTAACGATATGTTTCAGACATCTAAGCAATAATAATACACTATTCTCAGAAGAAAATAAAATGGAAAATCAGCTGAAGAAAATAGGTTATAAACCAGAAGATATACACTTTATAATATTTTCTCACTTGCATCTTGATCACACTGGAAGTCTGGAGCTGTTTAAAAATTCTAAACCAGATATAATTGTTCACGAGAAGGAATTAGAGTACGCGTTACTAAACGTATGGTTAAATAAACCTGCTCCTTACCTGCTGAGGGATTTGGAAATTTTACGAGAAATGAACATTGTCCCCATGTCCACTGATTATCTAGAAATACTCCCAGGAGTTGAATTGTTTTTGATTGGAGGACATACACCTGGTTCAATATTGCTAAAGGTAAGAACGCAAAATGATAATAACTATATATTTACTGGAGATTTCATACATGTGCCAGAAGAACTTAGTTTTGAAAGTAAAGGTTGGTTATTAGGTAATGCAGAAGAATACTATACAAGAATAAGACTTCTTAAATCAATGCAGAAGTTACCTAGAACAAATATAATAATTTCACATGATCCTAAACTATGGGATAAATATCCGAAAGCCCCGAAAGAACTGAAATAGTTCTTAAATTAAATTAAAGAAGTTTTGAATAAGAATAAAAACTCTAGGTACTGAAATATTCAAATAAGCTCATTATACTTGCTTCATCATTATTAGATTGGATAGCACTAATCTTAGCACATTTAAACCTTGATAGTATTTTAGATCATTCATATACACACTTAATAATTATTATCATGAGTTTTCTAAAGAATTATCAACCCTCGTCTAGCTTAGCACATTTTAACTCCATAAAGATAAAACGATAGTTCAATATTTTGCTAGATAAGTTAATTTGTATAGTCCATCTCACCTTAAAAAATAAATTTATAATGTTTATTGTTAAGTAACTTTATAAACTTCTTATGAGATATAGTTTATGATGATAAATTATGGCACAAGTCACAGTAGAACAGACCCAAAAATTTCTTCCTATGCTTAGAATAACCTTAGGATTCATGTTCTTCTCAGCCTTTATTAGAAGAGCTATAAACGTTCCAGCGAAACTTGATCCAAACAGCAGTGCCTATGTAGGAGGAAAATTGATAACATTTTTACCTCATGCTTGGTCTCCAATAAAAGGAATGCTAGAAAGCATTCTGTTAAACCCTAGCGTCCTCTACGATTTTATAATTCTATTTACAGCATTAGAAGCTATTTTTGGACTCTTCATGATACTAGGATTGCTAACTAGGTTATCTGGATTAGTACTAGCGGGCTTAGCTTGGGGAATTGGTTTAGCAGCAGGTTGGTTAGGTTCAACGTGTGTTGATGAGTGGCAAATAGCAGCAGTTGAGGGAGCTGCTGCATTTATGTTTGTATTTACTGGAAGCAGATGGTTTTCAATTGACTATCTCTTAGCTAAAAAGTCAAAGGGAATAAGGATTGGCAAGTATTACATACCCTTGTGGTGATGAAGGATGAATGGCAAGATTACAACACTAGTTGCAATTATTATGATACTATTTACTACAGGAGTCACATTAGGACTATATCAGATAAACTTTCAAGGACTTGGGCATTTAACTAACTATTCTAAAACTCCAGCATATTCTTTGGTAGGTACTACATTATACGAAAACGGTACATTGTTCCTGCAAGTAAGTAGAACGGCTGGTCCAGACACTTATGGTGGTTTCATAGTTTTAGTTCAACTCTTGTATCCCAACGGTACAGTAGTATATCAATGGACTGGTCAACAATTAGGTCTATTACCACCAAATAGCATAAAGAATGTATATCCACTACATCCTTCTGAACCAATTAAGATAGGAAACTACGGAGTAGGAATAGAGGTTCCATTAGGACAAAACTCTACAATAATCTTACAATTGCCTCATCCCATACCAGCTGGTACCTATATTGTGAAAGTATGGGATGCGGATGGACAGTCGTCTGCATACGGGAGTAAGTTCCAGATAACAGTTAAAGTAAGCTCCTAAAACTATTTTTCCTCCTTTCTTTCTGTCATTTCTTTCCTTTTAACTTTATGGGGGTTAAGGGGGCGAAAGTCACCTTCCGCGAGGGAGGGATGGATAGCCCCCTTATAGAAAGATTTTTATAGTTTTTGAAAAATACATGTAACTATGTGGAAAAGATTGGACAGAAGTGCACATTCAGTTTACGTGCTTTACTACCACTATGTCCAAGTAGTCAAGTACCGCAGGAAAGTGTTCGACAATGAGGAGATCATAAATTTCTTGAAAGAAACAATTCTTGAAATAAGCAAAACATTCGAAGTAGAAGTTATAGACATTAGCGTTGACAAGGATCACTTCCACATGTTATTCAAGGCTAAGCCAACCCTTAACATACCAAGGTACATAAATGCGATAAAGACAATAACCTCAAGGGAGATACAGAGAAAATTTCCACAAGTTATGGAAGGGACATCTATGGTCCCCATCCTACTTCCTTGCAACTAGCGGACAAGTTACGTTAGAGGAGAACTATGTGGAGAGCCAAGGGAAAAAGTAACGTAGTACAACTATCCTTCAAGTACAAGATTTACCCGTCTAAAGAAGTAGAGGAGAAACTCCTCAGAGTAATGCAAGTTGAAGCAAAAGTTTACAACGCGCTATTAGACGTTATTACGAAAGCGAGAAGAGAGGGAAAGAATGTAACCCCAAGTGACACCCAAGCAATGATCAAGGACTTGAAAGTGGAGGGAAAGGAACTGGTATACTCAAAGGCCCTCCAAATGGTAAACAATGTATTGTGGTATAATATTAGAGCACTTCACGAACTCAAGAAGAAAGGAAAGAAAGTCGGTAAGCTTAGATATAAGAAGATCCTCAAGTTCATAAACTACAACCAATCTGGCTTCAAGGTTGAGGGAGATAAGCTAATTCTCTCAAAGATAGGTTTCGTAAAGGTACTCTTTCACAGACCCTTAGAAGGGAGAGTGAAGGGAGTGCTTATAGTGAAAAATGCCACAGGCTGGTATGCTGTATTTCAAACCGAAGTTGAAAAGAAACCATTACCAAGTAACGGTAGGAGAGTAGGTGTTGACGTTGGTGTTGAGAAACTAGTTACAACATCAGATGGTATTGTTATAGAAAATCCAAAAGTGTTCGACAAGATCGAGAAGAAAATACGTCTTATCCAACGAATATTATCTAGGAAAAAGAAAGGTTCTAAGAACTACGAGAAGGTTAGGGTTAAGCTCGCAAAACTTCACGAACACGCCAAGAACGTTATGAACGATTACATACACAAGATAACCACATGGCTAGTGGAACAATATGACGAGATTTACGTTGAAGATCTGGAAACCAAACAAATGGTAGAGAGACCAAAAAGCAAGACCCTTAGGAAGCATATTCTTCACTCAAACTTCTCCCTCTTCCTTCATCACCTCTCCTACAAGGCTGAAAGAGCTGGTAGGAGGGTGGTGAAGGTAGACCCAAGAAACACGTCAAGGATGTGTGCGAGATGTGGTTATGTGAGGAACGACCTTACTCTTGCTGACAGAACATTTGTTTGTCCAAGCTGTGGTTGGGTGGCAGATCGTGATTATAATGCTTCTCTAAATATTCTTTGTGCGGGGTCGGGACTGCCCTTAGTGCCTGTGGACGGGAAACCTCTACTATACATTCCCTTCTCAGAGGGAGTGTATAGCAAGTTTCCCGGAAGAAGCAGGAAATCCTCATCGTGAGGTGGGGATGCTCCGTCCGCAAGGGCGGAGTAGTTCACTTTTTAAATTATCAGCTCATATTATTTAGTAATGAAAGTAGGAGATGCGTTATTTAAGATGATGAACGAATTAGGTATTAGACAAATATTTGGAAATCCTGGTACTACGGAACTCAGCTTTCTAAAATACATGCCAAAGGACTTCAACTATTATCTAGCGCTCCAAGACGGGATTTCAGTGGGAATGGCTGAGGGATATTATTTGGCAACGAGAAAACCGCAAGTAGTTAACTTACATTCCTCACCCGGGCTTACCAATGCCATGGGTTTTATATATGAAGCTCTTATTAGCAGAACTCCTCTTATTGTATTGGTTGGACAACAGTATTCAGATAGATTAATAGATGAACCAGTTCTGTATGGGGACTTATTAAAAATCTCTCAAGGAGTTGTTAAATCAGCATATGAGATAAGAAATGGGAGAGACGCAATTAAAACGTTCATCAGAGCTTACAAGGAGAGTATTACACCTCCATATGGTCCGGTGCTTATATCCCTACCTCAAGATATTCCAGATGTGGAAATTAATGAGGAAAAAATAAATGTACCAAAATATTTTGTGAGTGGAGTTTGTGATACGTCTCCAATAGAATTTGTTTTAGATAAGATAAGGAGTGCTAATTCAATCGCGATTGTGGCTGGTTATGAAGTTTCCATATTTGACGCTTATGAGGAATTAACTAAGTTGGCTGAGAAGCTTAACGCTCCAATTTACACTGAACCATATTTGAGCATATTCCCAATTGACTCCTCTAATATTTTGTTTAAAGGCCCTCTATCCAGATATAAGGCTTCTGATGTAGTGAAGGAGTTAGAAAAATATGACCTTGTTTTAGTCATTGGTGGATGGTTAAATTACGTTGTATTTCCAGACGTGGATATAGGATTAAATATAGTTGAGGTAATTAGTGATTCAAAGGAGGCGTCAAAGAGGAAATGGGATACTATTGTTTGTAATCCTAAAGATTTCATCATTAAGCTTAACAATATGCTTCCCAAAAGTCTAAATAAATACATTACTAGGCGCGAGAATATTAGTCCAGAGTTAAACAGTGATTTTGTAGTAGATATTTTCAAAGACTTGAGAGTCTATTTGGATAAATATACAATATTCGCTGAAATTCCTACTTATAGGGACGCTTTGATAAGAACTATTGACTTAAAAGCGTCGTCACTCTATATAACGAGAGTTGGATTATTAGGATGGGCACTTTCTGCATCAGTAGGCTATAGTTTAAGTGGTAATAAAGTCCTTGCAATAGTTGGAGATGGAAGTTTTAACTACACTCCTCAAGCATTATGGGGTGCTGTGAAATATAATAGTAAAATGAAAGTGATTGTAATTAACAACGGGGGTTATTTGTCTTTGTCAAAGCATAAAGTAGAAGCTGATTGGTTGTTTCCATCAACTTCACCTTGGAAAGTCGCATTAGCTTATGGGTTTGAGGCTAGGGAATCAAGGGATGTAAAAAATGACTTAAAATGGTTATTTGAAGATGATAGGAGAAAACTGTTGGAAATTAGACTAACCGGGCACTAGCACCGCTCTCCCTAAAATCCTTCCAGAGTTTAACTCCTCAAGTGCGTTGTTTGCCTCTTCCAAGGGGAACGTCTTTAATTTCAATTTTACTTTATTTTGAACGTACAAGGTGACTAGCTCACTTAACTCATTATACGTCCCTACTAGATTGCCAACTACCATGATCTCCCTATTTATAAAATCTAATGTAGTATTTCTAAATTCACCACCATAGCCAACAATTGAGTATATTCCTCCCTTCCTTATCATCCTTAAGGCATTTTGAGGAGTTGAGTGCTCACCAACGAAATCTATAACAACATCTACCCCCACGTTATCAGTTAATTTCAATATGTCGCTAATACCACCATCTTTTCCCGCAATTATTACTTCATCAGCTCCTAATTCCTTAGCCAGCTTAATCTTCTCCTCATTTATATCTATAGCAATAACTCTAGCCGGGGTGATCGCCTTAAGGGCTTGAATACCAATATGACCTAGTCCACCAACACCAATAACAGCCACAATGCTCCCAGGGTAGAGGTATGGGGCAATCTTCTTTACAGCGTGATATGCTGTTATTCCAGCATCAGCTAAAGGTGCCATTGGTATTATATCAACCCCTTTGGGGATCTTTATTGCAGAGAAAGCCGACGTTTTCAAATACTCTGCATAACCACCATCAGTACCATCTAATCCTGGGAACTTCCCATATGGACAATGCATGTCGTTTCCAGATCTACACGCTCTACAATGTCTACAAGTAATGTAGGGATGTAATATTACTTGATCTCCTATATCTAACCAGTCTACAGCATTACCCTTTTCCTCTATTACACCAACGTTTTCATGGCCAATGGTAAATGGTAACTTAGGATTTATCACATCTTTCCATACCCCTTCAATAATGTGTAAGTCAGTTCTACAGACACCAGCACCCTTAATTCTTACTATTATATCATATGGTCCAGAAATCTTAGGTTTAGGAACCTCATCTAAAGATAAAGGTTTATTATATTCGTGAATTCTTACCGCTTTCATTTTCTTTTAGCCTCATATATCAGTTTGCAAAACTCGCCATTTATACTTAATGCTAGGCTACTTAATTTATCACCTCGCTCTCTTTTCATTCTAAACCTCTCTCTTATCTTCATATAACTATTTCCCTCAACTTCATCCTTATAACACTCCTCAAATCTTTTTCCACTATTTATACAACTGGTTAACTTCTCTGCATCGTGATGATCAACTACTTGAATTATGACATTATTGTAACGCTCACTTAACCTTTGTCTAACGTCCTCCAAGATCATGTATAGAAATAAGGGAGGACACCAAAAAGTAGGAGGTGATAAAGTGATTTTTATCTTACCCTCTTCAATCTCCTCTATCTTTCTTATGAAACCCATTTCGATTATGGAGTAATTAGTTTCTGGATCAATCACATCCTCAAGCAATCCTTCACACCTTTACTATAAGTGGTTTAGCTCTCTTACCAATCTCGTCATCTTTAGGAGGTAGGGAAATGCCCCATAATTTAGATGCATTTTCAAATAGGATCTTCTTCTTTACCTCTAACGTTAGCTCCACACCGTATTCCTTCTCCACATCTTGAGGTAATTCAAATTTCATGAACTCCTCCAATATCCATTTTGGATTCCAAATTGCGTAATCTGAACCCATCAAAATCCTATCCGGACCTAACCAAAATAGCAATTCAGCCATTATTTGAGCGAAATACCTAGGTCTCTTATGTATGAAGGCAGAAGCTACAGCTAATCCTGCGTAAATGTTCTTATCTTGAACTGCAGTCCACACGAAATCGTCTAATCTAGGTAATCCTATATGCGTGACTACGAACTTAATTTCTGGGAAAGAAGACGCTGCAGCATCAACGTCAGTTATGTCAAATGCGTCCTTATCCAATGGCCATACAGTTGGTCCCTTATGGGCTACTAAAATATCTATCCCTAAACCTTTACTGAATTCTATGAAATCAAATGCTTCCTTAGAGTCTAGTCTCCATCCCCTTGACAGCTTACCGTTGACGTCCTTCCACTCCGCAGTATACAGCTTAACATGTCTCATCTGCCAGGGCTTAACCCTGTATCTTCTAACATCTTCCTCCAATTTTTTCTTCCCTTCCTCACCATCTCTAGGATCCCATCTTGTTCCTATAACAAACCTATGAGGGTTACTCAAAGCTAGTTTACCAAACTCCTCGGTATTTCCAAAAGGTTCACGATAGAAGTATTGTAAATATTGCGGTTGAGTTATAGCAATATCAACATAACCGTTAATGAAAACATCCTCGATCATTCTATTTGAACCGTAATATTTGAAAGTGTTATAGTCCATGAGGTAATCCTCCGGACTTAGGGATTTATGATAGTCGTAGAAACAATCAATCCAACCCTTGGCAAGTTCTGGTCTTAGCCAATTTTCCTCATTAGCCTTCCAAACGTGTACGTGGTAGTCGATTATCGGAATTTCCTCCTTTTTTCCATCCTTTGTCTCAACTATAATCAATTGTCTCACCCAAATTATTTTATTGTGAAATCTTGCATAAGAACTTTTCTGTTATTATTTTTGCTTTTTTATAAAATAAACTATAACTTATGAGGAATTAAAAAAGGAACTATTTCTTCTTCCTTTAGTCTACAAATACTTGTAACTTATAACCAGTCCATATTGTATTTCCAGGCTTTACCCACTCTATTTCAATGTCGTCTGGATTAATTCCAATCCTACTAGCTAATATTTCCCTAGCTTGCTTATCGTAATTTGAATCAACTTGTTCCTTCCTAGTCTCTATTCTAATCTTTAATTTATCCATACTATTATCATAGATGAAAATGTTAAACATTCCAGTAGTATCTGGAATCTCATTTATAGCATCCTCAACGTAAATTGGCAACAATAATTTTCCTTTAACGAAGAACATCCACTCCACTCTACCGGGTACTGGCTCAGCAAATCTCATATGGATTATGCCATATTTGGGATCTGGGTCAGTTAAGAACTCGTTCTTAACGTAATCTCCTAAACTATACCGAATTAACGGCATGGTAAAGTGATTCAATAAGGTAGCTATCAATTCACCCCTCTCTCCCTCGGCAACTGGTTCATCAGTCTTAGGATCTACAACGTCGAATATTTCCATGTTCTCCCAAATCACTAATTGCCCTTCTAATCCCGGAACCTCAATAGCCATATGCCCATCAGTAGTTCCCCAAACACTTATAGCCAATTCAGCATTCGGATGAACCTTGAACAGTTTCTTCTTTGTGTTTTCAGCTGCTGCACCACCATGAAGCAACAAAACCTTAAATGGAGTCTCCCATCCCTCTAACACAGCCTCCTCCCCCACGAGCCTATGTAGCCAAGGAGTAGTGGCAAAAACGTCAACTTTCCAAAGTTTGAAGATTAAGTTGTGCCTATTCTTCCATGAGAAGTAAGTCTCACCACCTCCTGCTATTGCAGTTGCTCCACATCTCCACATTGCAGTCTCAACAACTGGAGGACCCCAGCTGTAAAATCCACTCATGTTTAAGTAGTTAGCGTAAACTCTATTTGGCTTAACTTCGGCGAAAGTCCACAAATATCTAGCCTGGGCCTCTTGGAAGTAGTCTAATTCTAAAGCTCCCCAACCTTGAAAAGTGGGTAATCCAGTTGAACCGGAAGTTGCTCCGACAAACCTTATGTACCTAGCTAATTCTGGATGAAATATGTTTCCAAACGGAGGATTTTGTTGTATATCCTTCCTAATTTCATCCTTTCTCAAAACTGGTATTTTAGTTACGTCTCTCCAATCCTTTATCATTTCTGGTTCGAAGTTCTTAGCTTTCCAGAACTTCCTATAGAATTCAATGTTCTCCCACGCCCACTTCACAATTCTCTTTAGCCTAAGTGTCTTAATCTTATCAAGTTCCTCCCTTTTCATAGCCATTACCTTTCTATTCCATAATATCTCAGAGGGATTTGGTGGATAGTCAGTTCTAATAAAACTCTGCTCCCTTAACTCCTTATGGATTATGTCATATTCTTTTTTAACTCCACTCATAAATATTCTAATGTTTAAAGAGTTTAAAAAGTTATGGATTCGCCTTTAGGAATCATTTGTTTCGAATAATCGAACTAATACATTTGACTTATAATCTTATTAAAAACTAAGTTACATCTAATCTAAACCAATAATTTAAAGAGGAGTATTGAACCTTATAGTTTATGAACCCCAAAGTGGTTAGGTTTAACCTTGGGACAGATTATATAACTTTAACTTCAGCCTTATATCCGGAAGGAATAATTAGAGTTAATCAAATTTGTAGTATTTTCGTTGATAAGAGCTATTGTAGTAATAACCCTTGGAGTGACGTAATTGATTGGTGTCCTTATAAATCAGCGGTTATATTTATGACTGCTGCAAGGGATTACACTTTTAAAGAAACCGATTGGGGAAAACTCTTCGTAAGTGCCGGAATTGGTGAAAGTGGAGAAGACGCAGGTTGTACCATAAATATCGGGGTGTTCGTAAATAAGGGATTAAACGTAAATGGACTAGTAGATTTAATAAGGACAGTGACTGAAGCAAAGGCAAGTGCCTTAAGAGATTTGGGATATAACTTTACTGGAACAGTGAGCGATGCAGTAGCTGTTGGATCATTGCCGGGTAATGAATACTTTATAGGTCCAGGGACTGAACTTGGTAAGAGGATAGCATTTGATATTAGAAAGACTATTGTTGAATTACTATCTAAGAGTTAAGATTAAATTTCAATTACAATTATTATCTAAAAATATGAAGATTAGGTTTTTATACTATCATAAAGAAGAAGATATGGGCAGGGCTTGATAGGTGAAGAGTGGTCCCAGGACTGATTTGGTGATGCCTTATTAAATATTCAAAATAAGTAACTTTATAAGTTGCTAATTATCATTTTTACACATGGAGAAAAGTATTGAGAAATTAATAGATATGGCTAAATGGACTTCAATACATTCCCTAATGTTTGCCTCGCTAGCAGTAGGGTATTTCATGTGGGGAGTTATCTCATCTATTGCTCCCTTGATTTACCCCAATATAAATAGCGTACTATTCTTACTAACCCCAACTTTCGCAACACTGGCGGGAGATTTAGTCCTTTCACTACTTTCCGATAAGAAATTAGGCAGAAAGACCACTTTCTTCATAACCATGTCACTATACTCCATTGGGACAATACTACTAGTTTTAGCAACAGTTATGGCTGGTTTTAATACCGATAACTTAGCTAAATTCCCCTCATTGATTCTAATAATCTTAGGGATAATTTTAGGAGTGTTTGGTGTTGAGGGAGAAGTTCCAGTAATGCTATCCTACACTGCAGAAATGATACCTCTAAAGTATAGAGAAAGTATACTGGTATTGGCTCCAAATTTCGATAATATTGGGGCGATGGTAGCTGCGCTAATAGGATACCTAACTTATAACACAACTACTTCTTTCGTGATAGAACTCCTAGCAATTTCCATAGTCGCGATATTGGGTATTGCTACAGCAATTATTATTAGATTATTGTTACCAGAATCTGTGAGATGGTTAGAGGTAAAAGGGAATTTAGATAAGGCAAAGGTAGAAGTAAGCAAAGTTTTAAAGAAAGGTACAGTAGAAGTGAGAGAAGTTAATGTAGGGAAAAAATTGAGTTTAGGTTCGAGATACGCATTCCTAGCAATAATTGGACTTTCCCAATATTTAACTTACGGTTTGATGGCATTTGTGGTAGCTGACTATTACTTTTCTTCATCACAAACTCCATTCATTATTTTCGTAGCGAATTTAGGGGCTTCAATATCCGGCTTCATAGCAGCTTATATTGCGAATAAGATTAGGACTAGAATATTTGCCTTAATATCATATGTGGGTGGAACCCTTAGCATGATTCCAATAATATACTTGACAGAGAACTTCAACTTGGCAATGTTTTACTCATTACTATTTGTGAATATGTTATTTAGCGAGTTCGGTTGGGCAATTAGGACAATTTACGAGCCAATATTAATGCCAAAGAACCTTAGGGCATTCATGATAGGACTTATCAGATTTGTGCCAATTACAGCATATGCTATTTCCACTTACATTACTCAGTCCTTTACTTTAACCGATTACATAGTGTTTAACACCGTATTATGGGGAATAGGCGGAGCTACCACAATAGTCTGGTTCTTCAAAGGTATAGACACAAATCATGTACCCTTAGAAGAAGTTGAGCGATAATGCCTACCTAAAGACCAAGCAACAATTAAGCAAATCAATGCAATACCGAATACAATTAGCTCAAATTTTAACGTTTCAAAATATTTCGTGAACGGAACCAGAAAATCTACAAAACCCATTGGAAAGGTTGCAAGCATTATTCTTTTTCTTCTAGTAATAACACTTAACACTGAAAGATATCCCCATGACGAGTGAATTAGAAGTGATGAAATTCTCTCAAGTATGCTCAACCCAATGATTGGCAGTGCTTGTATAACTGGATATTCTAGTTGGGATGGAACTGATTGCTGAAAAGGGTAGAAGTAATAAATCATGTACGTAAAGAGCGCGGGTATTGATATTAATACTGCGTTTTCCCACATTGCTAAAGAAGCTCCGTAACCCCAACCATTCTTTAGCCTCCCCAATCGAGCAAAAGCGTATGCCAGACCTACTTCAAACATAGAAGTTTGTAACCCATAATATAAACCTAAAATTACTAAATTGTTAATTGATACTAGATAACTTAGGGTAAAAAATTGAACTAAAACCTTCAATATAATCGCTATGAAAAACCCCAATGCAGAGAACACTAACACTTTTACACAATTAACTAACTTATATACAACTCCGAAAGAGAGGATCATCACTATAGGGGTTAGGAAATAAATGGGATCAAAGCTCATCTTCCATCACCTAACGAAGATTATCGTAGTTACTACAGTAAAAACTATAACAAGAATGATCAAAATAGAGATCCCGTGACCGAAATTTAACGTGTAACCTAAACCGTTTCTTCTTGGAACCCATATTCTCGGGTCATTAGGATTAACATATATTATTCCTCCTTTCCAATACTTATCATCGTTGAGTAAGTTATCATTAGCTATTACATCTCTTAAATATCCAGCTCCTTCAATACCAATTCTAAGCACATAGACTATGAGAATTGTGAAGAGTATAGATATGAGAAAGGTTATCAAAACTTCAAGTTCGATTAAGTTAATTATTGTCCATATGAAGAGTGAGATTGCAGTATATAGTGAACTAACAAAGACTCCTGCAATCCCCGTAATGGTTGCAACTCCCTCCTTAAATTTAAGAAATCCATAATAACTTCTCTCTGGATATGCTGGGTTAACTACATTAGTAGTCCTTGTAACTAATATTCCCAGTACTGTTAATAACCCTAAGATGACAGCATTTATTATCTCGACTTTGTAAAAGTTTAAAGGTGTCTTAACGAGAAAAGTTGTACCACTAGGACCAATGTGAGTAGGAAGTAATTGAGGTATAGAGGAATATATTAGATAGCCAAAAAAACAAGGTAATTGCCATGATTCCCCAGGCAAGTACGATGGGAATTATCCACATTCTACTTTCCTTCTTTTTAGTGCTAATTACCGCATATCTAGAAGAAGCCAACGGTAGACTTCCCCTACTTCTTATCACAACCCTCCTCCAATAAACAACATTTAATAAAAGTAGAATGACGTAAATGAAAACTGACACAAAGCTTACAAAATAATAAAGCGAAAGGGATACCAACGTTAAACCTATTAGGGAAAGCCTATACTTATTAACTATTTTTCTACCCTTACCCTTTTTAAATTCCGTAGTTACCCTAGCCCCAAGTAACATATCAGGAGGTTGTAAGCTAGGTACCAAGAAGAAATTGATAAAGATAAATGCGAACTCTACGTAGAAGATTACATCTAAAAGTGCCATGTTTTTCACCTTAATAAGCTTGATATAAATAAGAGAATTTCATCTCTTTTAGCCCCACTAGCCAAAGCCCAATAAACTGCTTCTCTCATCATTTCCTTCCACTTCTCATTTCTTATATCAGTCTTAACCACAAACCTCTTCTTGTAAACGGTTACGAATCCTTCACCTTCCAGATATTTATATGCTTTATCCACAGTTAACATATTTACGCCTAGCATTGCAGCCATTTCCCTAACTGAAGGTAAAGGATCCCCAGCGTTCAGTACTCCCTTAGCTATTAACTCAATTATCTGATCCGCTATCTGTTCGTAGACTTGCTTTTTGGAATTGAGGTCTATTCGAATTGTTATATCTGTCATATAACAACTATATCAGAATAAGTTTAAAAGTTTAATTTTTCAGTTGCTGAGCGTGGACAACAATTTCGTGTGTTTGAAACTTTTGCATTTATTAACACTTCTTTATCCACAAAATACAATTAAGCGTATGTTGTAGATTAGGACGAAAACTGAGAGTCAACTCGTTAGCCTATTCGAATTCCGAGGGAAGTTATAGAGGAGAGCTTCAAGGTCCTAAATCTTTTAGCGTAATCTCTCTCACAAACCCTCATGTGCATTAAAACAGTCAAAAGCATTATATGTTAATAGCCAGTAATGCAAGCAAACTCGATCAACCCTCCCAGAAGTACTCATTCACAATCATGTTAACTAGGACAATCAACACTTGAAGATCACTCCTCAAGTCGTGAAGAAAGGAATAGTCACAAGATACCTAACGATCCAAACGTAATAATAATTACCCTTATCACACACAACCTTAGTCCCATAAATAGCATCTCAATGATACAACGTACTTAACGCTACAAAGCCTCTTATAATAGTAGAGCAAGGTGGAGTAGGAAAACCAATCCTCCAAGGGGATAAACCAGAGAGATAACTAGACTTAACGTGAAATCTTGGCTTAAGTTTAATATACTCCATTAGGATTTTCATGAGCACGAGAATACATTTGCTTACCAATAAAAATCCCGTGATCACCTAAAACTAAATAAAAATGATTCATTTTCATAATAAAATCGGTGTATATAGTTTATTCCTAATTAATTAAATTGTTAGCCATACTCATCGGAATAATATGTTTAAAGGTAAAAATTATTGTGATCCTTGATATATTGCGTTTACATTTACTGGTATACTATTTCCGCTAACGTCCACAATCAACGTTATGACGTATATTGAATTCTCGACAAGAGATGATATATCGTTAAACTGAATTACTATCTCGTTGTTACCGGGGCTCAAATTTACTGGGTTTACATTAAATGTGAAAATTTTGGTCCCTTCAATTTTCACTGAGAGTATTGTTGCCTTTGTAGATGAATATATAGCTACTTTTGCACTTCCATCTCGCTTGATTACACCTTGCCCTAGTGGGTATATCTGCACACTTTGTGTTACAGAGATTGGTTTTACCTTTCCTAATCCTATATAAGATAAAATTGAACCTATAAATGCGAGAATTATTATCGCTATAAATATTCCGCCCACCTTTACGAGAGTATTATTGTACTCTCTTCCTACTCTGTACACTCCAATTCCGAGAAGTATTGAACCTATTAACAGTAAGATAATTTCTATGAAAGAGAACGGCAAGCTAATTAATATTTCAAAAAAGCTCGAGGACAAAATTCCATTAAGAAGAATTAAATTACCTATTATACCTAGGGGATAACTAATGATGTATAGTATAGTCCCAGTACTCCCTATTCCAATATCATTCGATACTGCTTTACTCAAAGCGTTAAAACCGCCTCGCAATATGATCATCCCTATTATATTTATCACTGCTACAATTGATGTGAAAATTAACGCTTCCTCTATCTGCGAAACTTCATTTGAGAGTATTTGGCTAAGTAATTGCTGTGTATTTGTGTTATTTATATTTTGGGAAACTGTAGGATTTGTAGTTATAAACCCTCTAAATAAGTTTACGAGAGACAAAAGTGAGACTACTATTAAAATTAGGAAGCCTAATCTTAATTTTCCAATGCCCACTTTTTCATTACTATTTGACATGATATATATTTTAACTAAAGATTTATAAATTCTACTACCTAAGAAAGGAAATTGAAAAGAGCGAGTTACTCTCTTGAACAACAGATTGAAAGTCCTATATGAGGTATTTCCAAATATTGTAGAGTATTAACTTTGCGAAAAATAGTGGTTTGGTTACAAGTGTTATTAATTAAATTACTCAGGGAAACACGAGTGATTTCAACTGACCTCCTTCTTGCCCTAAACAGTAAACCCAAAATAACTTTATAATAATAATAAAAAATACTACTTTTCCAATATTTGATCTATAGTGGAATGAAATTAATTACTAATATGGAGGTGAATAAAGATATTTCTCTCAATAGATCATATCTTTTATTATAATTTGTAGTATTGAAGAAAGCTTATAAGTCATCAGCTTGTAAAGAGATATATGGGTAAGGATAATCCATTTTCATACTGATCAAATGCTTACGGTAAAAATCATTTTGATGTAGATAAGCCGTTACAGAGGATACTTGATTATTTTAATGTAAAAGCAGATCTCTCAAAGTTGGGTGATTTTGCAGGCAGAGAATTATATGAAATAGCGGATCATGTGGATAAGAGGGCTAGGCCAATACATATAATGTGGAGCGTCAACGGAAAGAGAGTTGACGAAGTCTGGCTTGACCCTTCTCTGAGATGGGCTATTAATAGATTAATTAAGGATTTCGATGTAAATAAGTTTCCATATAAAGAAGGAAATTGGCATAAACATTTCGCTTCCATATACTTAATTTCAGATCCGGGTATTGCATGTATACTAACAATCACCAACCAAACTGCATACGCTCTTTATAAGTATGGAGGAGATGAGTTAAAGAAGTACGTTTCCTATTTGATAGGAGATGCTGATGAGTTACTTTTCGGGGCTACATGGTTTACAGAAGTTCAGGGTGGTAGTGATTTAGGGGCTAATATGGTAGAAGCTGAGTTTAATGGTAAGTATTGGGTATTGAATGGAAATACTAAGTACTTTGCTAGCGGTGTGGGATTAGCTGATCTCGCATTGGTGAGTGCTAGGCCTAGGGGAAGTAAAAGTGGAGCCAAAGGTTTAGCTCTCTTCCTAGTTCCTAAAGAGAATAGTAGCGGAGAGAGAAATTTCCTAATTAGGAGACTTAAGAGGAAAAGTGGAACTAACAGTGTACCGACTGGGGAGGTGGAGTTTAACAATTCAGAGTCATATCTCATAGGGGAGAAGGAATATGGAATATATTACATAACTGAGGATCTCATGGTATCGAGATTAGCCAATGCTGTAGGAGCATTGGGTATAGCGAGAAAAGCTTTTCTTGAATCATATTATTACTCTCAGTTGAGAAAAGCTTTCGGAAAAGCACTAATTGAACATCCTTTAATTCAAAAAGATTTGCTTGAAATGGAAATTATGATCGACGGTGGTATGATATTAACCTTTAAGGCAATAGAGGAATTTCAAAGATCCTGGAAAGCAGTTCCACCTTACTATAGTGAGGAGTATCATTATGCCCGTTTATTAACTCATATTTCCAAATACATTACTGCCGAGATAGCGTCTTATGTGTCGAGAATGGCTATGGAAATTCATGGAGGTATAGGATTCCTTGAGGAGTTCCCAATAGAGAGACTTCATAGAGAAGCGCTCATAACCCCTATTTGGGAAGGAACTGGAAATATTCAAGCTTTAGAAATGCTTGAGACTATACTAAAGAAAGAAGCCCATAAGCAACTACTGAAAGATTTAGAGAGAATAGTCTATGAGACAAGAGATGAGACAGCATCTAAAACTCTTGAATACATTAAGGACAAATTCACAGCGCTTATATCTTTTAAAGAGTACGAAATGCAATTTTACTCAAAGGATATATTAACAAACGTAGGCCACGGTATCTCTGTCATATTACTTTCTCACATCGGTCATAAGCTTGGAATTGAAAGATTTATCGACATATCGAAAATCTATTACGAGAAATTCATTATGGGTAAGGAGATTTCAAGAGACTACATACCGGAAATACGTAAGCTAATAGCTATAGATGAGGGATAAAGGGATGCAGGAAGGATTTACAATATTTTCACTTTTGAAAAGAGCAATTACAATAGCATCAGATAAGGAAATAGTAGACCCTTTCAGCAATGTTAGACAAACATATAGAGAGACCTATGAGAGAGTAATAGGGATTTCTAACTCAATGTTATCGATTGGAATAACTAAAGGTAGTATAATAGGAGTTGCAGACTACAACACTCTTAAATTTGTCGAATTACTGTTTGCCTCCAGTTTAATAGGTGCGATAATATACCCTATAAATGTAAGGTTACCCTATGAACAATTACTTCATACAATTAACCACGCAAGAGTTGAATGGATCTTCACTGCAAAGGATTTCGCACCTCTTTTCAAGAACTTCAACAAGGATAGGATTATCAGTTTAGACTCTTCCGATACTAAGATAACTTATGATGACTTAGTAAATAAAAGATCGGTTAAAGAACCTGATGTCAACGTAAAGGGAAGCGATCCATATTCTATTCTATTTACCTCAGGTACAACTGGGTTACCTAAAGCAGTTATATACACTAATGAAAAGACAGTTCATGGCGCACTTGGTATGGTACATCAATTATCACTTTATAACAGTCCCGCTCCACTGAAAAGTGATGATGTTATATTGGGTCTTATCCCGTTTTACCATTTATGGTCATGGGGATCCCTATTTCACGCTACATATTTGGGCGCTAAATATGTCACGAGTGGAAAATTTGAACCAATGAAGATTTTAGAGATTATAGAGAAGGAGAGGATCAGTTGGCTAAATGCAGTTCCTACGATGATCTTTATGCTACTAGGCGTAGCTAAGCAAGGACAGCTAAAAGGATTGAAAGCTCTAGTTGGTGGATCTCCGATCTCTTCCAATCTCGCTAAGATGTTGAAGGAAAATGGAGTGTCTTTCGCATCAATATATGGAGGGACAGATATGTTGGCGATCTCCATTACAATATTCCCAAATAATAATATTCAAAATCCTGAAGAGTATGCTAGGTTATACACCCATCCTCTTCCTTTCGTTGAGCTTAAAATAATAAAACCAGATGGTGAAGAGGCTAAAAAGGGAGAGGTAGGAGAGTTATGGATTAAAACACCTTGGTTACCTGGTGAGTATCTTAACGATCCAGAGAACACCAGATCCTCATATGTGAATGATTGGTTTAGAACTGGAGATGTGGCAATGATCACAGAGAGCAATGAATTAAGAATATTAGATAGGGAAAAAGACCTAATTAAAAGTGGTGGAGAGTGGATAATTCCTAGTATAATTGAATCCTTAATTTCCGAAGTAAGTGGAGTAGATATGGTAGCTGTAATAGGTAGAAAGAACGAAAAATGGGGAGAAAGACCAGTTGCGATAGTTAAAGGCAAAGGGCAAAATCTGCGAGAAGATATAATTAATCACCTTAAGGACAGTGTAGATAAAGGTTTGTTACCAAAATGGTGGATACCAGATGAGATAATTGTGATGGAAGATTTACCGCTAACTAGTACTGGAAAAGTTAATAAAAGAGTTCTAAGAGATAGAATCAAATAATCTCATTAATTTTCAATATCTATTCGGAGTATTTAAAAATCCTTTAGTGTTGCTATCGTAAAATTAAAAATTATTTCCAGTTAACCGCTAACGTCAAGTGTAGTTAAACATAGTTATAGCTAGATCTTCACAATAATTCAAAACAATGAAGATAAATAAATTCTTGAAGAATACTAAGAAAGTCAGAAGGATAATAAAATTCTCAAAAGGAAGAGATCTGTATTATTTTTGTCCCTAAGAACTGGGGGAAGTGTTCTCATGTTATTCAATATTATGTAATAAATAAAAAATTATATCGTGTTGTCTCTAATATACTGTACTGCCCTCAAGTACGTCTAATTTAAGGGTTTATGGGAATTCTTGTTACTTAAGGACATCCCCTTTTTTCGGATAAAAATAAAAGTTTTTACGATACTACCCATAAAGTGGACATATTTCAGCTTCAAGGTCTTTTCCTATTATTATCGGCAATTCTAGGATATTTTCTACACAATAAATTATCCGTGAAGATAGTAAGCTTTGTAAACAACTACATAAACTTACCCACAATATTTTTCATCACATATCTTCAGCGAGGTTTTGAGGTAAGTGATGCTAAAATTTTCCTAGCATCTGTACTCTATAACTTCTTAATGTTGGCTATAGTATTATATTTAACTAGAGATATTAGTCCATTCGTTAGAGGGGCTGTGTTGATAAATTCAATCTTCATGAATACAATTAATTTGCCTTTCTCAATACTTCTGGTATTCAGAGGAAACTATGAAATCTCTGCAACAGTTGCAGTTGCAATGGCTACGTTAAGACTACCAATAGCCATGATAGTTTTTACCTATTTGAACAAGGGTAAGAGCTTAGTCCCAAACGGGTTAATGACGAATCTTTCAAGATATCTCCCTGTAATCGCCTTTCTAGTAGGTAGCGGATTGCATTATGTAATAGGTTCTATTCTGAGCGAAAAGGATGTTAATACAATAAATCTAATTCTTATCTTAATAGTCCTTTATGAATTCGGTTATCAAATCAAAAGGGTAATTGGTGAAATGAAAATTGAGAATGTTATATCAAAGCCCTATATAATAATCTATATATCTAGACTCGCTATTAGCCCCATTCTGATATTTTTTATCTTACTCGTATTGGGTTTGACTTCAAAGACAATAATTGAGCAAGTGATGGTAACCGGAATGATGGCTCCTGCAATAACTAACGTAATCTGGGCTAGGATTTATGGATTTGATGTAGAAACCACAGTAAGATCCACCTTAATATTAACGCCTATTGCTGTTGTAGTTGTAATAATATTTCTTTTACTTTATTAATTATATGCTCTGTAGTAGTTTCCTGAAAATGACGTATAGTATATAATGTTTAATTTTTCCAGTGTGAAATCTAAGAGTATCTATACTATACACGCTTGAAATATTTACGATTATTTAAATCTTTTAGAAGAGAATCTATGTTAGTGTTTAAGGTTTAAGAGATTTAAGGTAAATTTACGTAAAGTACTACCTCTGCTATTTGAGAGAACCAATTTTTGAAGAAATTGAGTCTAACATTTGGCATTCAGGTTTTAAAGGTTGAGCTCAAATATGCATAGTTAGATTCTTCAATAAATTTCAATGGAGTGACATTATAGAAAAATCATATTTTCGTGTAGAATAAATAACCTTATGGGGTTTTCGAGCTTCATGGAATTTTCATGAAATTGTATTCTCAGCCCTGGCATTTTGTTCGTTAATTCTTGAACTCCACTCTCTGCAAAGTGGTAACGTTCACTTCGAAATTGTTACGATCCATTCCTTTTATCCAAGTGATATCGAGATAATTTATAATGATTTTTGTATAATTCTGAAGTTACCAAAAAGCAAGAGCTTGGAAAAAAATTAAAATACCATTACTACTCCGGGATATACTTCTTCTAAGAATGATTCTCCGCCCTTAATATCGTCAACAATATCCAATAGATCTTCCTTTTTAATATTATAAGCAGCTGCTGCTATTGGACAAGCATAAATCCTAAACTTTTCTGGATATTCCTTCTTCAACTCCGTTAAGTAATCTGGCCAATCTTGGAATTTACCAGCCTTTATAAACTCTTGTAGGTTCTTTAAAAAAACTTCCACGTTTGGTGCGTAATATGAAGGATAGATACTAAAATCTCTGGGGTTTAAACTAGCCCAAACCTTCTTAGCCGTATCTTTTCTAAATGCAATCAAACCCTCATTTACTAGGTGTAAGACAACCTTCCAACCACTAGCTAATGCAGAGGCTGAGTAAACTACAACACAACATATTCTATTGGCAGCTCCGGATTGGACAACAATCCCAAGCTTTCTTTCTTGTTCCATATGTATTATTGTAATAATAAGAGTATTTAAGGATTTGGAAATGTGCAAAACTTATGAATTAATTATACAATTTAATCTTTAGAGATTTATCCAGTCGGATCATAACAATTTAACGAAAACAATGTTCAGGACTCAACCTGAAAGGTGTCTAATTATTAATGCTCCAACTGCACAGTTAGAACAGAGACTTTCAAAAGAAAAATTTCCTTAAAGCTCAAATTTCACGGCAATAATAACTACTATTCCTAGTGTGCTAATCGGAAATAGATAACCAGATGATCGTGGAGAAGATTTGCATTCACGTATAACGTAGTAAGTCGTTATAGGTCCTTCCAATACAATAGTCTTTCTATATATAGATAAAGTAATTATTTGAGTTTAATTCATTAACTCTGTTACTACTTCGTTTGAAAACGGTAAGTATCTCATTCCTTAGTACGCTAAACTCAAAGATCGCGTATTTTGAATTACTGTTGTATTTTAAGATCCTCTTGTTATTAGTTAAGTACAAATAGTGTTATGAATACTTAATGAATATTGTTGATACAATGAGGTGGTGAGAGTTGGCTGCTGGAGTAAGTATCGAAAAAGGAATTATTATTGAGAGCTAGATTTTTAGGTCATATAACTATAACACTCCACCTACTGATTTAATAGGTTTTATTCAAATATCATTGAAAGAGATTTCTTAAGAAACTTCGTATTAATGAATCATTACATAAATAATAAAAAATTTTACCTATTTATTAATGATTATGGTTGATAAACGGCAGCCGTAGAGATGTTAATTATATTTCCTCCAATATTTAATGTTAACGTTATAATGTAAGTAGTATTCGGAGCCAATGATTGAACATTCCCAAAGAAGATTGTTACCTCGTTATTGCCGATTTGCAACACAGTAGGATTTATTGCACTCGACATAATATTTGCACCCTCAATTTTCGCAGATATAACACTAGCTGGGGATGAGGAGTATAACGTGATATAAGCATAACCATTATTCCTTATAATTCCTTGGCCAACCTGATAAACTTGAGGAACTAAAGGTTGTTGTGTAACCATTGGTGATGGTCTCACTCTACCTAAACCTACGTATACTAAAATAAAGCCGATGAAGTTAAGAAGATCTATGGGTATTGCTATTAATATTCCACCAATCTTAACTAATCCTTCATTATATATTTCACCAACCCTGTAAAACCCTATACCAATTAATATTCCACCAATCAGTGCTATTATTTCTCCTAAAACCAATATTGGTAATCCTACAATTACAATTGTAAGTAACGCTCCAATAATGACAATAATTAACCCCACTAGATAGAGAGTAGTCCCAGTTTCGCCAATTCCCACATCTTTACCTAAGCTCTTCAAAATACTGAAACCACTCCTTACTCTTAATACACCTAATAGTCCTACAATAGCACCAATTAGTATTACTATAGCAATCCCTGCTAAAAGGCCAATACCACTGGCAATTATTCCAGCAGCGTTACCAGTCGCAGCAGAAAACATACTACTAGCGATTCCTGCAGATATAATTACCAGAGTTCCTATTGCGGCAAGTAACACTGCAAGTATCATGAAGAGGGAACCACTCCTTAATTTTCCTATTCCTTCTAATTCCGTATTCTGTTGCGCCATATAAAATAATATCATATTACTAATTTAAAAACTTTCACTTTCCCTATTTTTCAGAATAGTTAGAACATTAATAATTTCAAGATTGTCACAAGCATCAACACACCTAGCACAGCCAATACAACTTATCCTATTAGAATACCCTTTCACTAATATGTCATTACTAATAGGTATCTTAACCGGGCAAGAGGCATCACACTCCTTACTAGCACACCCTCGACAAACACTAACATCCTTAGCTCTTATCTTAAATAGCACCTTATTAAATATCCCAGTGAAAGTGCCGAAACCGCACCAGCCTTGCCTAGCACACGAATATATTCCAAAAACTGGTGTTAAGAAGTAGAAAATCCACCATACGTAGTTAAGCGTGAACATGCCGTATAAGTCCAAGGGATTAATAGAAAGGCTGATATTCCCTATTTGAGTCATAACGTAAAGGTAAAATGCAACAATCATCGGTATTATGAAAATCCACCTCAAGTAGTCCCAAACCTTACTGCTTTTCCTAGCAGAGAATTGCTCATAGAACACATTAGACCACATGTGAGCTGACATACAAACAAGGTTACAGTAAACTCCCCTACCAAATAATGTTGAAAATAATGCGATAACGACTAGAGAAATTATGAAAGGTGCTAAAGTGACTGGAAATATCATACCGCTCATTCCAAAAATATAGTAATTCGTATAGTAAGGGATCAACACCACAAACGTTGGTATCCCAGCTATAATACCTAGTGTCCATGCCTTCAGATACTTAGTCCTAACCTTCTTAAACCTCTCATAAACTAAATAGCTCATCTCAACCCCCATCATTATTACGTAAAATGGACTCATTGTAGTTGCCATTACAGTCATAAATGGGATCATCACTAGTTGACCAAGCAAACTATATCGCATTGTCGCCATAGTAATCATCGTTAAAGGGTTAAATGGGAATAGCCACCAAAACGGATTAGAGAAAGACGATCTCATCATATGTGGATCCATTATCATTTTGCTATTTACCGTACTAAGGAAGAGTGAGTTCGTTAGACTAAATCCTAATACGGTCTCTCCAAAACCCATTATAAGCTCAGTCAAGTTTATTAGTACAAGGAATAGGAAAGGTTTAGGTGAGATTTTCTTAGCAGGAACATTGTAAAATATTAAAAAGAAGTACCAAATCATTGACGCAATCATGGATAGGGTAAGGAAATATAAGTCGCTAAATGAGGCAAAAAAGGTTAAGCCAATCATCATTAAGAGGTTGAATAAGGATAGAGAGATCGCAATTAATTGCCCTTGAAATGTCAATATCCTCATTTCTGTTAAATATAACAACACGATGTTTATTATCATGAAAACTGAAGTCAAAAGCGACATTGTAAACTCAAGCATTCTGTCCATTAAATAAAGAGAGGGCATGAAGGCCATGGAGACTGCAAATGTGGTCATAGCGAACTCTATAATGCTTTTTCTCCTCAAGATATAGAGGAAGAAAATCGCATCACCTAACATCATTGCACCATAGGCCGGATTATCAACACTAGTAAGTAAGGGGTTAGGTAAGGGATTGAAATAACTACCATAAAGATAACCCATTGCTAACTCATCGAAAACTATTACCGACGACAATAATAACCCATATATCCAATTTCTAGTAACGTTAACAGTATAATCCCTTATTACGAGTGATATGAATAAGGGTATAAATACTAGAAGTATTCCAATCGTGAAAAATAATATATCAAGCTGAGCTAATGCCAAACTTTCAAACCCCATTACCAATATTATCGAAACAAGCAGTAACAAACCTTTAACCTTGACGTATTCTCTTCTTAAAATCAAACCAAATATCCAAAAATCAAGTGACATCATTACAATAATGTAAACAAGAGAGAACAGCTTAAGTATAGTCTCATATTCCATGTGGTTTATTCGAGTCTCAAAAATTTAAATTTTACTTGAAATACCATTAGAAAATAATATTGTAGAACTATTTTTTCAACTTTAGTCAATTTAATGTCTAAATGAATTTAATCTATAAATCAAATTTCTGCATAAATATCTACGAATAGATTTTTATTTCTTCAACGAAATTTAGTTTATATGAATAATTTAATTTTTTAGGAATTTTCGGTTTAACGGTTTTATTAAATTATTGTAATTATCATTTTTTGTATTTTTTGCAAAAATTTTTAAGTATGGAGGAGGATAGTAACATGATGGCAGAAAATAAAGGCCTTAGATTGAGTAGAAGGGACTTCTTAAAAGCTTCTGTTGCTGCTGGTGTTGTCGCGGGACTCACTTATTTTGCGTCAAAATATAATTTCAACATATTTGTAACACAGGATAGAGTGGATAATGAAGAGTTACAACCGGGTTGGCAATATTCTTATGCACCTAGTATATGCGCATTTTGTTCATCAACTTGTGATATTTTAGTAGAAACCGAGTATAAAAATGGTTATATGAGAGCTCTTGAGATCGACGGTAATCCCCTTTCACCTCTAAATGAGGGTAAAGTTTGTCCTAGAGGAAGAGCCGGAATTTTCAGAACTTACAACATAGATAGACTTAAGACTCCACTAATTAGAACAGGTCCAAAAGGTACTTGGAGTTTTAGGGAGGCCACATGGGAGGAGGCGATTAATTATATAATGCAGAACATTCAACAACTGAAACCACAACCATATGAATTCCTTTTAATTGGAGGTGGAATACCATGTGCAAACTACAAGCCTTATTTTATTCCGTTCACACTAGGTATGCAAATACCTAATATTAATGGTACTCCGATGCAAACTTGCCTATTTAGTGATCAAGTGCCAATAGGTTTCGTAATAGGAGGATTCGATCTACACGCAACCGATATGATGGACGACATGGCGTATTCTTCTTTAATAGTTGCGTGGGGTACTAGTGGAATTCCCGCTGGAATATTTGTAAATAGAGCTATAAGATATGCAAAAGGCATTGAAAACGGTGCGTATGTTATAGCGATTGATCCCAGGATGAGTGAGGCCGCATCTAAGGCTAATCTATGGATTCCAGCAAAACCAGGTTCTGATCTGTATATTGCCATGGCTATTATTAACTACTTAATCCAAAATAACTATTATGATGACGAGTTTGTGAGGTATTACACTAATGCTCCCTTCTTAGCCTATGAAGAGAACGGAGTTGTCAAATTATTAGAAGAGGATTATAATGATGGTACAGTAAATACATATTACGTTTACGACGAAATAAGTGGAAAAATTGTAAATGTACCACCATTTACAAATACTAATAAATACGATGTTAACGGTAATTTTATCAGACCAGCCTTATATGCGCCTCAAGGTTTAACTTATAATGGTAAACATGTGCAAACAGTATTCCAATTCCTAGCACAAAAAGTTAGTAATTATACGCTTGAATATGCTGCGCAAGTAGCAGACGTTCCTCTATCACAACTTCAAGAACTAGCATTTAGAATTGCAACAATGAAACCAATGACGATAATTACTGGATTAAAGGGTTTCTTCAACGATCAAGCTGTACAATTTAGAAAAGCTTACGCAATTATAATGGCTCTAACTGGTAACATAGACATTAGAGGAGGTTGGGTGTATTCTGCGGTCTACAGAGAAGGTGTCAAGAAAGTTGTAAACGCTTATAATAGCATGGTCAGTAGTGGGAAGACGAAGCCTGGTATATTACTACAAAGGCCTGAGGTATTGGAACAATTACCAGTCAATGATTTGCCTGGGGCTTTATTCGCTATGTTCCCTATCATATACGTTTATAATAATCCTTCATTTTGGTCCCATGGTGTTCCAGCGCTTAGCTATGTCTATAATCAGGTTCTAAAGCAACAAGGGAAGAAACCAGCTGGAGCTTATACATTATTTGAAGAATCTGGATCATATGTCGCAATTAATGGGCAAGTTAATTGGAATGGACAACAGTATAAACCTAAAATTGTAATGTCTTATGGAGGTTCGCCATTTAACTTCAAATGGGATGAGTATAAGCAAGTGTTGGAGAATACATTTTACATTATGATAGATATCTTACCGACAGAGGCTAGTTTATACGCAGATGTAATTCTACCGGATGTAACTTATCTAGAGAGAGACGAATTCTTCTGGGATGATGGTCCAGCTATGGATCGAGCAATTAGAGGTAGGTGGCAGACAATACCAGTATTATGGCCAAATACTGCAAATGGCCTAGACTTATTTGTAATGTTTGCATATATGTTAAATCCTCAAGCTGGAGACGCTTATATACAATGGATGTCAAGGTTCACTGGGGTACCTTTAGACATAATGAAGTCAGTTATACAACAAGAGATGCCTAAATATCAACAATATTTAATTCAGAATAACGGTTACCCACCATGGGGTAGTTTCACAGCCAAAGCGTGGAGAGAGGCACAACTTAGCGTATTGTCAGAGGAGCTAAACATGCCTAAGGAGCAAATATTACAAACCTTAAGAAATAATGGTGTAATTATAATTAAAACTATTAATGATTATTTTGTAGATCATGAAAGAATACCCTGGGACTTACCAGTTGCAACTCCAACTGGTAGGATTGAGATATATTCAACTATATTATACTATTACGTTATACAGAATTATGGATATGACCCAGTATGGGATCCAATAATAGCTGAAATACCACCAAATTGGAATGGAGGTTACGCAGTTGAGGAGGGTGTTTATCATCCACCTCCAGCGCCATATAATGAACCAACGTTCAAACCAACACCGCCAGAATTCTTCTTCATAGAGTATAAGATCCCACAATTCGCTTATACTTCTAGCGCTGACAATCCACTATTGATGGCTATTGCTTCTGATAGTTACCATAAAGATATCTTAATGAGGGCATGGATAAATCCAATCACTGCTGCACAATTAGGAATTAACGAAGGAGATTGGATCGCTATCGAAAGGTGGAAATTACCAAATCCAGACGGTACGATACCAAAACTAATCGTTAGGGCCCATTTGACTCAGTGGATAAGGCCAGATACGATTGGAGTACCTGAGCCTTTCGGCCAAAGGAACCCAGCGTTAACTACAGCAACTAAAGCAGTAAATGAGTTTGGCAATCAACCAGTATCAGTAATGTGGGCACCAGGGAGAAATCCTTTAGGTGGTTATCATATGAATGAGCAATTTACTGTTAGAGTTAGGAAAGCAACATTTGATGAAATTCAAGCCGCAACACAATTGGCAAGTGTTCAAACTCCAGATACATTACCTTCGCAACAAGTTAAGGTTACTACTCCTAATACTTCTGCTTCTCAGAGTGATTGGCAACAGTACGTCTCATATGGCAATGTTTCTACATTAGGGTGATCACTAATGTCCACCCAAATTTCAAATCCATATACGCAATTTGGAAATACCCAACCATGCGAACACTGGGGATTCGTAGTTAAGGTAGACCAATGTCTAGGTTGTGATGCTTGTGTTGCGGCATGTACAATAGAAAATCAAACGCCATTTTGGCAAGGTCTATTTAGAACTCACGTTGAAGATCTAGAATTAGGAGAATATCCCAACACTCAAAGAGTCTTCGTACCTAGATTATGTATGCAATGTGAAAATCCACCATGCTACTATGTCTGTCCAACCGGCGCTACTCAGATAGTTGCTGGAGGTATTGTAGTAGTTGATGAGTACAAATGCATGGGATGCCTTTATTGTGTTGAGGCATGTCCATATGGTGCTAGATACTTCTACACTTACGAGGATATTGAGAAATCTAAAGAATATTATGGATTGAATTCAATTCACGTGGTTCCACATGTAGATAAATGTACCTTCTGCTACGGTACAGCCCCAGAAGGTACTTATACCCCTGCATGTGTAAGAACTTGTCCGGGTCACGCTAGGGTATTTGGATGTCTTGATGATCCTAATAGTGAGGTTAGTGTATTGGTTAATACTGGGCAGGCAGTAGTGTTAAATCCAGAATTAAACGTTCAACCTAAAGTTTTTTACGTGTTTAATAGACAGCTCGGTAGAGGAGAAGGTGATAACTCATGAACAAGTTCCTATTAGTATGGACTATAATATTCATTATAATTGGAGGTGGAGTATTACTTTACGGTATGAGCTTTAATCCCATTGCATGGGCAAACGGCCTAGTGACATTTACTGAGCCTAATGACGAACCAATACCTTGGGGGCTTTTAGTAATCGGCTATATGTTTTTCGGAGTTATAGGTACTGGTGTAAGCACTTATAATTCACTATATGAAGTGTTCAATAAGAATCATGCAGAAAAGAATCCGTTTAAGAGTATCTCGTTAAGAAACGAGTGGATAGCACTTGCAGTACTAATACCGGGTTGGATTATGGTTTTCGCATCAACCTTTAAGCCTGGAGAAGCTATCTATATTTACACAAGCTTTAGAGATACATCAAGAATAGCTTGGAACGGTGTATTATACGCGCTTGTTGGGATCGGAATAATACTAGAAATACTAGCATTAATAGGAGAGAAGAGAAAGGAATATAGGGATCCTATTAGTAGACTCTTAGTTTGGCTATCAACGAAATCGGTATTAGTATTCATAGTTGGCTATGCAGTATTAGTAGAGTTAATATTGGATGCAAACTTAGGTTCAGTATTTGGTTATTTATCAACATGGGTTTACGAGTTCGGTCCATTCATGTCAATGTTATTTGTCATATTATCATTCTATTCCGGTATTGCGATGCTGTCATTTATGACTCCATTATATAATAGATTTAGAAAAGTTAAGGAAGATCGAAATAGGTTAAGCGTAAATGTCGTGTATAAAACACTAGGAAGGGATGGTGTATTAGCTACAATAGCAGTTGGGTTTTCACTACTGTGGTGGTTATGGTTAACAGCAACAAATCAACAAACTTCTCCTTGGGCAGAACTAATGATTTCTGGACCATATAGTGTAGTCTTTCTAATAGGTGGAATAGTAATTGGTGTGATAATTCCACTGATCCTTTACGGGCTAACATATAAAAAGGGAAGTGGCCATATGTTAGTAGCATCTTCAATATTCACGTTATTGGGAATGTTCTCGATAATTTCGTTAGCCGATATTATACCACAATCGATAACGTGGTATTATTCAATCTCACCAATATCACCCACAAATTCCAATTGGATTTACGAGCTACGTAGTACTTTCAATCATGGCCCATTATGGACATTTTTATCATTCAATATCTCATTCTATGATCTAGTATTCTTCATTGGCTCTGTCCTATTATTCCTAGGGATTTACACATTGGGCGTGTTACTATTGCCGTTAGAAGAAGATGAGGAAGCAAAACATCTTATATTCAAGTGACCTCATATGACATCCTTTTTTTATTCTCCACTTATTAAATACAAAGTAGATGTTTTATCCTCATCTGAGTTAAAAAAAGAAAATGTTAATGCTAAGGCCTTAATCGTTATGGGAGATGAAATTGATAGGGAAAAAGTTGCAGAAGATCTAGGACTAAATCCTCTACTTATAAGGGTAGTTGACAAGGATAGTAGTAAGGAAGAAATAGAGTATAATAAGGTAGTTCTAGAAAACGCTTGGTTAGCAGATTTAGCACCAGTTGAAGAGAGAAGATCCATTGATAGACGAAGCCTATTACATGGAGAGGTAAAAAAGACTACCAAGGTTGACAAGCCAGTTTACCTTAGTGAATATTGCAATGGCTTATATAAGGCATGTAATGTATGTGAGTTATCCTGTTTTTATAACGCTATTAAGGTTGAAAAGAAGACTGGAGTAAGTATTGATTATACAAAATGCAGATCGTGTGGTCTATGCGTAGCTTCATGTCCAGTTAGTGCAATACAATTCCCATCAGTATCTCAAAATTCAATATTTGAATTAGCAAAAGTAAAAGGGGAAAAGAGGATTACATGCTATAGGAATACTAAAAATAGAGGAGTAAAAATACCTTGTTTAGCAATGCTATCAGAAGTAGATATAGTGTTGTTGAGAATTAATGGAAATTTGACCTTTGAGTGTCCTGGGTGTGAATTACAAGAAAACTTAAAACCCTTTGTTAATGTTATAAAAGAATACAACGAAAGAATAGGGGGAATTAGCTTTTACTCACCATTTGAAAGTATTGAGGCAAAAGAGGCAAAGAAACTAACCACCACCCCACAATCATTTTACAATAGGGCTGAGGCTAGGAGGAACATATACGATGATTTGCCATACATATTGTTTGACGTCAGTATTGATAATAACAAGTGTACCTTATGTGAAAGCTGCGTTAATTAGTGTCCCACGTCAGCACTAAAGCTCAGAAAGCATAGTGGAGTGGAAGAAATAGACTTTGATCCAATGAAATGTATAGGCTGTAATGTGTGCGTTAATGTTTGCCCAGAGTCGTGTAAAGATGAGATGAAGGGAGTTCCTTCAACTAAGGTTATTAAAATGGAGAAAAGCAAGAATGTTACCAGAGAGATTAGGAAGGTAGTAGAAGATGAGTTAGTGAGATGTAGAGTTTGTGGAGCACCAGTGGGTTCGAGAAAAAGTCTTGATAAAGTTAAGAAAATAATGGTGGAAAAGGGAGCTTCTTGTGAAGATGATTGGTTGGAGAGATGCCCTAAACATAGGGCAGAGTACGCATTTCAGAAGCAGTTTTCATTTAATGCAAGATTTAAACCTAAAGGTGGTCTAAGATGAGGTCACTATCTACAGATTTCAAAATCTTCTCATTTTTATTTCTAAGTCCTAGATATATTAAAGACGTTAAGGGACTTGTGGAGGAGATAAAGGATAGACCATACTACGATATATTAAAGCAAATAATACAATTGACAGAAAGTTATTACGATAAGGTAGCTACAGAATTCACTTCATGTTTTATAAATGATTATAAGCACGTTAAATGCCCACCTTACGAATCTTGGTATAGGGAAAAAACTGTGTATGGAATTTCAGCACAGAGAGTATTGGAAGAATATACTAAATATGGTATTTATCCAAAGAAACAATTACCTGACCACATATCTGCTGAATTAGAGTTCGTATCATTCCTCTTATTCATAGGACAAGAAGAGGAAGCTAGGAGGTTTATAAGAGAGCATATAGTAAGCTGGGTTCCAAAATTAATTGAGGATATTTTAGAAAACAGTAAAGGGGAGTGCACAAAACTGCTAGGCACAGCGTTTAAGCAATTCTTAGATTATGTAGTACGAACTATCTTTGTAGTTAATCGTTAACCTTATTTTCTTTTTAAAAAATATAATAAATTTTTATCTTTAATCATTACTTTTTTACAGGATTTAAAAACAATATTTAAACGCTATTAATTTTATTTCCAAGAAAACCTAACCTATAAGGGGTTAGGGATATAATCGGAATTTTTCTTTTATTATCGTTGGGGATCAAGAATGTCTAAAAAGACTAAAGCTGACGCTTGGTCGAATTTAGTGTTAATTGCAACAGTTCTTGTATATGTAGTTTACATTGCACTAGCTGGCTACACGTTAACGCATTTGCCACCAATCCCATCAGTAGTTGAAACTGAAAATGGCAGTATACTATTCACGGGAAGTGAGGTCATAAGCGGAAAGGTACTCATGCAAAAATACGGGCTATTTGACTACGGTAGTTTCTGGGGATTCGGGGGTTATTACGGAATTGATTATACCGCCCTAGCTTTGGAATATATAAATCAAACTGCTGATCCATCTACGATAAAGGTAGACGGTCCAACATACTCTTCTATAACTTATGCAGAAGCAGGCAAATGGATAGTGTCCAATGATTACGTAAAAGCTTATAACGCGCTTTACAATGAGCTATACAACATTTTATACAATAATTCCTCTAACTACGGACTTAAACCTCATCTAGTTAACCCGAACGATTTAAGAAATATAACATCGTTTATCTTATGGGGCGCTATGGTCTCTCTACTAGGCTATACGAATGGGTTCCCGTATATGCCTCAACAAACTCAGCCCACCGTAAATGTTAGTCTCTCCACATGGATAATGGTAATTGTCCTTTTAGCAGTTTTAGTTTCAATGGTTAGTTACGTCAGTCTAAAAATACTTGACCACTGGAGGGATCCTAGAATATCCATTCTCCTTCCTTCACCCTCCGCGGCGCAAAGAGTGGGACTGATAGGAGTGTTCTTTGCCTCAGTCCTCGCAGGTCTACAAGGCTTGTTGGGATATCTAGCTATGCATTATTACGCAGATCCAGAGGGAATACTGGGATTAATAAACTTCTTGCCTTTTAACGTTACTAGGGCCTTACACTTAAACATGGCAGTGGTATGGATAGCACTTACGTGGATTGCCTTTTCAATCTTCGCGTTACCATATTTGGGTGTCCCCTTATCCAGAAAGCTCTCATTTTCTATTTTAGGTTTAACCCTATTTGCCGGAGTGGGCTTACTTCTGGGAATATTGTTCTCCTATAATCAACTGATTCCATCACCCTACTGGTTCATTTTTGGTGCTCAAGGAAAGCCAAATGACGTAGATCAAGGGACCTTCTGGTTACTCCTAGTTGCGCTTATACTCTTTCTAGCTTCTTTATTATTTTTCAAAGCTTCAAAGTCAACTGCGGAAGCTTTAAGACCATTAACTAGGATTGCTGCAATAGGTCTCTTAGGGTCTGGAATAGGTGCGATCTTTGGATCATTACCCATAATTGTCCCATGGCCGAACTTCACGGAAGACCAGTTCTTCTTATGGATCATGATACACTCGTTTGTGGAAGGATTCTGGCCCTCTATAGTAATTCCAATAATACTAATACTTTTAGTTACTAATGACTTAGTACCACCAAGTCTAGCTACGATGGCAGCGAGTATAGATTCCGTTAGCGAGATACTTTCTGGAATGATAGGTACTGCGCATCATTATTATTTTGGAGGGGAACCATTATTCTGGATGTACTTAGGAGCATCAGCAGCTATATTAGAAGTTGTCCCTATTCTCTTCTTAACTTATTACGCAATTTTACTGTGGAGAAGAGGTGAAACTAGGACTGAATTTCAAAAGACGTTAATAACTACAACTTTAATTTCAGCTATCGGAGGTGGATTTCTAGGTGGGATCATTGGCGGGGCTTCAATATTAAACGCTCCAATGATAAACTATTATGTTCATGGTCTACAATTTACCATGGCTCACGCACATTTAGCGTTCCCATTAGTATGGGGTATAACTGCTATTCTAATGTGGATCGCTGCGTTGTATTTGTCCGGTGGAATTAATGAAAACGAACTAAAGGTACTAAGAATTATGATATTAATTTATGCTATTGGATTTATGTTACAGACAATTGATTTATGGGCTTTGGGCGCTGTGCAACTAGCTACGGTTTTAAAGGTAGGTTATTGGGCAGCTAAAGGTACATTATTCTATCTACAACCTATTCCAGACTTAATAGTGTGGTTTAGAATGATTGGTGATGTAGTTGCAGGTTTCGCTGCTGCTGTAATTATAATTTATACGCTCAAAGGCGTAATTAAATCTTACAATGTTAAAATATAAAAATAACTTTATGTTTTTTAAACAACTTTAGCTTGTAAAGAAGTTGGTTATTGTAAGTTTAACTGCAAAAAGTGTAATTTTAAGGGAATTGCTATTACGTCGAAGCAATGGACATCTATAGGAGGTGTGTCTAATCTTCTCGTCTACTTCTTAAGTGTGAGACATAGTAACCGATCAAGTGAGCCTTTAAAGACGAAGCAAGTCAGTTCATTGATATTGGAAACTAAATGGTCTTCTGCAAAAGAAATAAAGATTATAATTAAAAATCTAGTGATATCTCATAAAACAATACAAGTAACCTATAAGCATCGAAGTTAAAGCTAAAGAAATCTCAAATCCGTAAAGCATTACTTTCGTGAACAATGCGTAATTTGTTAGCAAATAACTCAAACCACCAAATCCAGCTACTCCAATGGACACTAAATTCCCCAAACCAATGAACTTAGGGAACAATAAACCGGTCTTATTAGCTAACATATAAAGGTAAACTCCAAAACCCCCAGTGATTCCAGCAAAGATAATGTGAAGTATCAATACACTAGTTGAGAAAGTATCTTGAACAGTATCATACATTGCTCTAACTAGCCCAAATGAGAATGCCAAAAACATTATAACGATAGTAAAAATTGAATACCTATAGATCTCTCGCATATTCACCAACTTTAATCACCTCAAATGGCTTTCCTATTTCACCCAGCTTAGCTCTTAAAAATATTGAGGATTGGAGAATGTTGTATTGAATATCTTCTAATAGCTCATACCAAGCAATGTTAGGGTTATCGTTTCTTATTTTAACGCTTAACTCATGAGCGATCTTCTTCAGTGATGGGACACAAGAAGAGGTTATTATAGAACACTTATCACATTGATATGAACTATCGTGGTAGTTAAAATATATCAACTTTTTATCATTAGTAATATACATTATTCCCTCCTTCAAACTTATCCCTTTGTTAGTCACCGTAAAGGGAATTACTGCCTTAAAACCAATTGCGTTATCAATTAGCAATCCTATCCTCCTCAACCTATCGACGATAAAGTAAAAATAGCTCTTACTAATTTCTCCATTCCTCTTATCATTGCTTAAAACCCTCAAGTAATCTTTTACTTTGCTGAAACTATCATCCCTAAGTAATACAAAGTCATCTGAAATTATTGGCCTTGTAACATTGGTAATTATAAGGAGACACATGATAACTACTATTCCTCTTTTTCCAATAAATACTTAACTATCTTAAACCACTCTAAATGTAATTTAACGCCGTTAAAGTCTTTTAATTAGAAAAAATTTAAAAATTTTTTCTAATACTGATGTTTTGTTCTCGCCGTTAAAAGTACGTAGAGAGAAAAGAAGAATTAATAAACACGGAACCATAACCCTTCTTATCCCTCCAACCCCACGATTAGCTCTTAGAAACACACCCATAGAAATCCTAGGAGGAAAAACAATCTCAACATCAATCACGTTAGAATTGTAAGCCTCTCTCTCTAAAATATTTTAACAACCTTTTCTCTCAACTTCTCCAAAGGAGTCTCATTACTAATAACCTCAAGGTCCTTGAGACTATTACCTCAATTTTATGGCTAGAATTCCTCTTTTTTTACATTGACGATAACGTATTTTCCTTCCCTTGTAGTACTCATTCCACTACTGTAAGCTATAACCTCAGGATGATCATTTGCTTCAATAGAGTTTTTATCTCCACAATCTAGGCCTGTTGGAATTACCCTTCAGTTGATTAAATGTGGAGGAACTCCAGAAACTAGTTTAATTCATTCATCTTTTTAACATCTTTTTCCTCAGCTAGTTTCACTGGTATTCGAAGACTTAAAAAGGGAACATATACTCATACTAGTGATAATCTTCTTGTCGTGCTTGCTTAATCTCATATTTCCTCATAGGTTATACTAAAAATTAATTATAAAATTTTTCATATAATTCTGAAGTGATTCAAGATTTTAGTTTGTTAAATGGTCGAGGCTAAAGTTCTGGGCATTATGTGCTCTACATGGCTGATTTCCTTGTTAGTAATGGAGTCAAGATATAGCTTAGCAAAATATCACATAATCATCATTTATTTCCTTTAAAAATTATCGTTATGTAATATCATTCTAATGGAATCTATTGAACAGCTTCACCTAGCATTTTAATACGAAATCTTTTTATATTGGCCAAATTTATTTCATGTATGCCACAATATGAAATATTAGGAAACGATCTTCAGTACTTAAAGGTAATATTAGGGGATGGAGAGTCTATTTACGCTGACGCTGGTCATATACTAGCTAAAGGAGCATCTGTAAATCTACAAACTAAGCTTAAAGGAGGATTTTTTGGTGGGCTGAAAAGGTTAATAACTGGAGGTACGTTTTTCGTAACAGAACTCTATGGCCCTGGAGAAGTATATCTTTCAACTATATTTCCGGGAAAGGTCATTCAAATACCCTTAGAAGGAGGTACAATACTAGCTGAAGCCCATTCCTTTTTAGCAGCTGAAAACACCATCAACTACGATTCACAATTGGCAAAGTTAAGCGTAGGATGGCTTGGGGGAGAAGGATTATTTCTTGCCAAATTTAATGGCGTTGGTAATCTATTTATGCACTCCTATGGCGAGGCCATAGTGAAGGATTTAGCCCCTGGAGAAACGATGCAAATTGAGGCATCACACTTGTTAGCATTTCAAAGCGGAATGAATTACAATATAGAGACAGTTGGTGGGCTAAGATCAATACTATTCGCACATGAAGGAATATTCTTCGTAAGGATTCAAGGACCAGGAAGAGTATGGCTACATTCATTGACTGCACAGCAATTGGCATCTGTACTAGCACCCTACTTGCCAAAGGTAGAACAAGGTTAAAAATTAAAAACCCTGTTTTCCCTCATCTCTATATCTTCTGTACAGCATTCTTTAACGTTTCCATTAATTCTATTCTATCGTTTATATTATAATCTGGAGGTCAGATGTTATCTTTCCTATTCGTGACCATTCGAACAAGAATTGGCAATAAATTTTATTATTTTAATAAAAAAGCTTATAGTATTTACTTGTTAATATTGATGAGTACTTTACTTAAATCTACCTCAAATCCTTTAAACTTTAAATGTTAACATAGATTCTCTTCGAGAAGATTTAAGCAATCGAAAATAGTTCAAGCTTACATAGTATAAATACACCTTATCTTATATTGTAAAAATTAAACGTTATATACTATACGTAATTTTCATGAAACTACTATACCTAGTAAGGCTAGAAAAATGGGTATTAAGATAATTGAAGCAGAATACAACATGGAAGAGGATTTTGCAGTTCAAATTTACGGACAACGAGAGGGTGTGCTTAAGCTGATATTTGAAAGGGGAAGCATGAGGTTAATTAGAGCTTGGATGATCGGAGTCCACTCTCAATACTTAATTAACGAATTGGGATTAGCAATCGCCTATGGGCTAAACGCTAAACAACTTGCAAGTTTCGCTGAACAACACCCATCTACGAATGAGATTATCTCTTATACAGCTAGGAAAATCACGTAACTAATTAATTTAACTTTTTCCCTTTAGCCTTTTAACGTTAATAAGTCTCTTTTTGATAAAAACGAATCCTACCTCTAGCAAATCAACTAAATATAAAAGGTACGCAAGAGAATCCATAAACGATGAAAAGTTTAGTAATTCACGGTAAGAACTCCTCACCAGAGAAAGTAGAATGGTTAGCTAAACCACTGAGGAAGTTTGGAGAAGTAATCGTGCCAGAATTCGAAATTGAAGTAAAGGAAGGTGTAGAAAAAGCGTTAACTTACGATTTTGACTGTATAGCTGGACATTCCAGAGGAGGTTTGATAGCGTTAATTACTGCTGCATTAAGAGGAAAGTGTGCTATTGCAGTTTCAGCACCATCTGATAGAAGAAAACAAAAGGAATATCTATCGAAGTTCCCTCCAGGCACAATACAATATAATATTTACCAAGATTTGCTGAAAATGCCTGAATACGAATTTGACTACTCATCACTCTCATACGCAAATAGGTTAAAGAAAGTCTTACTAATTCACGGAGAAAACGATGAAATCGTGTTAAAGGACCATTCAATAACCCTTTGTGAAATGATAAAGAACAACGGAGGAGACTGTGAGTTGTACATTATTCCAAAAATGAAGCACACGCCATTAGGACAACAATATGAGACTATTTGGAACATCATTGAAGATTGGATTAAGAGAAAAGCGTTATGAACTAGATCTCGTAAAATACCTTATCAGATGAAATGAGGTAAAGGAAAATTGAAATCGGTAAAGTGACTTGATGGTCACTTTTCTTAAATTCGTCAATCGTTAAGAGGAAATCAACTTTGTTATACTTTTTATGCTCTTTTTCCCTCCACTTAACCTCAACTTTCACATTGTTAACGTAAAAATCAACCTCTCTACTGCTCTTAAAGTGTAAATATCCAACCTCCTTATATTCCCTAGCCAAATGCTCACCCACTATTCCTTCTATAATCAAAGGTATTTCGTATTCCTCCACGTCCTTTCCAACACTATAAATCTTCATAACTCTGAAAAAGAACGGGTCAATGAAATAAACTTTCTTTAAACTCCTATAATTTACCTCATTATTCTCAACCTTTCTGAAAACCCTTATAATGAATAATTTTTCCATGACGTCTAGATAATCGCCTACAGTAGTGTGTGAAACGTTTAGATCTTTAGCAATCGTGTTGTCCGAAATCCTACTACCATAACTCTCAATCAATTTTCTAGTTATGAACTTAAACAAGTTTTCCTTTCTCTCAGTCTTCAAGAACTCCGAAAGTATTGCATCCTTGTAAATCTCATAAAGTGATAATGGATTTTCAGAAAATAATGTTGCGAAGAACCCACCACGCTTAACGTACTCCAATAGTGCCTTATTTAGCTCAGAAATATACGGAGAGAGATTTATAGCGAGTTCATATATCTTATCCTTCTCATCAATCCTAATATGATCACCCTCAGATAACAACTTTCTGTAGAACGTATTAAAGTACACTCTGAAATTCAAAGGATAAAATGCGTACTTCTTTATCGGTCTACCTGGTAACATCTCTTTTCTTAGATTTATTGAAGACGAACCAGTAACGTAAACTAGAGAATTGTTAAAATAGAATGCGTTAAATAAGTGTAGTAAAGCGTTATTCCAATCATCTATTGACGTTATCTCATCTAAAAATATATATGCCCTCTTCTCCCTATTAATTAGCGTTCTGTACTCGTTAATTAAACCTATTAATTCCTCTTTCCTCGAAAACGCGTCACACGTGAAGAAAAGAATAGATTTAGGATCTTCTCTCTCTAGTAATGTCTTTATAGTAGTCTTGAGGAATGTGGTTTTTCCAACTTGTCTAGGTCCTAAAATCAAAGCATTTTCATTAATAGGTGATATTATAACCTTAGCCTTTTTTACGTGCTCATCTTCGAGTATTTTATTTCTGTCAATCCACCAAGGGTTTTGAAAGCTCATTTGTGAAATATATGACACAAGAATAGTAGAGTGGCAAGATTTAAATAAATTTTGACAGTATACTGTCAAGTTTTCCGGAAAAGTTGATAAAAAAGTGGCAAGATTTAAAGATGTTATCTAGACCCTATAGATAGTCTGTTAACGGTAGATTCAAAAATCTTTTTATGAAAAAGTCCGATATCAAGATAATAGAGCTACACTACAAAGAATAAAAGAAATTCGAAAAAGATTTGAGGTGAGGAACTCAACGTTACCAAGTGAGAATATAAGATTATGTAGTTTTCCTATCAAAATAGCGTTCAACAAAGTATAAGTTAATTTTCACAAAGGAGAGGGGAAGAAAAGTAGCCAAACGTTAGTCTCAACAAATAGAAAACAAGGGCTAAAAAAGTCCATTTAAATCAATTAACATTTAAGAGTTACCTTTGTTTAAAAAGTGGGAATTCTTGAGTCACTTCCCCTTCAATTTCTCTAATGCCTTAGATACTTTATCTTCACCTAATTTCTCGCTTAAGTCCCAGACCTTTCTTATGATCTCTATCCTCTTTCTCACTTTGACCTTATATTCCTCAAAGGACTCTGGTTTTAATGGGCCCAGCACTGGTTCATTTTCATTACATCGCAGATAAAGTGAATCAAGATAACTGGTAACAGGGGATACGTAAGGGTTAACTGAAGAAACAACGTCGATTAGAAACATTGTTAATAGTCCCATATCCCAATCTATTTTCTGAGGATTATAACCAAAGAGCTTAAGAAGAGTTAACCCTCCAGTGTCCCTCCCTATTCCTATCATGGCATATCCAGGGTCTCGATGTCTAGGCTCATAAAGTCCACTAGAATCAAACGTATAAAGTCTTGGTTCACACTCAGATAATGTACCTAAGATTAGACTGACCTCTGGATTAATACCGTTTAATCTAAGAAAAGAAAACCTCTGTATCAAACTCCCTTGAATTGTGTCTACCAAATTATCTAGGTCATCCCCAGCTGGTAACTTTCCTTCCTTCTCATAATATCTTTTAAAAAGATTTTCAATGAGAGTATAAGACTGTTTAACAATCGACGCATCTCCCGATCCACCTAAAATAGCGAGGTCAATTTCCTTTTTTCCATTTACGATAAAAATAGGGTAAATTTTCCTCTCTTCTTCAGCTGTAACACCTAAAGTAGCTTTACTATCAGAGACCATTAATACTCCTTTTCCCCAGACCATTCCTATTACAAATGTCATAAAATTTTAATGAAAAATGAAGCTTTAAGTTTTATCTCATTTGTTGCTTTATGAAACTTTTCAATGAGTTTTAATAGAATGATATTGCAACACAACGTTTTTCCTCATGAAAAATAAGTAATTTTACAGCATTTTATTTTCTAACCTTGACCTTAACTCCCTTAGCTACAACTCAATGATAACGTTTTACTCATTTTTACTCCGATGATCTTTCCTCTTACTCAGAGGTAGTGTATTCTGGTTGATTAATTATGATGGTTATATAATTAGTACTTTACGTAAATTTACTTCAAATCCCTTAGACCTTAAATACTAACATAGATTCTCTTTAACGAGATTCAAGTAATCGTAAATACACCAAGCGTGTATAGTATAAATACACCTTAAATCTTACATTGGAAAAATTAAACATTATATACTATAGGTAATTTTCATGAAACTATTAATATAATTTTGGAGTAATTCGCTAAGCACGGGAGAGCTAATAAACCTTAGTATAAGGGATAAGGAAAAAAAGTTTATCTTAATAATATTTATTTAGCTATTCTACTCACTCTAATTATATAATTAAATAGCAGAGCACTTATTAACGATATTATTCCGTAAACTAATGGATAAAGGAGTATTACAAGAAATGAGTTAATTCCGAGTAGTTGCCCAACTACTTCTGCTATTTTAACAACGTCGCTTATAGGGTAAATTAGGTAAATGGAAAGTGAGGACAATAACCCTATGAGGAAACCACCTATCGCTGAATATTTCCTGCTCAATAACCCTAGGGGGATCCCCACAGCTATGGCTGTGAATGGATATAATACGAGTATCTGCATTATATACGCTAGTATAATTGATATGATAATGTAAATGATAGTTAGTCCTTTCATCCCTATCACGCCCTTAATGTTATCTTCGCTATCGTAGTGTAATTATACCCAGAGTATGAGACGTATTTGAAGGAAAGCCATAGGGGCAATTGATTCTCTCTAAACTCACTCACTATACTCTCAGAGGGACCACCTGGAAATACACCATAATATTGTGAGGAATAAGGGGAAGCAATGAATCTGAGTGATGAACCCACTGTCACGTAAGGTAAAGGAACTGTGGGGACATAAGGAGTCGAACCGACTGCTAGCGTATGAGGATCACCAAATATTGGAATGGGTCCAACCGAGAGTGCCTTTAGTCCCAGTGGATTGTAAATTTCTAATAAGTGAACTCTCCCCCAATACCACTCGCTTACATTATTTCCTAAGTTCTGTTGCAATAAAGATACGGCTTTAGCGAAAGACTGCCTAACTAAGGTAGTGAAGTTCCCATTAACCCATATTGACGTTGGATCGTTTTGTGCAATGTATATGAAGTCTGGTACAATATAAGGTATGCTAGCTATATCTAACATTCCCAAACCCGTATTGTTGAGTATTTTCGCAATGCTGTTATTCACCATTTCAGCTACTATGTAAGTATAGATGGTTGGTGCTACTTCATTCTGGTAAAATGTGTAGTTCCAATTTCGTAAGTAGTTTAGTGCAGTTTCTTGGACACTTCCATTCACCTCATTGCCAATAGCCTTTATTATGAGGGGAGTAAGTAATGATGCCCAATAATCAGTAACGTTTGACTGTAATTTCATCATATCACTGACGTTAACTATTCGTTGGTACTTTAAATAGTGATAAATGTCCTCAGCCCTACCACCAGAACTCCAGAACCCACCAATAAATGGAAATGGGTAATTTGTCCATACTGTAGGTTGATTAGGTGCGAATGCGAATCCCCTTTTGGGATCAAAAGTTTGCGGTAGGTATTTGAATGGTATATAACCAACTGGTTCATATTTAGTGACAGTACCGTTTAGTAATGATCTTGCTCCTACTACCAAAACGCTTTTACCGTTAGGTAAAGTCTCATTTATAAGCGGATATAGCCCAGCTACAATTATCCCTGCGTGGTTCTTACTTACGATTGCCAAGTTCTGAGGAGGAATAACCCAATACCTTGCAGCGTTAATTAGATCATTAAAGGACGTCGAATTGTCTAAAAGGATTATAGAAACGACTGTGAGAATTGGTTCCTTCCATGCAGACCAATACAAGCTTATTCCGTAATTCTTATACCTCGCTACTAGAGGTCCATTATTGGTGTAGTAAACGGTGTACGTTTTTCCCATTAATGTATAATTATATTCGGTCATTTGATACCATTTGCCGTTATAGTAATATTGAGTTCCGTTCACTATCTCCAAATAAGCATCTGAGGAACTTCCTTCTGGTGTTGTTAGCCCCCACGCAGTGTAAGGTGTGTGCCCAATTAGTACTCCCGGTATACCAACTAATGACCAACCAGTTACGTTAAATCCTGGTGCTACAAGCTGTAATGGAATCCATACTGAAGGGGAGAAGAGAGGTAAATGCGGATCATTAGCTAAGATTGGACCTTGAGTGGAAAAGTTGGAAGTTATGACCCATGAGTTACTTGCGAATTTCGGAAATGGAATAAATGGGTCTGAAATGTTAAGTAGGGCATACTTCATTAGGGGTACCAGCTCTTTTAACTGAGCCTTACTAATACCAGTAGCCCATGATTCATACCAGTTCAGAAACCACAGATACTGCGGTGAAATCCCTTGATCAGTTAAATTATAACCGTTAACTGTACCATCGCCAGGGACAACAGTGAGATTACCGTCTATGAAGTGAGGATAATATGGATTAATTTCATTAACTTCAGTATAGTTAAAATAAGCGTAGAGTAGCCCAGATTCAAGTTCATCACTAAAGCCCGAAGTTAGGCTCCACGCCATATACTCACCAAATGCTAAAGAGTATACTGGGGACCAATGATAAGGTCTGACGTTTAATAACTTGAACTCTAATGGTAAATCCCTATAGTTTAGGGTATTTATATAGTCATTAACACCTTCCGAGAAGGCTTCGAGATATGAATAAATAGTCGGGTAGTTTCGTTCTAAATACTGGGCACTCATCATTGCGTTTTGTGGTATTCCTATTAAGTGCATAGCGATATCTGAGGATAAGGCTCTAGCGCCAACCCAAGAACTTAAATTTCCCATGGACAAAAGACCAAATAGCTCCATTTCAAACAGCCTTTGGCTAGCCTCATAGTAACCTTCAGCGACAAAGAGATCGTGGAGATTATTTGCGTAAATGTGGGCTATTCCATTGTTGTCTATGTATATGTTTACGTCCCCACTCAATCCAGGAATTGAAACGACCTTGGTTAGGATTTTCACATTACCAGAGGAGTACCAAATTCCAAGAAATGGATTTAAAACGGATAGGGATGTTGTAAAAGTGGAAAGAATTACCAATAAAATCACTAAAAAAGCTATTATAAGGTAATTATATCCCTTCAATCACTACCACACCTCTTTTTCCCTTTTATAGATATGTTAAGAAAATTCTATAAAAAAGTTTCTATAATATTTGCTTTCTGGTAACTTTTGAATTATACAAAAACTCATAATTAGTTACTCAGTACTACATGAGGAAGGATTGGAGCAAGTACTAAGGGAACATTATCAGTTTGTCGTATTCAGAGAACTGAAGTCAAGGGTTAAGTTAAAAGAATACCGTGAAATTATTTATTTTCAAGCAAAAAAGATCGCTATCTATAACATATAAAACATATTGAAGAGACTCTCAAAGCGTAACTCACATATAAGCTTATATTCATAGTTCTATAAGAAGACTATATCTCAGAAGAAAAGGAGATCAGAAAGACCAAAAACTGGACTCTGATCTATGGAAGAAGAAAGACTGATAAAATAACCTTAGCGAGGAATAACGTGAAATTCGGCTTTTACATTATCATAAGTGACGTAAGGAACGCATTGACTCATGATAAGACTAGAACTGGAGAAAGGATTAGAGGAGATAAAATCCATTCTCAGGAAAGGGAGGAATTGTCGTAATAGATGAATTCCAGAGATTACCTTAGGTCTATCGGACTTTGATATCTAATTGGGCTCGATCCGGAATTCTAAATAACTGTAGGATTAAGTGGGAGTGTGTTCTCATGCAGTCATCTTAATATTATAGTAAAATTGTACCAGAATAGAGGTTTCCACAATTAGCTGTCTTGATCTATAGGTAATTATGTCACTTAAAGTCCATGATAATGACAAAATTAGGATTTTAAGGTATTATTACACTATCCAACTATTTCCTCTTACTGGTTAGTTCAAGGAATAGTGGTATATTCTTAACTTCAACGAGGGATCTAATCGCATTAAATATTGCTGGTGGTGCAGCCATAGTACCTCCTTCTCCCAATCCGGCTAAATGGTTACTATCACTCTCCAAATGCTCTATTTCCACCTTAGGTGATTCCATCGCAGTCATTACGCCGTATTCCGCAAATGTCTGAGTTATAGGAATACCTTCCTCATTATACTCTAACGATGCGAATAATGATACCTCAATTCCGTGAAAAGTAGAGCCTATAATCTGTCCTCTTGCGAAATTTTCATTCAATATCTTACCAGCATCATGTACTACTACATACCTTAATATTCTCGGTATGTCGGTTTCGTCTAGCATAACCTCAACTATATGACCCATGCAACCATAAGAAATTGAGGAATTTATTTTGCCCTCTTTAATATCATCAGCATAAGGAGACTGGAAATAGCCTACTGCAACTAAACCCCCCTCTATCCCCTTCAGCTTCGCAGGGTCCCAGTAAAACGTCCCAATTAAGTGTCTCAGAGAAATTGATTTATTTCCAGAAATTGTCCTTACTTTACCATTGTCTATCCTTAGCTCAGATTTCTGTACGGCTAAAATTTCAGATGCAGCGGAGAGTAATCTACTCTCCAATTGGTCCAATGCGTTATTTAATGCTTGAACTATAATTGGAGTAAATCTACTTGAGTAACTACCTGATGAGACTACCCACGGTCTATCAGTATCAACACTGTATATTACTTCTACGTCATCTGGATTTACACCCAGTCTTTTAGATACGACTTCGGAAATTACTGTTTCATGCCCTTGCCCTTCATTTGTTCCGTTTACCAAGACCTTAACCTTCCCATAGGGGTCTATCTGTACTATAACGACATCTTGGGCTGCGGACTTAGGCAAATAATCCTTACTTTCTCTAGCCAAATCTAAATAGCCTATATTAGTCCCAGAGGGTTCAACTACAAGTGATATACCTATACCTACATTTTCCTTTTCTCCCTTAATCTTCTCGTATATTTCCTTCATTTTCTTTAATACGTTATAACAACTAAAACCGTCATACCTACCTCCGGTTAATGTCTCATAGGGTATTGTCTTGAATACGTTTTTTAATCTTACATCAATTGGATCTACGCCTATCTCCCTAGCAAAGCTATCCATGGCAGTTTCTAAGGCAAAATATAAATGAGGTCCTCCATAACCTCTATTCAACCCAGTAGGTACGGTATTGGTTAAAACTGCCCTATATCTTACTTTTAATCCTTTAATATCGTAAGCCCCAGTTAAATTTCCATGATTCCTAAGCAAATTACCCGGTTCTGGAGGTCTTGGATATGCTCCCAAGTTATCAATAAGATCCATTTCTATGGCGTGAATTATCCCTTCCTTGTCACCATATATTCTAATCATTGACTTCCTTTCAGCTCCTACAGAACTTGAGGTTACATGTTCACTCCTAGTTTCAATCCACCTAACTGGTCTTTTTACCACTCTACTCGCTACAGCTATCAATGCCATGTATGGGTAGATTGCGCTCTTTATACCAAAAGATCCTCCTATGTCACGTGGTCCTTTTAATACTACTTTAGACTTCAATGCCTTACTAAGTAAGTAATGAACAGTAAATGGACCTTGAAAATTAGAAAAAATTTCGTACTCTTCTCCGTTATATCTAGCTAAAATTCCGTAGGTTTCTAGAGGAGACGAAGAATATCTTGGAAACCTAATTGTTTCCTCTATTACTATAGGTGATTTCTTGACTTCATCTTCAAATCTTCCGTAAGTAAGAGTTTTATCTAATATAACGTTAGATTTCAGAGTAGAATGAATAGGTTCACTATTTATAGCATCTTCTATATTGACTATTGGTTTCTGAGGTTCGTAGTCTATCTGTATTAGCTCTTTAGCGTCTTCAGCAACGTAATCGTCCTTCGCTATAATAATTGCTATTGGTTCACCGTAATATACAACCTTATCTCTAGCTATAGGATAGAACTCTAAATTTATGTCCAAAGAGAGGGGAAAGGGATCTAAGAGATTCTTTATATCGTCAAACGTAATTACCTTTATAACCCCACTCAACTTCTCTGCATCACTTTTATCTATAGATCTTATCTTAGCATGAGCATAGGGAGATCTAACTATCGAGGCAGAAAAATAATTTTTTACCTCTTTTAATACAAAATCGTCTATGTAATTGCCTTCTCCTTTTACAAACCGTAACCCTTCCTTAAACATTATTATCTACCATTAAATTTGGCCTTTCTCTTGTTTAAGAAGGACTCTACACCCTCTTTGAAGTCATCACTATATCTGAGCAAACCAAAGGTTTTTCTCTCTATATCAAATCCAGCATAGAACGGTGAATCAGCTATCTCTCTAATCACTTTCTTTAAGGCTTTAAGCGCTAATGGTGATAAGCTTGCTAAATCCTTGGCTATTTCCATCACTCTCTCATCTAATTTCTCTGGTTCTACAACCTCGTGCACTATTCCCCACTGTAGTGCTGTTTGAGCGTCTAATCTCTTTCCTAACATTAACATATATGTTGCCCTGGAGACACCTAACATTTTCACTATTCTAGTTATCCCTCCACTAGCAGGGACCATTCCTAATCTTATTTCAGGAAAGCTAAATTCACTTCTGGGTGTGGCTATCCTTATATCACATGATAACGCTAATTCTAAACCAGCCCCAAACGTGTATCCATCTATTGCAGCTATTACAGGCTTAGTAATTCGCTCTGAAGATGAGATATCTTCTCCCCAGTCTAGTAGGATTTCTGGGGTTAATGATAAGAACTCACTAATGTCTCCACCAGAACTAAATGCCTTACCACCTACTCCTCTCACGATTATTACCCTTACATCCTGATTCTTTTCCAACTCGAGTATCTTCTCTCCAATCTCCCTTCTCATTGCTACAGTTATTGCGTTCATCTTCTCTTGTCTATCTATTAATATTTTACCTATCTTATTTTCCTTTTCTAATTCAACCTTTATCATTCATCATCACACGATTCTAAAATTGATAATCAAATATTTAAGTTTTTCTTTAGCTACAGTGGTTTTATTATTGTTTTGATTTCTTTACAATTTCTGGATTTTCCAATGTACTTATATCACCTACCTCCCTACCACTCTCCATAGCCTTTAATACCCTCCTCATTATTTTTCCACTCAATGTGTGTGGTAATTCGCTTACAAATTCTATCTCTTTAGGTACCATATGAGCTGCCAATCTCTCTTTAACGTAGTTTTGGATCTGTTGTTTAAGCTCTTCGGATGGCTCGTAGTCCCTCTTGAGAACTATATATGCCTTGATCTTATGACCTCTAACTGGATCCTCTAAAGCTATCACTCCGGCTTCTGCTACAGCTGGGTGAGTCGAAATTACGCTCTCTATCTCTATTGGACTAACTCTATATCCAGAAACCTTAATCACGTCATCGGATCTCCCTAAATACCAGAAGTATCCATCTTCATCAACATACGCTGTGTCTCCAGTTAAGTAATATCCATTCTTGAAATTACGTCTCCATCTCTCCTCGTCTCCCCATATACCTCTTGCCATGGCTGGAAAATCTGGTTTTAGAGCTAGTATACCTTGTGTATTAGGAGGGAGTGGATTCCCATTTTCGTCCACTATTACAGCCTCGACTCCAGGAAGAGGTTTTCCCATGGAACCAACCTTTATTGGCATTGAAATGAAGTTAGCGATAACGTAAGTTGCAGTTTCCGTTTGTCCATATCCATCATGAACTGGAACGCCGAATAACTCGATTCCAACTTTCACGGTGTCTGGATCAACGTACTCTCCCCCAGCGTGGATAAACCTAACTGAGGAGAGATCGTACTTTTTGGCTAATTCTAATCCCTCCTTTTTCAATAACCTTAAGGCAGTTGGGGCAGTTGAAATTACCGAAACCTTATGCTCTTGAATAATACTATACCACGTATCAGCTTTAAACCTACCCTCGTAGGAGACTAACGGTATACCATTAACCCATGCGGTCCAAACTCCAGCAAATCCAGCTACCCACGCAGGATCTCCAGTATGCCAGAATACATCTTGAGGATGCATATCGAAATGGTATTTTCCCGATACATAGTAAAACGTCAATATATCTTGAGAGTGCCAAATACCTTTAGGCTTTCCTGTAGTCCCAGAGGTATATAAGATCAAAAAGGGATCATCAATAGACCTCTTAGTATATGAAATATCAACTCCCCTATTGCTTTCTCCTTCTATACCATCATCAGTAATCTTCAAAATTTTAATCCCATGAATGTTCCTAAACTTTTCCACTAACGACTCGTGCACTATTGCAACCTTAGCACCACTATTTTCAACCCTATACCTTATTGCGTCTTCACCAAATGTGGAGAAAATGGGAAGTATAACGCCACCCAACATTCCTATTGCTATAAAGGAAAAATAGAGCGCTGGGACCCTTTTAGACATAACGACTACTCTATCACCACTCCTTACTCCATTATCCTCTAACACTCTTCTAAATATGGCACCTCTTTTTTCCAATTCTCTAAAAGTATATTTTCTTCTTTCTCCCTCTTCACTAACCCAAAGGATACCGTATTTATCTTCTAGTTCACCTCTCTTACGTATTGCCAGTTCAGCTGCGTTAACATTACCATAGTAATTTAACTCATTTCTTACGTTATTCCAGCTAAAATTTTTCCTAATTTCCTCATAGTTTTCCAGATTAGGTCTTAAAACAATCTTCTTCTCCTTTATAATCTCCACCATGTTTCTCATATACATTAAAAACCTCTCCTATTTATATATCTTTTCCTTTCCCACATTAATTTAGCCAAAATGATCTCTTTATTATATATTTAGCATAAAATAGTTTATAAGCTCCAGACTCAATATATTATCATATGAGAAATTTCAATAGCTATCCCGTAAAACTGGTTAGCCTTTATCTAATTCATGAGAACTGCTGGAGTAAATACTACCTTGAAGATGATATAGTGGATATATTAAATTTAATTCCCTACGAGGAGAAGAACCTTTTAAGAGTATTCCTAGTATCTACAGAAAAAAGTTATAAGCAAATAGCAAAGCTTAAGTTTGAGGGAAGAATAAGGGACATTTTTAACGTATATAGGTATTATAATAAAATACTTGTGGATCTCGCTAGAGACTACGATAACTCAATTTTCTCCGTAATAGCTGAAAATAATGGCATAGTATTAAATACGGCTAAATATAATGGTGGGGAAATATGGAACTTCCTCATATACGAGCATAAGATCAATAAGACTCTGAAGGAGTTGGATGAAGTAGCAGAAATAGAAAACGTGAATGTCAGTGATTTCATACCAATAGCCACTACCTTAAGTGACAGTGAGTTAAAGGCCTTATCACTCGCTTACGAAAACGGTTACTTTGATTACCCTAGAAGGATAAAATCTGACGAACTAGCCAAAATGTTAGGAATAAAGCAGTCGACCCTGATCTATCATTTAAGGAATGCGGAGAGAAAAGTAATTGGTAGTTTTCTGAAAAAGACTCGCTCTTTTGGAGAGTAATAATACTAATACTACCTCCCCATTAATACCTATTTTTAGGATTCTCCTCTAATTAAAAAGAGTTGGATCCAACCTATTAAAAAATCTAACCAATTTGATGAAGTTGATATGTAATAAACATTTAAGATAACTTTTATTATTTTTAAATTACACTTATTCCAAGTAAGGTTTATAAAAAAGTACATAAGTTAATTAAAGTAGAGGGTAGTAAGTTATGAAACCAAATGATAAGTTAACTGGTAAGCATATAAAGTGGATATTAGCCACATTCTTCACATGGACATTTGACCTATATGACCTTTTTAGCATTCTACTAGTAACTCCATACATTGCGGGACTATTCTTTCCCTCCAAGGTAGTATTATTGTCAATAGCTGCCACATACGCTGGGTTTTTAACCTCATTCCTCATGAGGCCAGTTGGTGCAGTATACTTTGGGAATAACATTTCAGATAAGTTAGGTAGAAAGAAAGCCATAATATATGGAATTATCGCACTTTCAATCACTGCAACTTTACAAGGAGCATTACCCACTTACGAAGCAGCAGGTGTAATAGCTCCAATATTACTAATCATATTAAGGCTAGCGGAGGGATTCTTTGTAGGTGGTATAACGGCAGGAAGTCACACAATTGGTCCAGAATCAGTTCCAGAGAGGCATAGGGGATGGGTTGGCGGAATAGGTTTTAGTGCTGCAGGAGCAGCTTACCTAATCGCTTCCGCTTGGTTTTATTTAACTGCATTACTATTCCCTGGCTCTTCATATCTAGTATGGGGATGGAGAGTTATGTTCTTTGGAGGACTTCTCCCGTTAGTAGTTCTAGCATTCGTGAGCTATTTAGTGCCAGAATCTGAGACGTGGCAAAGAGCTAAGGAGAGATTAAAACCCGTAAAAACTCCCGTAAGAGAACTGTTTTCTTCAAGATATCGTAAAGTATTCGGTATAGCCTTAATTATCACTGTAGGATGGGCGCTAATGTACTATCTAACACAAGGATTGCTCCCGACGTTTTTAAGCAAGGTTAACGGACTGTCTAAAGCTGAGATTGGAATCACAATGCTCATTGCCTCTGTTGGTATGTTAATCGGACCAACATTAGGAGGTGAGATCTCACAGCACATAGGGAGAAAGTTAATGTCGATAATAGGTGGAGTTATAGTGATAGTCATCTCCCCACTATATCTTTATTTAGGATCCCTTTCAGCAAACGCTTTAGGAGAGATAATTCTAGCCACATTCCTCATATCCCTTTTAAGCGACTTTGGTGGTGGTATAGTCATGGTTTACTTAAATGAACTCTATCCAACTAATATTAGGGGTACTGGAGTAGCATTTACGTGGAATACCGGATTTGCAATAGGTGGTGCATCACCAACGATTATAAGCTTAATTCTTGCTGAAGTGGGAGGGATATCCAGATTTCCAATGCTAATGTTTTCAGCATTACTCTTCACAGCTGCAATCATACTAATAGGATCTATTCTAACTAAAGAGACAAAGGGAAACATCTCGAAGGAGCTAGAATTAATGGAGAAAGAAAAGGCGAAATAAGTAATGAAAGCGATGAGAATTGTAGAGTTTGGGAAACCATTAGAGCTAACAGATATCTATGAGATTCCTAGGCCTAAATCAAATCAAGTATTGGTAAGAGTACAAGCAGCTGGAGTGTGCCACACAGACGTTTCAGTGAGAAGTGGAATAATTTATAAGAGGATTAATGTAAATCCACCAAAACTCCCTCTTATACCTGGGCATGAAATAGCTGGAATTGTAGAGGAAATAGGAGATGAAGTTGTTGGATTAGCTAAAGGTGATAAAGTTATTATAAACCCTTGGCAAGGTGAGGGAAATTGTTTCTACTGCAAAATAGGAGAAGACCAATACTGCGACTCACCTACGTGGTTAGGTATTACGACAGATGGTGGTTTTCAAGAATACGTACTTTCAACTCACAATTACGTGTATAAAATAAAAAATCTCTTACCATATGAAGCAGCACCATTAGCTTGTGCTGGAATTACAGCATATAGGGCGAGTAAACTAGCTAAGTTAAATCCATCTAGTTACGTAGCGATAATTGGAGCTGGGGGAGGATTAGGAAGTATGGGAGTGCAAATAATTAGAGCACTTTATGGTTCCACAATTATAGCTATAGATATCAACGAAGAGGGACTAGAATTAGCCTCAAAACTCGGAGCTGACTACACTTTAAACGGTGGAAAAGAAGTATACCAAGAAGTGCTTAAAATAACAAATGGAAGAGGTGTAGATGCCATAATAGATTTCGTGGGTTCAGAAAACACGATTAAAAGTTACTATACATTTTTAGCTAAATTGGGGAGGTACATCAAAGTGGGAACATTTGGTGGGGGTTTACCCAATGAGGCCGGATTAAAATTACATTCAATGGGATGGCAATTCATAGGTACACTAACCGGAAACAGAAAGGAATTTTTGGAAGTCGTAAGTCTTGCCGAAAACGGGAGAATAAAACCAGTTGTCACTAAACTAAGGCTAGAGAAAGCTAATGAAGCATTGGATAATCTTGAAAAAAATAAGGTAACTGGAAGACAAGTATTAATACCTTGAAACGAGAAAATAGAGTATGGAAATAAGAAGATTCATTGAAGAAGTCGAAAAGTTAAACCTCTTAAGAGAGGTGAGGGGAGCTCACTGGAATTTAGAGATAGGCGCAATAACCGACCTTAACGCAAAAAGGAAGAAATATACTTTACTGTTTGACGAGATCGTAGATTACCCTAAGGGATTTAGAGTGCTAACGGGGACCCTCCTAGATTCTAAGAGAGTTGGCTTAGCCTTAGGTTTTTCCTCTAATTTAAATGACATCCAACTTGTTACGAAATTAAGGGAGAGATTAAACTACGCGAGTAGAGAGTATAAGAGTTACGATCCCATAGAAGTCTCAGATAGCCCTTTTTTAGAGAACGTAGATAAAGAGGAAAACGTAAATTTATTCAAGTTTCCAGCACCCAAATGGCACGAATTAGATGGAGGAAGATATATTGGTACTGCAGATGCTGTGATAACTAAGGATCCGGACTCGGATTGGATTAATGTAGGAGCTTACAGGGTAATGTTAGTTGATAGGAACAAATTAGCAATCTTTATAGAAGCTAGTCATCACGGGCGATTGCACATCGAGAAATATCTTAAACAGGGAAGAAAAGCACCAATAGCGATTTCCTTTGGCCCTCCACTATCGCTCTTCATCTTTGCGGGGATGGAAGTTCCTTATGGAGTATCAGAATATAATTTCGCTGGAGCAGTGGTGGGAGAAAGGGTGAAAGTATTTAGGGGTGAAGTTACTGGATTACCAATACCTGCGGAAAGTGAAATAGCTGTTGAAGGTTATATAACCGGAGAAGTAACTGATGAAGGACCTTTCGGTGAATTCATGGGATATTACGCTGGAGGTAAAATGAAGAGTCCGCTTATAGAAATCAAAAGGGTATATTATAGGCAAGATCCAATCCTTCTAGGCACAGCCCCCAGTATACCACCCTATGATTATTCATATCTTAGATGTCCAATTAGATCCGCGATGATCTGGGATTTCCTAGAAAGAGCTGGAGTTCCAAACGTAAAGGGAGTTTGGGCACATGAAGTAGGGTTCTCTAGGGCATTTATAGTTATATCAATTAAGCAAACTTTTGCAGGACACGCAACTATGGTAGGGCATTTAATTGCAACATCTCCTTTAGCGTCCTATGGTGGGAGATACATAATTATCGTAGATGAAGATATAGATCCTTCAGATTTAAATCAAGTAATATGGGCAATATGTACTAGGTCAGACCCATCTATAACCATAGATGTTATTAAGAACGTTAATAGCACGCCCCTAGATCCAATGGCTGAAAGAAAAGAGAACGTAAAGGAATACGTCTCCTCTAGAGCAATTATCTATGCAGTAAAGCCCTTTGACAAGCTAATAAGAAATCAGTTTCCAGTTGAGGTTAAACCTAATGAGGAATTGGTAGAAAAAGTCACAAAAAAGTTTAGCCACGTATTTTCACCTTAATGTAATTTTTCTCGATTGTATACTAAAAAATTTTTTATACCTTTATAACCTATAACATATACTCAGTATGAGCATATATGAGATGTTAAAGAAGATAAGGGACTCCTTCACAGCTCAACAATATGAAATCCCATTAAAAGTAATTAACGATTATCAAATATATGAGCTCGAGCTAGAGAATATCTTCTCAAGAAGTTGGATATTTCTAGGATTTGAAGAAGAGATACCAAATGAAGGAGATTACATGGTGAGATATATTGGTCCAGATCCATTTATCGTAATTAGGGGAGAGGATGGTAAAATAAGGGCATTCTTCAATAGCTGTAGACACAGAGGAACAATGATCTGCACTAGTGAATACGGAAACGCGAAGATATTCACTTGTCCGTATCACGGTTGGTCATATAATAACAAGGGAAAACTAATAGGTGTTCCTCTACGTGAGAGGATCTACAAGAATCTAGACCTAGAAAAATGGGGTTTAATTGAAATAAAAGTGCAACAATATGAAAACCTAATATTTGGGAGTGAAAATCCAAAGATAAGCTTAAACGAGTATTTAGGGGAAGCGAAGTACTATTTAGATATAATATTTAAACTAACTGGTAGAATGAGACCGATAAACACTCCATTCAAGTTCACAGCTGACTTCAACTGGAAAATTGGAGCAGAGAATTTTTCTGAAGATAGACTACATACAGTAGTCACACATAAAACAGTAGCAGAATTCGGATTCGCAAGTCCAGTATCTAGATTCGGTTACATTACACCCGGTTTAAACGAGGTCTCTATTGCAGATCTTAAGGATGTAGAGGGGAAGGTTATAGGAGCATTTGGGTTTAGATTTACTCCTGGTGAGCATATTCCAGGTTATTTCGGGTTTAAGATAAATATTTCATTCAATGATCGTAGGGAGACACTATTAAAGAAAATATCTCACACAGTATTTACAATTTTTCCTAACTTATCCGGCTTCATTGCAGCAGACTCTTCAGATGGATCGAGAAAAGACAGAGCACCAGTATCTCTTTTAAGGGTATGGCAACCATTAGGACCGGATAAGACACTCATTCAAACTTGGGTTATAGTTCCCAAAGATACACCGGATGAAATAGCTAAAAGGGTTTACGAAATAACGGTATCACATTTCGGTCCAAGTGGCGCTGCAGAGCAAGATGATACAAGTATATGGCGTGGTATAACTCAAGTTTCAAGGGGATATTTTGCTAAAATGAATATCACCAATCTTAAGGCTGAGCCTGATCTACAACCATTAGAAGGGTGGGAAGGGCCGGGAATAGTAAGGCCGACACAATTCCATGAAGAATGTCAAAGAACCTTTTGGAAAAGATGGATAATGGAGATGTTGGGGGAGGAAAAATGAACATTCAAGAACTCTTTTATCATATTTATAATTTCGAGATTACAGAGGCGGAGTTGCTAGATGCAGAAGATTACAATAGGTGGTTAATGCTATTAGACGACGATTACGAATATTATATTATAGAGGGTGAAACTAGACAAGGGAAGAAATTAGATTTCAGCAATAGGAAACTTCTTTTCTACGCTGACAAAAGTAAATGGAAATTGTTTATTGATAGGTTACTTTCAAGTTATGGATGGAGTTATCAATATGCACAAACAAAAACAAGGAGAATAGTTGGGAATATAAGGATACTAGAGCGTAAAGAAAATAACGTAGTTTACGTGACAAGTAATATCTTAGTCTTAAGGTTTAACGCCGAAGATATAAAAGAATACCCTACTTTAATCTCTGGTAAGAGAGAAGATACGCTTAGGATCTATGGCGATAATGAGGTTAAGATTGTGAAAAGGATAGTGTATTTAGACTCAACCAGTTATCCGTCATATAATCTCTACTTTCCCCTATAGCCCGTTATCAAGTGAGCCTTCTATTTAAATATCTTTTTTTCTCTACTTATACTTTAGGAGTGATATTTATAGGTTAGAACCTCAACTTATATATATGCAAAGTACGTCCAAATATACTTTTAACTGCTAGAGTACTCATAACGTGGAAGTTTTCTATTACTACAGTGTAGTTATTAATTCATTTCCAAAGACTAAAGGATATAATAGGTAAATTTTAAAAAAGTATAATAATGATTTTGTGACTGACTGTGTTGTGGTTAACTTCAAAATTATACAAAAACCTATTTATTATCCAGAGTATTTCGTATGAGTAAGAGGAGATACATGAGGGATCGGAACAAGTATGATGAGGACGCGATCTTGGGCCTATGCTTCGATGACTCATATGGCTAACTTCATTGGGAGTTGAGCTAAGGGTTAGCGTAATGAAATGTGATAAAATTGTTTATTCTTTATCACTCTATGATATAATTCTATTGAAATTTATTAAAGAGCTCTACAAAGCAGTAACTAACCAAATTAGGCGTTCGATAAAACTATAATAGTATCATTATTTCCACTCTATATGGATACGTACAATTAGAAATATTTCTGACTACAATAGCATCTCCATAAATAAATGTTCGGAAATGTTGTTCGGATCTGCTAATTTTCTTAAGCTCTCTACTGTATTTTTAAACATAAATTTTAGATCTGATTATTCGTTGAAATAAAGATAACAGTAGCTATATCGAAAAATATTTAATAGATCAACTAATCGGATCTAAATATAACAAATGTATAAAAAAATTGAATGACTTTATAGAAAATTACTTCCTGTTTTCCTTATAAACTACTTGTTCTTCTACGGGTCTATCCCCTAACCCTAAAACCACGAGTCTGTAATCGTGGATCATGTACGGATTTATGCCATATCTGAACATTTCTTCTGGGTCAGCTCTCAATAAGACATTCATTTCTTCTTCTGACAAACCGTACTCCTTCATTACTTCTTGTGGATTTTTCCTAAATCTCTCCCTTAATTCCTTGTTATCCCTTAGATCATATATTAACTTATGTATCTTATACCTAGATATATCTGGAAAGGTAAAATACACTACCATGTTGATCTCCTTGTGAGAGATTATATAATAATTTAGTATATTAAGCTTTTCTATCGAGCTTACCTTGGAAGTCTCTTCAATATATAGAATGAAACTATAGGCAAAGGGGTTTTTTGTGAAAAATAAAATAATTTACGGCATTTTCTAAGCTAATCCTTAATGTGAATTTACTACCCATAAGAAGTGATAACGTTTTTCTTCGCATTTGCTTCGATCTCTTTTGTTTTTACTCGTATGCAAGACTAATAATAATTAATTGTAAATTTTTGTATAACTCTATGGTCATAAAGCACATTTTTGAATACTTAAATAATTAAGGGACCCTTGACATGGATTGAATCACTTAACTATGGAAAAAGATCTACTTTATGTATTAAACTAATTGAAACTGCGTATCCAAATTTTAAGAACTAAAGATCCCAGTTTCGTTACAAAAATCATGAGTTATAGTTTTTTACTAAACATTAGTGTTCACATTTAGTCCAGTTTTACTTTTAAGATAATTCAATGCTGCCCTAGCTATTTCCTCATCTTGATCAGAAGAATAGGCTCCCCCTACTCCTATACCTCCTATAACTTTTCCATCAACTTCTATTGGTAAACCTCCCTTTAAGATTGTGAATCTGCCATTAAACATGTTTTGAATCCCATAGGAGGGCTTTCCCGGCTGGGCACTCTCAGAGTAAACTCTGGTAGGTCTCCTCGAGAGTGCAGATGTGAATGCTTTATTAATGGCCGTTTCTATACCAATGATTCTAGCATCGTCCATTCTATGAAATGCTATTAAGTATCCTTCGTCATCAACAATTGCTATATTGACACTAATCCCTAATTCCTTTGCCTTTAATTCTCCTCCTTCAATTAAAATCTTAGCCTCATCTAGCGTTAGCCTTGGAGCACTTATCATGAATTCATTCCCTCCCTTCTATTAACTCATTAATGTAGGAAGAAGTGACAGGGGTCCTCTTAAACCTAACTTTTAGAAGCTTCTCCAATGCTATGAACGTCGCAGCTAATCCCCCTATTGTACCAGATTCCCCTACTCCTCTAGCACCGCTACTTAACGCTGAAGGTACCTCAACTTCGTAAACTTCAGCTTCCCTAAATGACTCCAAAGCTGTTGGTAATCCAACATCATTCACTGAACTGAACTTCGGTACTCCATTCTCGTCGTATTCAGCAGCTTCTAACGTAACCTGGGATATCCCTTGTAACGCTCCGCCCACGATTTGTCCTTCAACCTCATCCTTTACTAAAATCCTTCCCACATCATCTACAGCGTAAAACCCTATAACTTTAGGCGTGTAAGTTTCCTTATCAATATCAACCACAGCTAAATGGAAGCTAGGAGTGAAGATATCTTCTGCTTTTAGGTAAACCTCAGCCTCATATATCTCATTACCTTCAATTGCGTCCTTTAATGAAATATTTAACTCTGTGAGCTTCTTGTTCAAAGCCTTGAATGCCTCAATTATGGCAGATCCTCCTACAGCAGCAGCTCTACTACCATAACTTCCTACTCCCTCTTTGAGACCCTCAGTGGTTCCAGTTCTTATAATTACCTTATCCCCATCAATTCCAAAGGTTTCTTGAATTAGGTTACTAAAGGAAGACTGATAAGCTTGACCGTGATGTCCAGAACCAACTATTACCTCCACCTTACCCTTACCTACCCTTACCTTAGCTCCTTCGCCGGGCGAAGTTCTAATTAGTTCCGCAAAGAACGCAACTCCAATTCCTTTATCCTTATAAATCTCTTTAAGTCTCTTATATAATTCCACGCCCTTTTCGAAAACTTGTGCATAACCCGCCTTATCCAATTTTAACCCTAACGGAGTGACATATGCTTCTTTAACCATGTTCTTTCTTCTAATCTCAATGGAATCCATCCCTATTTTCTCTGCAAAGTCCTCGATCAGCGTTTCATGAAACAGAGTAGCCTCAGGTCTACCAGCTCCCCTATAGATTACATAAGGAGGTAAGTTCGTGTAAACACCAATTGCTCTAACTCTCGCAAACTTCATAGTATATGGGCCAGTCAAATTACTCGCAATAAATGAGGGAGTTGTTAACGATATAGCATACGCATATGCTCCTAAATTTAACGTTATTTCACCCTCTATACCTAATAATGTACCGTCCTTCTTTCCGTATAATTTAACTTTTCCAAAAACACCTCTACCTTGAGATAGACCTATTAAATGTTCATATCTGGTTTCTATCCACTTTACAGGTTTTCTTAATTTCATTGATGCGTAAGCGGCTATAATATACTCTGCAGGTGAGTTAAGTTTACTACCAAATCCTCCTCCAACGTTTGGTGGTGCAATAACTGTTATTTTATCGGGAGGAATCCCCAAGGCTTCTTGAAGATTATTTCTCACTCTGAAAGCGGATTGAGTTGAAGCGTAAACTAATAATCTATCCCCGTCGTAATAGGCTAAAATACCTCTAGGTTCCATTGGATTTCCCGGAATTCTCTCTTGATATATCTCCCTTTCAACGACGACATCAGCGTCCTTAGCAAGTGATAGCTCTCCTCCCTTAAGTTCTTGATCTAATGCAATATTCGACTTTAGTCCTTGGTGAATTACTATATTACCCTTTAATGAGTCTTGGATCGTTACAACTGGTTGCAGCACTTCATAGTCTATCTTAACTTCTTCTACTATATCCTCAGTCTCATATCTATCTTCAACTACTACAGCAGCTATTGGTTGACCATAAAAATTGACCATACCATCAGCTAGAACTGGCATTTTCACTATATTGGCATTTTGTACGGGAGTTGCAGGGAGTAACGCTTTGAGTTCCTTTGAAGTAAGGAAAAGTAACGCTTTAGAGGGCTTTGAGATATCCACTATTCTAGCCCTAGCATAGGATGATCTAACTATCCCTAAGTATACGGTATCTTTTAAGTTGATGTCGTCAAGATATGTAGATTTTCCAGTAATGACTTCATAATGTTCCTTCAGTTTCATGATAATGAATTACATATACGTAAGTAAAAAAGTTTATGGTGTTTTATGCTTTGTAGGGCTCGTCAATAAATTTCATAGAGAATCAGATCACAGAAGAGTAATAAATCACGGGAGAAAGGATTCAATATTTGAATACGTTCTTAAGGGGCTCTCCTTTTAAGAACCTCATAACCTCTAAAATTGCGTTTTCCGCACCCCTTTCAAACGCCTCGGCTGTAACACCACCTATGTGAGGAGTTATAATAACGTTCTCCAGCTTCAGCAAAGGATTTGTTTCAAGGGGAGGTTCTACACTCAAAACATCCAACCCTGCACCAGCAATTGTTTTATTGACTAGTGCCTCATACAGTGCTTCCTCATCTATTATACCACCCCTACTAGTGTTTATAATTATGGCATTTTTCTTCATTAATAATAGTTCTTTCCTACCAATGAGCCCCTTAGTCTCCTTAGTTAACGGTATATGAAGAGTAACAACGTCGCTGATGGAAAGTAAACTTCTCAACTCTGCCATTTCATCAACCTCTGCAGGTTTCTCAATTACGTAGGGATCATATCCTATTACCCTCATTTCAAAGGCCTTAGCTACTCTAGCCACCCTCTTGCCTATATTTCCTAAACCTATAATGCCCATGGTCTTTCCATATAACTCCCAACCCAATATACCTTGAGCTTCAACCCATTTTCCACCTTTTACCAAATCATAAATCCTCGTTAGTTTTCTCATTAATGCTAATGCCAATAGGAAAGTCAGTTCGACAACTGATGGGGAGTTTACACCCGGATTATAGGTTATTATTATACCCCTCCTCTTGGCTTCATCAAGATCAATCCTAGTCTCGTCAACTCCGACTCCAGTTCTCGCAATAAGCCTCAAATAATTGGCATGTTGAAGGATTTCCTTATCGAGTTTAGCCTTCCTATTTATTATAGCAATAACATCCTTAATCTTTGACAACCATTCATCCCTTGATGCATAAGGATCTATTGCCTCTACATCTGCTAATTCCTTTAGTTCTTCCAGATATTTTTTAACTTTTTCTGAATTAGATTCAAAAATACTTCTTTCAACGAGGACTTTGAGCTTATGTGAGCTCATGAATAATAGTAAGAATACCTAGTTTTTAACTTTTATTTTTAGAAACATAGTAAGAAAAAACCTTTACTTGACTTTGCATATCTCTATTAAGATCAGTCCTTTTTATTTGTTTATTTATTTAATTACCTTTCATATAACTCCTTATCATCACCTTTAGTTTCCTTCACCAAAATAGTACAGATTAAACTGATCATTGAAACGGCAGCAGCACTAGCCGCAACATAAGGCCATGATTGCAAAATAGAGGGTGCTAATGCTATTATTGGAGGCAAGACAAAAGTCGTATAGATTCCGGAGAACAGTCCTCCAAATTGATAAGCTAACCCAGCACCTGATACTCTGTATTTAGTTTCAAATTCTTTTGTATACCAATATGCTTGAACTGCAGTTGAGGGAACTGTAGCGGTTACTAGGATTATGTAAGCTATCATTATTAATGGTAAACTCAAAGTATTTGCAAGTATGAAGAATATTGGAACTGCTATTGCGCTAGCAGTTGTTGATATGTAAAAGACTACTTTTGGTGACCTTATTTTCTTTTTATCTAATAAAATACCAGCAGCTAAGGTAGCAGTCCACAATGCTACTATAAACCCTATAGCACCTCCTAATGAGGCTACTGCTGGAGATGGTAAACCTCCTATAAGACCTCCTTTAGCCAATGTCACTATGTATGAAACCGAGAAAGCTACAGTTATTCCACTCATTATTGCAGTTATATAGAACCAACTACCCGCAAGCAGTAGTACCTTTCCTCCATAACGTCTAAGAACCTCGGCAGCTGGGTATCTTGCTACTTGAGCCTTTTTCTTCAGTTTTAAGAATACTGGACTTTCTCTAAAGAGGTATCTCACTATGGCACCAGCGACTAGCACTATCGCTGCAATGTAAAACAACAATCTCCATCCCCAACTAACGATAGCGGGTTCAGGCAATAATAATGAGAGGGCTGTGAATCCAAGTGAAGCAGCGACAATACCCATCTGCCCCATTATGTTATATAAGGCACTGTAGGTTCCCAAGCTACCCATTTTATATGCGAATTCACTATACCACGTGGCACCTCCTCCCCATTCTCCTCCAAAACCTAATCCCACTATGAATCTCAATACAAACAGTAGTATAACTGCTGCTAGTCCTATTGGTGGCAATAACGCGATACCGAGAACGCCTATAAATGATAGCAGTAAAGTTAAAACAAGAGTCGACTGTCTACCAATTTTATCTCCTAAGTGGCCGAAAATAAAAGCCCCTAAAGGTCTTGCGAGAAAGGCTATTCCATAAGTTGCTAGACTTATTGCGAGTGCAAGATTTGGATTGTTTGAAACAACTGGACTAATAAACAATGAAGGCCAAACTAGTGCTGCAGCAATATCTGCCACGAAGAAATCATAGTAGTCAATGAGATTCCCTATGCTAGATATTAGGAATACGTTTCTTACCTCTTTTGGACTTACTTCTATTTCCCCTTCTCCCGATATAGACGTATCCTTAGCCATTCTAAGTATTATTTTGAAAAACTATTTATTAAGCTTTCGGTCAAATTTTTCCCACTTACAAAAATTAACTTAACATTCCGATAGATAAAATGAATTAAAAAAATTCGACTTGATGAATGCATTAATTATCTTTATTTAAAAATATATAAATACTAGTTTGATCACCATCAATGAGCACCATACTTAATTAGATTCTAACCGCTTTACAATGTATATTTATTTAACATATTTCATCAAAGCTTTTAAATGCTGGTAATAAGTAATTAATGATATATATGGGAGAAATAGTAGCCGCTGGATGTTCGTCTCATGCTCCACAATTGAGTAAAAAAGAAATCAAGTATTCATCAATATACGCAGAGCAAGTAAAGAGGATTCACGATGCCTTAAAGAAATTATGGGAAAAGATGAGCGAAAACGATCCAGATTCCCTAATAATAATTTACCCCGATCACATTGAAACCTTTTTCTTAACAAACTTCCCAAGCATAAATGTTATTGTTGATAGGGAGACAGAAGCACACATTCCCGGCTGGGGTACAACGAAGTTCGAGATAAATTACGAACTTGCTAAAGACATATTATTTGGTTTAGTGGAAAATGGATTTGACCCGTCATTCTCTCAAAGAGTGGCAATACCTCACGCTGCTTACGTCCCATTAATGTATATGTTCAGAAAGAATAAAGTCCCCATAGTGCCAATACACGTAAACGCTAATGTTGATCCAAAAATTCACCCTAAAAGGGCTTTAGAGTTAGGAAGGACTATTGCAAAGATAATTGCAAAGAAGAGACCTAGTAATGAAAAAATCGCAATAATAGGTACTGGAGGCTTATCCCATTACCCTGGTACACCATACTACGGTAAAATTGATGTGGAGACTGACAATAAGATTCTTTCTCTGCTTAAAGAAGGCAAAGGAGAGGAACTAACCCATTTCACTCCGGAAGAGCTTGAGGAAACTGGTAACATAGAATTAAGGACTTGGATAGTAACTGCAGGATCAGTGGGTAATAGGCCCGCTGAACTAATAGAGAGACAAATAACTTATCATATAGATTACGCAGTAGTAAGATTTTTATTATAACAAAGTAATTTTTTTCTCTAAATAGAAGTTTAATTATGAAAAACTTATAAACGTGTTTTGATACTAAATTATAAATGCATCACAAGAGGTGGAAAGATGGGGTCTAGATTGTTAATAATAGCCGCACACCTAGGGGATTTCGTATGGAGAGCATCTGGAGTAATAGCCAAATACGCAAAACAAGGTAAACCAGTTCAAATCGTTACCCTAACCTATGGAGAGAAAGGAGAATCCCCACTAGCGTGGAGACAAGGAGCCAAGTCAGTAGAAGAAGTTAAGAAGATAAGAAGACAAGAGGGAGAGTGCGCTTCAAGAGCACTAGGAAATGTACCAATAGAATACCTAGACTGGGGAGATCACCCACTAATTATAAATGATGAAAGAATGCTCACGATCGCAAACATTATCAGAAAATTCGCACCAGACGTCATAATAACTCACGGCCCAGACGATAAACTAAGACCAGACCACATAACCACTGCAAACGCAGTACTCTCAGCAGTAAGACTTGCCGCAATAGATGGGCTTAAATTAGACTATCCTCCAGTACCAGAACCCAGAGTGTTCGGTTTCGATCCACATGTTGGGGATCAAGCTGGCTTCTACCCTCACGTATACGTAAATATAACAGACGTTTATGAGGCTAAGCAGAAGGCTATGAGTTGTCTAGAATCTCAAAGGCACGAGGTTGAATACTACGCTTTGAGGGATCAGTTAAGAGGATTACAAACTAGAAGATTTGGGTGGAAGAACTACTTTAAGTACGCTGAAGCCTTCTATATGTATAGTCCTATAATTGGGGAGGATTTACCGTGAAGCCGGTAATTGTTAGGGAAATACCTAGGTCTCCTAAGGACCCGGAGAGGATAAGGAGGCTTCTTGAGACAAGTGTTGCTACAATCGCTGAGTCTCAAGAGAAGTTGGGATTGCTAAGTCCAAGTATTAGGCCTATACAGCCTGGTCTTAAGGCTGCTGGTACTGCAGTTACTGTGAAGTGTGCTGATGGGGATAATTTGATGTTACATGTAGCCTTAGAGGTTGCTAAGCCGGGTGATGTGATCGTGATGACGACGATAAGTGGTTCTGCTAATGGTGTTTTCGGTGAGCTTTTGGCTACTTCGTTTAGGGTTAGGGGAATATCTGCGTTCATAACTGATTCTGGTGTAAGGGATGTGGCTATTTTGAGGGAGATGAAATATCCGGTGTGGTCTAAGTACATTACTGCAGTGGGGACTTCTAAGAATAGGCCGGGTTGGGTTAATGTTCCAATAAGTATTGATGGTGTGATTATTAATCCTGGGGATTTCATATTGGCTGATGATGATGGTGTTGTAGTAGTTCCTAGGGGGGAGATCGATGAGGTTTTAGCTAAGGCGAAGGAGAGGGAGGAGAGGGAGAATGTGGTAAGAAAGAGGTTGTTAAATGGGGAGTTAACAGTTGACATTTATAACTTTAGGAAAGTGATCTCGGATCTGGGAATAAAATACGTAAATAGTCTAGATGAGGTTCTGAAGAAGGAAGAGAACAAATAAATAAAAATGATTTTGTTAAAAAATAACATTATTTATTTTTTGAGTTATATAGCTTATCTATAAGTTTATAAAATTCTTCATGGTCTATAGTTAGAACTGACTCAAGTTCTAAGGGATCTAAAAATTTTTTGAGATTAAAGTTAGGAGAAAAAATTTCTAACCTTTCTCCACTCTTAGTTCTGACTTTCCTTATGAGGACATAAGCGTACTCGTTCTTCAGTTCTATATATTCTCCCGTCTCTTCGTAAATTTCTTCCAACTTATCTTCACCATTTAATAAAACGTTGTAAGGCTATCAGCCAGTACAATATTAGTATCTGGTATAATTTCTCTCCTAGCTATCTTCCAGGCTCCATTTACCTTTCGCAAAATATCGGATCTCTCGTAGGAGAACAATTCATGATATAAGTTATCATGTTTATGTCTATAAAATAACACATTACTAAGAACCTTAACTTCATTTTCATTTAGTATGGCATCTATTCTCACATTGGTCACAAAGTGTCTAGTCATAGATCTTGGAATTTCAGCCCAAGCATATTCAGTATATAATCTATTCACTCTCTTTTCAAGGAGAGTCCTATTATCCATGATCATAGGTGATCCCAACTGCTGTTCTACACTATTGGAGACTACGTTAAGCCTAGAGTACATTATGTATTCAGCGTCAGCTGTCCACAATTCTAACCATTCTTTGAACTTGTAATTATCTAATAATTCTGCTTCTTTATTTAAGAATTGCACTATTTCGAACCACAACTCCATAGTATTCATTTCCCTCACCTCTTAACTCAGTAAAATCTCAACATATCTCTTCCACCAAGCTAATGATGATTTATCAGCAGGTTCCCTAAAAACTTGTACCTCTTTACTATGAGGCAATGGGAAGTCCTCAACTGGTCCTTCCTTTAATCTTTGAACCATTGGTAACTTTACATTATTTCCAATAACACTAGCTGACATACGTGTTTGCATTATCCAATTCTCTACATCATCGACATCTAGAATTCCTGAAGCGTCTTGCATGAATATACATTGTCTATAACTAGCCCTCTTATAGTCCTCATTAGCAGACTTTGGAACTAGACAGTATGTTAATACCTCAGTCTTATCTACGTCAACTGGTCTCCAAACCCTAAGTAAATAATCTTGGACGTATTTCTGTCTTTCCTCTCCAGAAAATAGAGAATGGACTATTAAGGCAAGGTTAGGGAAAACTCTAATTCTAGTTATTGCTAAAGTTAACATTTCCATCTTTAATGCCAATAACTGGTCTTCACTTAACTTCCCTTTAAGATGTTCCAGTAATCCTGGAGGGTATATTTGATAGATTTTCTCCGGTACTGGCAACTCTTTAATCTTATCTAAGTTTTCTTGAGTTATGTCATATAATGATGTTATTCCACCACCATGACCCTTAGCTGAGGCGAATTGATATCCAGAAAATCCGCCTGGAACTTTTTTAACTCCTTCCGGTGGCTGGAGTCCTACATCCTCTAGTTTTAGTGGATTTGCAGATATGCTATAGGTAGACCTATGCGTAAAGGGAATGTGATAAGAGTCACTCCCAAAATTGTCCACTGGGGCTTTCCAACTCATGTTCACTACCCATCTTATAGGATTGCCGTATACTTCTACATCCCCTCCCCTAATTGCAAGATCTAAATACCATTTGAACTCACCTAGATAATTCTCAAGGCTTTCGGCCTTCCCATCTAAATTACCGAAGATAAATCCTTTATAATTCTCGATTCTTACCGGAATCAACCCATATTTGGATCTATCTAGGACGTTACTAAAGGTTTCATCTTGAGGTATACCAACTAAGTCTCCCTTGTTAGAATATGTCCAAAAGTGATATGGGCATCTAAAGAAAGAGGCATTACCTCTATCTACCTTGGAGAAAGCCCTTCCTCTGTGTCTACAAACATTAAGGAAAGCCCTTATTTTTCCATCATCCCCTTTTGCCACTATAACAGACACATTAGGACCTATGTACCTTAATACGTAGTCACCCTCATTAGGGATTTCACTTTCATGTGCTAAGAAATGCCATACTCTTGGCCATAATTTCTTCATTTCCAATTCGAATAATTCCCTACTTGCATACATTGACAGTGGTAATTCCGGATATCCTCCCTCTATGGAACTCTTTAGTTCCTCTAATATTTCATACACATCTTTCATAGATTCCTTTCCTCCAAACATTTCACATCATTTGGATTTAATATTCAGAAGCTAATAAACCTTTTTTATATTATTAGTATACTCAATAATAGAAATTTGAATTTATTGTACACAAATTATATAAACTAATTTATGGTGACTATAGCAGAAACACGATTACTCTTCGTTATATATCATAGTATTATTTTTCATTTCAGAACATAGTTAACTTTATAATCTTCCATTAACTCATTATTTATATGCAAGTTAAGGAAAAAATTAGAAATATCCTTGATGATTTTCAACCTGAAAAAGGCCAAATACCTCTATCGTTATTCATTGATCAGGATATATATGATTTGGAATTGGCTACGGTATTTAGAAAGAGTTGGTTGTTTTTAGGTTTTGATAGCATGATAAGTCATGCTGGAGATTATTTTACAACCACCATGGGTGAAGCTCCTGTAATTGTCACAAGAGACCAAAACAACCAAGTTAGAGTCTTTTTGAACTTCTGTATCCATAAGGGGATGAGAGTTTGTAGGGCAACTCAGGGCAATTCGTCCTTCTTTAGATGTCCTTATCATGGTTGGACATTTGATAACACTGGTAAATTAGTTGGCGTTCCTTACTTTGACCCTGGATATGCGGGCATTTTAGAAAAGGACAAACTAGGTTTAATACAAATACCTAATATTAAAGTATATAAGGGGACAATATGGGCTTCTCTTGATGAGAAACCGATACCATTTGAGGATTTCTTAGGAGATATGAAGTTATATCTGGACTTAATTTTAGACATGTTTGAAGGTAACTTAGAAGTTTATGGTGGAATTCATAGGTGGCTAATACCAGTTAATTGGAAAATCCCATTGGAGAATTTCGCCGGAGATGCGTATCATGCACCTTTCACTCACGCTTCCACAATACCAATAGGTCTAAGGACTGGATATCCAAATAATGTAAGGATAATTTATCCAGGAAATGGACACGGCATAGTCTCAGTGCCATCTGGAGTATCTACTCGTAAAGTTGCTGATATTGAGGGACTAAGGCCCTATAGGGAAAGATTGGAAAAAGCAATTGAGGTGCTATCTCAAAGATACGGCGAATTTGTTAAGAACATGTTCCCATTTGGTCCATTAAACGTATTTCCTAACTTCTCTCTTCACTTTACATGGAACTACCTAATTTTCCACATATGGCACCCTAGAGGACCTACGCAGACGGAAGTGCACGGCGGTCTCTTGATATTTAGTGATCTACCCGAAGAAACGAAGAGACAAGTTCTAAAAAGATCCTTACATGAGTTTGGCCCAGCGGGATTATTAGAGCAAGATGACGCCGAAGTCTGGAGCAGAATTACTGAGAGCGGTATCGCAGTAAGAAGACACTCTATTAATCCTAAACTGATATACGTTAGAGGTCTAGGGATGGATAAAAGTGCTGAGGAAGTATTAGGAAAAGGCGCTAAAGGGATAGTAGGAGAGTATTTCAGTGAAGTCTCATTAAGGGGGTTTTACTCAACCCTAAAGAAATACCTAATGGGTGAGGCTCAATGAATGTGACTTATGATGAATATCTCAAGGTTCTCTCATTCCTATATAATGAAGCCATGCTTCTTGATGATAAAAGGTATAAGGAATGGCTAAGTTTATTGAGCGAGAATTTTGAGTACAAGATCTTTCTAGCCGATTTCGTTCCCTATACGGATGAAGGACCAAAACTAATCACGGTTCTCGACGAGGATAGAAAAGCTGTTGAAAGGAGAGTAAATAGACTTTATACAGAATACGCGTGGGCTGAAGATCCGCAATCCCATACTTTAAGAGTTATCTCTAATGTGATCATTGAGGAAAAGGTAGATAATTCTTATACAGTAAGAAGCTATGTTATTTTGCATAGAGATAGGGGAGATTTGAAAAACGAGGTATTTTACGCAAAAAGAAAGGATAAGATTATCATAACTGACAAGGGACTTAAATTGGATAAAAGAGATGTAGTAATAATGGAAAGTATTCTCAAAGAAAGAAACATAAGTGTCATAATTTAGGGTGTCAACCTTTGTCAAAAAATGAAATCGATCTGGT